>JAJDVB010000070.1 GCA_022826345.1 Alphaproteobacteria bacterium
CCGGCCGCCGCCCGCGGCGCCCGCCGGGGCCGGCCACGCGCGCGGCGCGTCGAGCCGGCGACGCCGATGATGGCGCAGTATCTCGAAATCAAGGGCGCCCACCCTGATCACCTCCTGTTCTACCGGATGGGAGACTTCTACGAGCTCTTCTTCGACGACGCGCGCCAAGCTTCGGAGGCGCTCGACATCGCGCTCACCAAGCGAGGCCTGCACCAAGGGCAGGAGATCCCGATGTGCGGCGTGCCCGTGGTGAGCGCAGAGGGCTATCTGCAGCGGCTGATCCGCAAGGGCTTCCGGGTCGCCGTGTGCGAGCAGGTGGAGGACCCGGCGGAAGCCCGCAAGCGGGGCGCGAAGGCGGTCGTCCGCCGCGAGGTCATCCGCCTGGTAACGCCGGGGACGCTCAGCGAGGACGCGCTCCTGAATGCGCGCGCGGCCAACTACCTCGCGGCCCTTGCCCAGGCCGAAGGCGCGCTGGCGCTGGCGTGGGCCGAGATGTCCACCGGTGAGTTCGCGGTGATGGGGGTCTCCGAAGCCTCGCTGCCTGCGGCCCTCGCGCGACTCGAGCCCGGCGAAATCCTGGTGCCCGAGCCGCTGCTGGAGGCGCCGGCGCTCTTCGAGCTCTTCGCCGAGTGGAAAGAGGCCCTGACGCCCCAGCCGCGCTCCCTCTTCGACAGCGTCGGCGCCGGGCGGGCGCTCGCGGCGTTCTACGGCCTGGCCTCACTCGACGGTCTCGGCTCCTTCGGACGCGCCGAGCTCGCCGCCGCCGGCGCCGTGCTCGGCTATCTCAAGCTCACCCAGAAGAGCCAGATGCCACGGCTCGCGCGGCTCCGCTCGACCGAGACGGGCGCTGCGATGGCGATCGACGCCGCGACCCGGCGCAACCTGGAACTCACTGCCACTCTGGACGGCGGCAGCGCCGGCAGCCTGCTTTCGGTGATCGACCGCACCGTGACCGGGGCGGGCGCCCGGCTGCTCAGGGAGCGGCTCACCGCGCCGCTCACCGAACCGGCCGTCATCGCCGAGCGGCTGGATTCCGTGGGCTTCCTGGTCGAGGCGGAAGGCGCCCGGAGCGGGCTCAGGGAGCGGCTCCGGCGCTGCCCGGACGTGGAGCGCGCGCTCTCACGCCTCAGCCTGGGTCGCGGCGGGCCGCGCGACCTCGCCGCGGTGCGGGATGCACTCGGCCAGATTCCGGCGATCCGGGATGTTCTCGGCACCGAGGCGGCTGGTGCTTTGCAGGCTCCGCCGCCCGCGCTCGCGGCCGATCTCAAGGCTCTCGGCCATCACCAGAGCCTGGTGGATCGTCTAACCAGTGCCCTGGCGGAGAGCCCGCCGCCCAGCATCCGGGACGGCGGCGTCATCGCACGCGGCTACGACGAGGCGCTCGACGAGGTGGTGGAGCTGCGCGACCACAGCCGGCGCCTGATCGGCGGGTTGGAGGCCCGCTACCGCACCGAGACCGGGGTCAACGCCCTCAAGGTGCGCCATAACAACGTGCTCGGCTACTACGTCGAGGTGCCGCCGCAGCGGGCCGAGGCGCTGACCGAGGCCTTCATCCACCGCCAGACGCTGGCGAGCGCCATGCGCTACACGACTGTCGAGCTCGGCGAGCTGGAGGCACGGATTACCGGTGCGGCCGACAAGGCGCTGGCCTTGGAGCAGGCGCACTTCGACGACCTCCGCGCCGATGTCGTCCGCCGGGCGGAGGACATCGCGCGGGCCGCCGGCGCGCTCGCCGCGCTCGACGTGGCCCAGGGGCTGGCCCAACTCGCGGTCGAGCGACGCTATGCGCGGCCCATCGTCGACGATACGACCGCCTTCGAGATCAAGGGCGGCCGGCACCCGGTGGTGGAGGCCATGGGCGCGGGCGGGGATACCCCCTTCGTTCCCAACGACTGCGATCTGGGCGAAGCGGGGCAAATATGGCTGGTCACTGGCCCCAACATGGCCGGCAAGAGCACGTTTCTGCGCCAGAACGCGCTGATCGCGGTGCTGGCCCAGATGGGCTCGTTCGTGCCCGCCACCTCCGCCCGCATCGGCGTGGTGGACCGGCTCTTCTCCCGCGTGGGCGCTGCCGACGATCTCGCGCGCGGGCGTTCCACCTTCATGGTCGAGATGGTGGAGACTGCCGCCATTCTCAACCAGGCCGGCGAACGCGCGCTGGTGATCCTCGACGAGATCGGGCGCGGCACCGCCACCTACGACGGGCTCTCCATTGCCTGGGCCGCGATCGAGCATCTGCACGATAGCAACCGCTGCCGGGCGCTCTTTGCGACCCACTATCACGAACTCACCGCGCTCGCCCAAAAGCTCGACCGGCTCGCCTGCCACACCATGCGGATCAAGGAATGGAAGGGGAGCGTGGTGTTCCTGCACGAGGTGGCGCCCGGCGCGGCCGATCGCTCCTACGGCATCCACGTGGCGCGCCTCGCGGGGCTGCCCGAGGTGGTGCTGGCCCGCGCCGAGGCGGTGCTGGCGGTGCTGGAGCAGGGCGAGAAGGCGACTGCTGCCGCCAGGCTCGCGAACGACCTGCCGCTCTTCCAGGCCCGTCCGCTGCCCGCGCCGAGGGAACCCGCGCCCGATCCGCTCCGCACCCGCCTCGCCGCCATCAACCCCGACGACCTTACGCCGCGGGATGCGCTGGAATTCATCTACGCGCTCCATGCCGAGTTCGACGGCGACGAGAGCGCGGACTGACCCACCGGTATAAGATCAGCGTCCATGACAACAGCGGGTAACCGAGGGCGATGAAGCCGCCGCCGTTCACCTACGAATGCCCGACCGAGGTGGCAGACGCCGTCGCCCTGCTGGCTCAGCACGGGGCGGACGCGCGGCCGCTCGCCGGCGGGCAAAGCCTGGTGCCGTTGCTCAACTTTCGCCTGGCGCGGCCGGCCGTATTGATCGACCTCAACCGCATCGCCGCGCTCAGACACATCGCGGTCGATGATGGCGCGCTCCGCATTGGCGCCATGGCGCGGCAGGCGACGGTCGAGGCCGATCCCGACGTGGCGCGCGGCTGGCCGCTTCTGACAGAAGCCATCGGCCACATCGCCCACCCCCAGATTCGGAACCGCGGCACCATCGGCGGCAGCCTCGCCCACAACGACCCGGCGGCGGAGTTGCCGGCGGTGATGCTGGCGCTCGACGCCGAAATGACCGCGCAAGGTCCGGAGGGGTCGCGCACCATCCAGGCCGACGATTTCTTCGGGGGCACGATGGAGACGGCGCTCGCGCCGGACGAGCTTCTGACCGAGATCAGAATTCCGCTGCTGCCCGAGAGAACCGGCTGGGCCTTCCAGGAAGCCGCGCGCCGCCAGGGGGACTTCGCGCTCGTCGCGGTCGTGGTGCTGCTGCAGCCCGCCGACGGCGGCATCGACGCCCGCGTCGTGGTCACCGGCACCGGCGACGGGCCGGCGCGTATGCGCGGTGCGGAGGCGGTGCTGGCAGAACAGGGAACGGACGGCGATGCGTGCGGGGCGGCGGGCAACGCTGCAGCCGAAGCCTCCGAGCCGGCGGACGATCCCCACGCGCCGGCCTGGTATCGCCAGAGGCTCGTGGCCGCGCTCACGCGCCGCGCCTGTCGCGAGGCAGCAGCGAGGATGGGGCGCTGAATGGCGGGCCACGGCCACAACGTCCGCGTCACCATCAACGGCGAGGTCCACGAGGGCCAAGTCGAGCCCAGGCTCCTGCTCTCCGACTTCATCCGGCACGAGGCCCGGCTCACTGGCACCCATGTCGGCTGTGAGCACGGCGTCTGCGGCGCCTGCACCGTGCTTCTGGACGGCGCGCCGGTTCGTTCTTGCCTCATGTTCGCGGTGCAGGCGGACGGTGCCTCGATCGAGACGGTCGAATCGCTCGCGGACGGTGAGACGCTGCATCCGCTGCAGGAGGCCTTCCGCCGCGAGCACGGGCTGCAATGCGGCTATTGCACGCCCGGCATCCTGATGACGCTCAAACCCTTCCTCCGAGCCAACCCGGCGCCGAGCGATGCCGAGATCAGGCGCGCGCTCTCGGGCAATCTCTGCCGCTGCACCGGCTACCAGCAGATCGTGGCGGCGGTGCGGCGCGCCGCGGCGATGCTGCGGGGCGAGGAGCCATGACCACGCGGCTGATCGGCGAGCCGGTCGAGCG
>JAJDVB010000190.1 GCA_022826345.1 Alphaproteobacteria bacterium
CGAGCCGATCGAGGGCACCGGGCTCAGCGTCGAGATGCCGCCGCCGAGGCCGCCGGTGTCGTCCCAGAACTCCCGGGCGAAGGCCGAGACGTTGATCCCGGTCATCGGCACCGGCACCTCGAGCTTCACGTACTGCGAGGCGGGCACCTGGCTGCGCACCGCCGCGATCGAGTAGATGAAGTCGGGCTCCGCCGCCACTGCCTTGTTGTAGATCGGCCCGAAGTCGACCGTGTTGGTGTCGTAGACGGTGTGGCCGATGATCTCGATGCCGGCCTCTGGTGCCAGCACCTGTTCGATCAGCTCGTAGACGCCGCCGCCGAACGCGGTGTCTTCCTGCAGCACGTACACGGTCTTCCAGCCCATCTTCTTGGCGAGCACATCCTTGCCGAAGTCGACGTAGAGGATCGCCAGCGCGTAGTCGTTGGAGACGTTCATGAAGTACATCTTGTACTTCTCGTACTCCTCCACGACCTTGTCGATGATGCCGACGTAAGAGGTCCAGGTGTCGAGGGTCGGCGTCCGGTACTCCGCCATGCGCTCAAGCCAGCCCAGCGACACGTCGTCGATGCAGCCCGAGATGATGAAGTCCACGTTCTCGACTTCGTTGAGATACTCGTAGGCCCGGATGCCCTCCTGCACGTCCTCGCGCGTATCCGCCATGACCAGCTCGATCATGCGCCCGCCGAGCACGCCGCCGTTGGCGTTGAGCTCCTCGATGGCGATCTCGGTGCCCCGGATCGTGCTCTTGCCGGTGTCGGTATCGAACGAGCCGATATAACCGACCTTGATGGGGTCGGCAGCGGACGCTGCCGTGGTAAGCGACCAGACGGCCACCGCTGCCGCGGCGACTCCGATCATCAAGTGACGAATTCTCATGACCACCCTCCCTTTTCTGTCATTGGCCTCGCGCGCATGACACTCTAGAGCGGTTCCCGAGCGAGGAAAACCGCGCCCGCCGCAGGCCACCGATGCGTTTGGTGCATCCCTCCAACGCGGCCCGTTTGCCGGCGCGCTTTGCAAATCGGCGCGGCGGATGGGACAAGGGCGCCCGATGACGATTCCCATCGTTCCCGGCCTGGCCGCGCTCGCAGCCGATTACGACGGCTATATCCTCGATGTCTGGGGCGTGATGCACCAGGGCGGTCCGGCCTACCCCGAGGCGGTTGCCTGCGTGCGCCGGCTGCGCGAGGCCGGCAAGCGGGTAGTGTTCCTCTCCAACGCGCCGCGGCTCGCTCATCAGGTCGAAACCGTGCTCAACGGCAAGGGAGTCGATGGGACGCTCTACGACGCCGTGGTCGCGTCCGGCGATGCCACGCGGCAAGCCCTCGCCGACCGCTCGCACCCCGCTGCTGACGGGCTCGGGACCCGCTACCACCTGCTCGGGCCGCCCTGGTCCGACGACGTGATCGGCGGTCTGGGCTATGCCCCCGTCGGCAACATCGCCGAGGCGGAATTTCTACTCGGCATCGGGCTCGACGACGGCTGCAACACGGTGGAGGCCCACGAGCCGGTCCTGCAGGCCGCTGCTGCCCGCGACCTGCCCATGATCTGCGTCAATCCAGACCTTGTCGTGATCCGGCTCGGCGTTCAGGAACCCTGCGCCGGCGCTCTTGCCGCCCGCTACGAGGAGCTCGGCGGCCGCGTGCACTATTTCGGAAAGCCTTACCCCGAGGTCTACGACTTGGCTCTGGCGGCGCTCGGTCTCCCGCCTACCCGCGTGCTCGCGGTCGGCGACGGCCTCGCCACCGATATTGCGGGCGCTGCCGCCGCCGGTCTCGATTCGCTGCTGATTACTGGCGGCCTGCTGGCCGACGCGCTCGACCTTGCGCCGGGAGAGGCGCCGAGCGCCGACGCCTTGGAGGAGGCCTGCCGGGCGGCGGGCGTCAGGCCGAGCAAGGCGCTTTCGACGTTCGTTTGGTAATAGCACCCTCAAGATAATGTTATTGGCGCGCGCCCGGCACGCGCCCAATAGTCAATTCCATGAGCACCGCCATGCCAACGGCCGCCGCGACTCCACCTGTACGACCGCAGGTCGCGGTGGTGGCCGTGGCCGGCGTGCTGATCGCCGCCGGCGTCGTCGCGCTCGCCGTCACGGTGGACGGCCGGCTGGCCGCGCTGCTGATCGTGGGTGGGCTGGCGGGGCTCGCCCTTCACCACGCGCTCTTCGGTTTCGCCTCCTCGACCCGCCGGCTTCTGGTGGAGCGTCGCAGCGCGGGCGTCAGGGCGCAGCTTCTGATGATCGCCGCAGCAAGCATCGCGTTCGCGCCCCTGCTTGCCGGCGGCAGCGCGTTCGGCCAGGGGCTCGGCGGTGCGCTCGCACCGGTCGGGGTTTCTGTCGCGCTCGGGGCCTTCCTGTTCGGCATCGGCATGCAGCTCGGCGGCGGTTGTGCCTCCGGCACCCTGAGCGGCGCCGGCACCGGCAGCCTCCGCATGGCGATCACGCTTGGCGCCTTCATCGCAGGCTCGGTGATCGGCACGGCGCACCTGCCCTGGTGGCTCAACCAGCCGCGCTTTCCCGCGCTCTCGATCCCCAACTCGCTTGGCTGGCCGGCGGGCCTCGCGGTCCAGCTTGCCGCCATCGGCTTCCTCGTGCTGGGCGCGCTCTACCTGGAGCGGCGGCGCCACGGCGCCCACGAGCCGCTGGTATGGGGCGCCGGCGGCGACTGGCGCGAGCGGCTGCTGCACGGCGGCTGGCCGCTCGCGTGGGGCGCGCTCGCCCTGGCGCTCCTCAATATCGCGACGCTGCTGATCGCAGGCCATCCGTGGAGCGTCACCTGGGGCTTCGCGCTCTGGGGCGCCTCGCTGGCGGATGTCCTGGGCTTCGGCATCGCAGACTGGACCTTCTGGCAATGGCCGGGTCCCGCGCGAAAGCTCGAAGCCGGGGTCGAACATGACACCGTGTCCGTGATGAACGTGGGCCTGATCCTGGGCGCGCTGCTGGGTGCTGCGCTCGCCGGCCGCTTCGCTGCCCGGCGCCGCATCACGCTCGGCGCGGTGGCGAGCGCGGTGATCGGCGGCCTGCTACTCGGTTACGGCGCCCGGCTGGCCTTCGGCTGCAACATCGGCGCCCTTTTCAGCGGCATCGCCTCTGGCAGCGTGCACGGCTGGCTCTGGCTGCTCGCCGCCCTTCCCGGCGCGGCGCTCGGCGCGCACCTGCGCCCCCTTTTCGGTCTCGATCGCGCTGCGGCACCGGCCGCAGAAGGAGTTCGCGCATGACCACGACTGTGAGCACCTCCCCTCCAATCCCCCGCCTTCAGCGTTTGCGCAAGGCACTGCCGCGTCTTCTGCTTCTCGCCCTGGTTCTGGTGGGCATCGTCGTCGCCGTGATGAATCGGGACAGCATCGATTCGGCCGCGCTCGAGGCCTGGATCACCGGCTTTGGCCCCTGGGCACCGGTGGTCTTCTTCTTCGCCTATGTGCTCGCCACGGTGCTCTTCTTGCCCGGCCTGCTGTTCACGCTCGCGGCCGGCGCGCTCTTCGGCCCCTATCTCGGCACGCTCATCGCGCTGATCGGCGCGACGGTGGGCGCGACCATCGCCTTCCTCGTCGCGCGCTACGTGCTGGCCGACTGGATCGCCGCACGCACGCCAGCGCGGGTGCAGCGGGTGATCGAAGGGGTCGAGGACGAAGGCTGGCGTTTCGTCGCCATGACTCGGCTGATCCCCTTCATTCCCTTCAACGCGCTCAACTACGCGCTGGGGCTCACGCGCATCCGCCTCGTGGCCTATGCGTTGGCGTCGGTCGTGTTCATGGCACCGGGCGCGGCGGCTTATGCCTACCTCGGCCACGCCGGGCGCTCGCTCGCGACCGGCGACGGCGATCTGGTTCAGAACGCCCTGCTCGGCCTTGCCGTGCTCGGCCTGATCGGCTTCATGCCCCGCCTCATCAAGCGCTTCGTCAAGGGCCGGAAGGCGGCGCAGGAGGCCGAGCCGCCCGCACCGGATACAGCAGGCGAAGCGCGACCAGGATCGCCGTGAACACCGCCATCGCGCCCACCTGATGCGCCGCACCGAGAGGCACGGGCACGAAGGTGAGCAGTGTGGCGATCCCGAGCACGAACTGGCCGAGCACCGCCGCTGCCGCCGCGTGAAGCGCGACTCGCGCGGGTGAAGGCCCCAGCCAGCGTAGCGCGGCGGCCCAAAGCAGGATCACGACCAGGGCGGTGAGCATTGCCAGCAGGCGATGGTCGAGTTGCACCAGGGGCACGTTCTCGAAGAAGTTCCGCCACAGCGGCTCGATCAGGAAGATGTCCGGCGGCACGATGGCATCGGCCATCAGCGGAAACGTGTTGTAGGCGAGGCCCGCGTCGTTGCCGGCGACGAAGGCGCCCGAGATGATCGTCAGGAACACCAGTCCCGTCGCGCCCCACACTGCGCCTCGCCATCGGCTTGCGTGGCGAACGCGCTCGACCGTGCCCCCCATCAAGAGCCCGAGCGCCACCCAGATGAGGCAGCCATAGATCGCCACGGCGAGTCCCAGATGGGCGGCGAGCCGGTAGGGGCTCACGTCGGGCCGATCCACCAGCCCGCTTTGCACCATGTACCAACCGAGCAGCCCCTGGAGCCCGCCGAGGATGCCGATGGCCAGCACCTTGAGACCCAGCGGCCAGTCGAAGGCGCGCCGGATCAGGAACCAGAGGAAGGGCAGCGCGAAAGCGATGCCGACGATGCGCCCGAGCAGCCGGTGCGCGTATTCAAGCCAGAAGATTCCCTTGAACTCGTCGAGGGTCATGCCCCGATTGATTTCCTGATACTCGGGGAAGCGCTTGTAGTCGGCGAAGAGCGCCTGCCACGCCTCCTCGCCGAAGGGCGGCAGTACGCCCACCAGCGGCCGCCAGTCCACGATCGAGAGGCCCGCGTGGTGCAACCGCGTGATCCCGCCGAGCACGACCATCGCAAGCACCAGGCTGGCGAGCGCCAGCAGCCAGTGTGCGACGGCGCGGCGTTGGCGCGCGGCCCGCTCGGGCGTGATGTCGCCGCGGCGGGCAGGCCGGAGGGCCGCGGCGTCCACGCTAGAGTCGAAAGGAGGCAGCGAGAGCGGCTGCGGGCGCGCTAGGCGCCGGGATGCTGGGCAGAGCGGTCGCTGTCCCCTGCCCCGTCCGCATCGCTCGCGCCGCCCGCGTCGGCGCGACGCGGATAACGGCTCTCCACGTAGTCGGCGACGATCTTCTGGAATTCCTCGGCGATGCCCGCGCCGCGCAGCGTCACCGCTTTCTTGCCGTCGATGAAGACCGGCGCTGCCGGCGCTTCGCCGGTCCCCGGCAGGCTGATGCCAATATCAGCGTGCTTGCTCTCGCCGGGGCCGTTGACGATGCAGCCCATGACCGCGAGCTGCATGGTCTCGACCCCCTCGTAGGTCTCGCGCCAGACCGGCATCTGCCGGCGCACGTAGTCCTGAATCCGCTCGGCGAGCTCCTGAAACACCGTGCTCGTGGTGCGCCCGCAGCCGGGGCACGCCGCCACCAGGGGCACGAAGGAGCGGAACCCCATGGTCTGGAGTATCTCCTGCGCGACGATCACCTCCTGGGTGCGGTCGCCGCCGGGCTCGGGCGTGAGCGAGATGCGGATGGTGTCGCCGATGCCTTGCTGGAGCAGGACCGAGAGCGCGGCGGTGGACGCCACGATGCCCTTCGAGCCCATACCCGCCTCGGTGAGCCCGAGATGGAGCGCATAGTCGCTGCGCGCGCCGAGCTCGCCGTAGACGGCGATCAGGTCCTGCACTTGCGAGACCTTGGCCGAGATCACGATCTTGTCCCGCGTAAGTCCGATTTCTTCGGCCAGCGCCGCGCTGCGCAGACCCGATTCGACCAGCGCCTCGCGCATGACTCCGGCCGCGTCCTTGGGCTCGGGCCGGGCCGCGTTCTCATCCATGAGCTGGGCCAGCAGGTCCTGGTCGAGGCTGCCCCAGTTGACCCCGATGCGCACCGGCCGGTCGTACTTGAGCGCGACCTCGATCATGGTCTGGAACTGCCGGTCGCGCTTCTCGCGGAAGCCGACGTTGCCCGGATTGATCCGGTACTTGGCGAGCGCCTCGGCGCAGGCCGGATACTCGGTGAGCAGCCGATGCCCGTTGTAGTGGAAGTCGCCGACCAGCGGCACGCGGCAGCCCGCCGCCTCCAGCTGCTCGCGAATCTCCGGCACGGCGGCGGCGGCCTCGGGCGTGTTGACGGTGATGCGCACGATCTCGGAGCCCGCGTCGGCCAGCGCCTTGACCTGCTCCGCCGTCGCGCGGGCGTCCTCGGTATCGGTGTTGGTCATGGACTGGACGAGGACGGGTGCGCCACCGCCGATCGTGACGCTGCCGACCCTGACACCTACGCTCTCGCGCCGTCCCTCACCGGAGCCGTTCGTCGCCATATCCGCTCCTCCAGCCGGCCGGGGACTCCACTGGCCGCTGTCTACCACAGCCCGCCTGCGCCAGCCACCACCCCTACCCCAGCACCGTCTCCTTCGCCCTGTGCAGGAAGGCCGTAGCCGACGCGATGGTCTTCTCCGGGCATTCGACCAGGTCGGCGTGCCCGATGTCCTCGTAGACGATCGCCTCGCAGCCCGGCACGTTGTCTACGACCCATTGCGCGCCGGCGCCGTCCGGCCCGGTCAACATGGGGGTCAGCATGTCCTTGGCCGCCGTGATGACCAGCGTCGGGTTCCTGATCTTCTTGCAGTCCTCGCGCAGATCCATCTCCTCCATGGCGATGCAGGCCTGGACCACGGTCTCCACCGCATTCAGCCCCACGATGGTGCGCACCATCTCGATCAGCGGCTGGCCGTTGGGGCCGTCGAGGTAGTCGGCGCCGACGGCCTGAGTCACCACGTGATCGGCGAACTCCGGGCCGCAGCCCCAGGTCTGCGCCATATGGCGCCAGGTGCGGAACATGATCCGCCGCATGGTGTCGCACTTCGCAAAGGCGCAATCGCTGACCACCCCGATACAGCGGTCGGGATACTTCGCCGCGAACTTGAGCGCGATCATGCCGCCGGCCGACGTGCCCATCACGTGCGCGCGCTCGATCTGAAGCTCGTCGAGCAGCGCCGCCAGGTCGTCCGCCCAGATATCGAGGTCGTAGCGCATCAGGGGGCGGTCGGTCTGCCCGTAGCCGCGCTGGTCGTAGCTGATGAGCTGGAAGGATTCGGCGAGCCCCTCCCACACCATCGCGAAGTTCTGGCGCCCGAAGAGCGAGCCGCCAATCAGCGCCAGCGGGTCGCCTTTGCCCATCAGCTCGTAGTAAATATTGATCCCGTTGGCGTTGACCTTCGGCATGACGTGTCCCTCCCGATCACCTGCCCCCGCCATCCGGCGCGCTGCCGGTTGCACATGCCGGCGCGCGCGCAAGGGCCATGCGCCATGATGGACCGGGATCGCCCATGAACCTAGCGCCGGAATGGACGGACGCGGCACGGCCGCCCCTGCCTGCGGACGAGGATGCGCTCGCGCTCTGCTGGGAGCGCTGGCGCGAGAACGCGGCCCGAAGTGAGGACGGCGCCCTCATCGCGTTCGCCGAAGCGTGCGAGGGCGATGCCAGCGCCAATGCGCTGCTGAGCGCACTTTTCGGCAACAGCCGCTACCTCAGCCATTGCCTCATCGCCGACCAGGAATTTGCCCGATTGCTGGTCGAGCAGGGGCCGGAGGCCGCCTACGCCGCCGCCCGCGAGATGGCGGCGGACACCGGCGCCCTGGGCGAGGAATCACGGCAGCAGGTGATGAAGCGCCTCCGCGTCGCGAAGCGCCGGGCCAGTCTCGCCATCGGCATGGCCGACATCGTCTCGGTGTGGCCGCTGGAGCGCGTCACAGGAGCACTCTCCGACATCGCGTCGACGACGCTCAGCGCCGTTTGCACCCACCTGCTGCGGAACCTGCACGATCGCGGCAAGCTCGCCCTGCCCGACCCGGAGGCGCCTGAAAGAGGCTCCGGCCTCATCATCCTCGGCATGGGCAAGCTCGGCGCCGGCGAGCTCAACTATTCGAGCGACGTCGACATCATCGTCCTCTTCGACGAGGAGATCGCGACGGACGCCAGCGGCGACGGCTTGCAGCAGATTTTCGCGCGCCTCGCCCGCCATCTCGTCACGATCATGGACGAGCGGACGGCCGACGGATACGTGTTCCGCACCGACCTCCGCCTTCGCCCGGACCCCGGCTCGACCGCGGCCGCCCTCTCGGTCCGCGCCGCCGAGGCCTATTACGCGACCACCGGCGAGAACTGGGAGCGGGCCGCCATGATCAAGGCGAAGCCTGTGGCCGGCGATATCGAGGCCGGGAACGGCTTCCTGGAGCGGCTCGAGCCCTTCATCTGGCGCCGTCATCTCGACTTCGCCGCGATCCAGAACATCCGCGCCATCAAGCGCCAGATCGATGCCCACCGCGGCGGCGGCCAGGTCGCCGTCGCCGGACACAACATCAAGCTCGGGCGCGGCGGCATTCGCGAGATCGAATTTCTCGCGCAGACCCAGCAGCTCATCTGGGGCGGACGGAATCCGGCGCTCCGCGTGCGCGGCACGAGGGAGGCGTTCGACCTGCTGGTCGAAGCCGGCCACGTGCGCCGGCAGGCGATGACGGAGCTGATGGAGGCCTACACCTTCCACCGCACCGTCGAGCACCGCCTGCAGATGGCAGACGACCGCCAGACCCACAGCATGCCCGAGGATGACGGGGGGGTCGCCCAGGTCGCAACCTTCCTCGGCTTCGAATCGACCGATTCGTTCTCCGAGACGCTCCTGGGCTACCTGAGAACGGTGGAACGCCACTACACGACGCTCTTCGACGAAGACGCCACCCTCACGACGGCAGGCACGCTCGACGTCAGCGCCGGGGGCGACGGCGACGCCACGCTGGAGACTCTCGCGGCCATGGGCTACGCGCATCCCGAGCGCGCGTTCGAGACACTGCGCGCCTGGCACGAGGGCCGCTATCGCGCCATGCGGAGCGAGGAGGCGCGCGAGCGGCTGGCCGAGCTGGTGCCGACCATCCTGGATGTCCTGGCTGCCTGGCCGGACCCCGATTCGGCGCTCGCGCTGTTCGACGGCTTTCTCGCGCGGCTGCCGGCCGGCTCCCACCTCTTCTCCATGTTTGCCGCCCACCCG
>JAJDVB010000206.1 GCA_022826345.1 Alphaproteobacteria bacterium
CCGATCTCCAGCGTGCAGCCCAGGATAAGGGCCTCGGCGTAGTCCTCCTCGACCGCACGGCGCCCGGCCGCGACCAGGCGGCGCTCGGTCTCCGCGTGGTCGGTCTGGAAGTCGTTCACGCCCAACTCCACGTGATAGAAGCCGCTCAAGCGCTCGCCGTAGCCGTGCTCGCGGGCGACCGCGTTCATCTGGTTCACCCACTTGCGGCGGCCGACGATGATGCCGAAGCGGTTGGCGAGGCTCGCGGCAATCTCGCACGAGGCGAGGCAGGGCGCGGTCACCACCATCTCGCCGGAGATCTCGCGCGCATCGTGCAGCCCCGTGTCGTAGAAGCAGCCGATGGCGAGCGCATCAAAACCCTCGCGCGCCGCCTGGCGGGTCGCCTGGATGATGCCGCGCGAGACGATGGTCTCGTAGGCGCGGTACTCGATGTGGGTGAAGCTCCCGCCCGGATCGGCGAGGCAGGTGATGTGCACCTCGGTGCCCGGCAGCTTGTAGCTCCGCGCCATCTCGGCGAAGACGGCATCGTAGGCGTCGGTGCCGACCGGGTTGAGGTACATGAGCTTGAGGGGGGCGTTGGCCTTCATGCGGTCCTCCCGTCGTCAGAATCGATTGATACGCCGTAGACCTCGCGCGCGCGCTCGGCGCTGATGAGGCCGTTGCTCACGTCGCGGCGCACGCGCTCGGGATCGCGCTTCTTCGGATCGCCGAAGCCGCCGCCGTTGCCGGTGACGACGCGGATCACGTCGTCCCGCTGCGTCTTGAGGCCGGAGACGAAGGCGAAGCGCTGGCGCTCGCCCTCGCGCGGGATGAAGTCCACGTAGTTGGGCGAGCCCTCGTTGCCGCCGTCGAGCGCCCAGGCGGGGAACTTCGAGCGCGTGTACCCCATGGTGAGGAAGCCGTCGTCGGCGCGCACGCGGTAGTCCATGACGATGCCGCGCCCGCCGGTGAACTCGCCCTCGCCGCCGGGCTCGACGTTGAGCGCCATCTGGTCGACGTAGAGCCCGTTGCGCGCCTCGTTGACCTCGGCCGGGCAGTTGAAGGTCTCGCCGTGGAAGCCGCAGAACATGGCGTTGTTCCCGTCCATCCCCTCGCGCCCGCCCCAGCCGCCGAGCTGAGGCTCGATGATGGTGTACTGGCGGCCGGTGTCCGGGTGGATGCCGCCGATGAAGGTGCCGCACACCGAGGCGAAGTGCCCTGCGGCGAGTTTCTCGGGCATGTGCTGGGCGAGGCAGCGCCACATGATGTCGTACACGCGGAGGTCGATCTCGTAGTAGAAGCCGATGGGCGCGGGCTCCTCGGCGTGGAACACGGAGCCCTCGCGCGTCAGCAGGCGGATGGGGCGGAAGGAGCCCGCGTTGCACGGCGAATAGGGATCGGTCAGCGACTTGAAGATCATCTGCGCCGCCACCATCACGCCGTCACGGCTGGTGTTGACCGGGTTGGTCGCCTGGTCCGGGTTGTCGCGCAGGTCGACGACGAACTCGTCGTCGGCGATGGTGATGGTGACGTTGAAGACCTGGCCGTCGTCCTGTTCTTCCGCCAGCGTGAAGGTGCCCTTCGGCAGCGTCTTCAGCGCCGAGCGCGAGACCCGCTCGCCGTAGTCCATGAACGAGGTCATCGCCTGCTCGAAGGTGGCGGCGCCGTACTTTTCGGCGATCTCCACCAGCCGCGCGGTGCCGATGCGGACGGAGGCGATGGCGGCCCAGACGTCGCCTTCGAGGACGTCCGGCATGCGCGAGTTGACCTTGATGATCTCCATGACCGGCTGGATCGGCGCGCCGCGCGAGATCATCTTGACGGCGGGTAGCCTGAGCCCCTCCTGAAAGATCTCCGTCGCCTCGCCGGTGAGTGAGCCCGGCGCCATGCCGCCCACGTCCGAGTTGTGCGCGATGTTCGCGGTCCAGGCGATGATCCGGCCATCGGCGAAGACCGGCATCACCACCACGATGTCGTTGAGGTGCGTGACGCCGCCGTAATAAGGATCGTTGGTGACGAAGACGTCGCCCGGCTCCACCGCGCCCGGCTCGCTGAACTTCTCGACGATCACCGTCACCGCCTTGTCGAGCACGCCGACGAAGGCCGGGATGCCGGCGCCGGAGCAGGCGATCTCGCCCCTGGCGTTGGTGATCCCGGTGCCCATGTCGAGCACCTCGTAGATGATCGAGCTCATCGCCGTCTTTCTCATGGCCGCGAACATCTCGTCGGCCGCGCTCTGCAGCGAGTTCTGGATGATCTCCAGGGTGATCGGATCGTTGGTTATCGTCGTCATTGCCGTTCGCCTCAGCGGCTGATGTGAATGCGAATGTTGCCGAAGTCGTCGACCTCGGCGTGGTTGCCGGGATGGACCACCACGGTCGTCCCCGGGTCTTCGACGATGGCGGGCCCGTCAAAGGCCATGCCGGGCTCCAGCCTTTCGCCGTCGTAGATCGCCGCCTCGCGCACGCCTTCCAGCGCGTAATCGACCTCGCGCGCGCCCTTCCGCGCCTCGTCCAGCGCCCGTCTCGTCACCTCGCGCCGGGTCATGGTGAGCTTGCCGATCTCGACCCTGGCGACGACGTGGAAGCCCACCATCTCCACCGGTGCATCGAGCCGGTAAGTGTATTCGCGCTCGTAGGTCTCGTGGAAGGCGGCCTCGATGGCGGCGACGCGCGCCGCCGTCACCGGGTCCGCGCCCAGGGGCACCTCGGTGGTGTGCTCCTGGTTCTGGTAGCGGAACCGGCCGAAGCGCGAGAGCCGCACCGCGCCGGCATCGATGCCTTCGGCCGCGAAGCGGTTGCGTGCGCGCTCTTCGGTCTCGGCGAACGCGGCCTCGATGGCCTCCGCGTGCGCGGCGTCCAGATCGACGAGCAGGGTGACGACATCGTCGCGCCGCAGGTCCGACATCATCATGCCCCAGGCCGAGAACACCGAGGCGTCGGCCGGCACCACCACCTTGGCGACGCCGAGCTCCTGCGCCAGCGCCACCGCGTGCATCGCGCCGCCGCCGCCGAAGGCGATCAGAGTGAAGTCGCGCGGATCGAAGCCCCGGTTGACCGAGACCAGCTTGAGCGCGTTGACCATGTTGTTGTTGGCGATGCGCACGATGCCGCGCGCGGCCTCATCGGCGTCGACGCCGAGCCGCGCGCCCACCGCCTCAACGGCCTTCTGCACCGCGTCCATGTTGGCCTCCACCGCGCCGCCGCAGAAATAGTCACGGTTGATGCGGCCGAGCCAGAGATTGGCGTCGGTCGTGGTGGCTTCGGTCCCGTCCCGTCCGTAGGCCGCCGGGCCTGGCATGGCGCCCGCGGAGCGCGGCCCCACCCGCAGCTTGCCGAAATCGTCGACCCAGGCGATGGAGCCGCCGCCATTGCCGATCTCCACCAGATCCACCACCGGCACCATGATCGGATAGCCGGCCGTGGCGCGGCTCCGCCCGATCCAGTAGTCGGTCTTGATGCGCACGCGGGCGTCCTCGATCAGGGAGCACTTGGCGGTGGTGCCGCCGATATCCAGTGCCAGCACGTTGGGCTCGCCGATCAGCCGGCCGAGCTCGGCCGCGCCCCAGACTCCTGACGCCGGCCCCGATTCCACCATGGTGATCGGGATGCGCGAGACAGTGTCGACCGAATCGACGCCGCAGTTGGACTGCATGATGTAGAGCCCGCCGCCGAAATCCCGCTCCGCAAGGCCGGCATCGAGGCGCTGGAGGTAGCGTTCCGCCACCGGCTGCACGTAGGCCGAGAGCACGGTGGTGCTGGTGCGCTCGTACTCGCGCCACTCGCGCGTGATCTGGTGGGAGGAGATGGCGGAGACCTCCGGCCACAGCCGGCCCAACTCGGCAAGTGCCGCCTGCTCGTGGGCAGGGTTGGCGTAGGCATGGATGAAGCAGATCGCGACCGCCTCCACGCCTTCCGCCCGAAAGTCGGCGACGATGTCCGGCAGCGGCGTGAGGTCGAGGGGCAGCATCTCGCGCCCGCGATAGTCCATGCGGCCCGGCAGCTCGCGGCGCAGGCTGCGCGGCACGAAGGGCTCGGGCTTCTGATAGTGCAGGTTGAAGAAATCGGGTCGGTTGCCACGCGCGATCTCCAGCGTGTCGCGAAAGCCCTGCGTTGCGATGAGCCCGACCTTGACGCCGGTGCGCTCGGTCAGGGCGTTGATGACCACCGTGGTGCCGTGGGCGAGGAAATCGACCGCGTCCGCAGCGACGCCGCCCTTGGCCATCACGCCGAAGACGCCCTCCTCGTAGCCGCCGGGGGTGGTGTCGGCCTTGGCGCTGCGGACGGTCGACGTGCCGTTGGCGTCGTCGGACTCGAGGACCAGAAGGTCAGTGAACGTGCCGCCGACATCGGTGGCGACGCGGATGGTCTTGGCCATTAGCGAACTTCCTCAGGGCAAGGGCAATCGAGGGGCGGAGGACGCCCGCGCCAGTGGGGGACGAAGAGCACGCCGGCGTTCATGCGTCGAGCCCTCCTTCTGCGAGCCGGTCGCGCACCATCTCCTCCTCGCGGGAGACCACCGGCACGGCGCTGATGAGGCGCCGCGTGTAGGGGTGCTCGGGTGTCGCGAACAGCGTTTCCGTGACGCCGATTTCGAGCAGGCGGCCCTTCTCGAACACCGCGACGCGATCGGCGAAGTTGCGCACCACCGAGAGGTCGTGGGTGATGAAGAGGTAGGTGAGGCCCCGCCGCGGCCTCAGCTCCTCCAGCAGCCGCAGCACGCGCGCCTGCACCAGCACGTCGAGCGACGAGGTGGGCTCGTCGAGCACCACCAGCTCCGAGCGGCAGGCGAGCGCACGGGCGACCGCGACCCGCTGCCGCTGCCCGCCGGAGAGCGCCGCGGGATAGCGCCGCGCGAAGTCGCCGGGCAGGCCCACTTCTTCGAGTAGCGTCGCCACGATCTCGGGCCGCTCGCGCCGATCGCCGATGCGGTGCACGTCTAGCGCGAGGCGCAGTGAGGCGCCCACGGTGCGTTTCGGGTTGAGGGTCGAGAGCGGGTTCTGCTGAACCAGCTGGACCGCGCGGCGGTGCTCGCGGCGCCGCCGGGCGGGCAGGGGCTCGCCGCGCATGAAGATGGTGCCGGCCGTCGGCGGATAGACGCCGAGGATGAGGTTGGCGACCGTGGTCTTGCCGGCGCCGGACTCGCCCACGATGGCGAGGCACTCGCCCGCCTGCACGTCGAACGACACGTCGAGCAGAGCAGGGACCTCGCGGTCCTCCAGCCGGAAGAGCTTGCTCGCGCCTTGCACTTCGAGCAGTGGCGGGCTCATTGGAGGCCTCCGGCACTCTCATGCACGACCAGGGGCTGCGAGAAGTCGCGCGGCTCGTCGCCGATATCCGGCAGCCCGCCGCCGGTGATGCGCGGCACGGCTGCCATCAGCGCGCGCGTGTAGGCGTGGCCGGGGCGCTCGAAAACGGAAGCGCACGGCCCCTGCTCGACGATCCGGCCCTTGTAGATCACGTAGACGCGGTCCGCGAACTCGCGCACCACGCCGAGGTTGTGGGAGATGAACAGCACCGAGGTGTGGTGATGCTCGACCAGCTCGCGCATCAGCTTGAGCGTCTGGGCCTGCACCGTCACGTCGAGCGCCGTGCCCGGCTCGTCCGCGATGAGCAGCGCGGGCTCGTTGGCGAGCGCCATCGCGATCATCACCCGCTGGTTCATGCCGCCCGAAAGCTGGAAGGGGTAGGACTCGAAGACCCGGTCCGGGTCGTCGATGGAGACCTCCAGCAGCATCTGCGCCGCGCGCTCCCGCGCGGCCTGCGCGCTCATTGCCGGGTCGGCCCGCCTGAGCACTTCGTGGAACTGGGTGCCGATGCGGTAGACCGGATTGAGCGACGAGGTGGGGTCCTGGAACACCATGGTCATGCGGGTGCCCCGCAGCCGGCGGCGCTCCCGCGCGGACAGCCGGTCGAGATCGCGCCCCTCGAAGACGACGCTCCCGGAAATCCGCGCCGAGCGCAGCAGCTGCAGCAGGCCGAGGACGATACGCGCGGTGACCGATTTGCCCGAGCCGGATTCGCCCACCAGCGCCACCCGCTCGCCCGGTGCGATGGAGAGCGAGATGCCGTGCAGCACCTCGATGTAGGCCTCGTAGGTCTTGAAGCCGAGCTTGAGGTCGCGGATGTCGAGCGTCGGCACGGTCATTGATCGGCCCCGAAGAGCTCGCGCAAGGCGTCTCCGATGAGGTTGAAGCCGAACACCGCGATCAGGATCGCGAGGCTCGGGAAGATGGTGAGCCACCAGGAATCGGGCAGGTACTTCGCGCCGTCCGCCACCATCGAGCCGAGGTCCGGTGTCGGCGGCTGCACGCCGAGGCCGAGGAAGGAGAGCGAGGACGCGATCAGGATGATGAAGCCGAGGTCGAGCGTCATCTTGGTGACGATGGAAGGGAAGCAGTTCGGCAGAACCTCGCGGAACATCACGTGCAGGCGGGAGGCGCCGATCAGCTCGGCCGCGAGCACGTAGCCCTCCTCCTTCTCGCCCCGCGTCATGTTGTAGACGAGCCTGGCGTACCACGGCCACCACATGGCGGTGACCGCCAGCATCCCGTTGATCAGCGTCGGCTCCAGCACGCCCATGATCGACATGGCGAGCACCAGCGGCGGGATCGAGAGGAAGACGTCGGTCACGCGCATCAGCGCGAACTCGGTGTAGCGCCCGAAGTAGCCGGCGATCAGCCCGACGGTGACCCCCACGGGCACCGCGATGCCGAGCACCACCACGCCCAGGATTAGCGAGATCCGGTAGGCGTAGATGATGCGGCTGAAGAGATCGCGGCCGACCAGATCGGTCCCCATCAGGTGCGGCCAGCGCGGCGCCTGGTTGAAGTTGGCGAAGTCCACGACGGCGCCGCGATGCTCGGGGAAGGGCGCGATGAAGTCCGCGAAGATGGCGCAGATCAGGATGATGCCGATCAGGATCAGCCCGAGCAGCGAGAGCGGGTTCGAGGCCAGAATTGCGAACGCCCGTCTCACGACGCCGTCCTCGAATAGCGGATGCGCGGGTTGATGACGGTGACCAGCACATCGACGATCAGGTTCATGATGAGGAAGGTCGCCGAGATGATGAGCACCGTGCCGACGATGGCATCCAGGTCCTTGCGCAGGATGACCGAGACGCCGTAGCGCGAGAGGCCGGGCCAGGCGAACACCGCCTCGACGAGAAAGGCGTTGCCGAGCATGGCCGCAAAGTCGAGCCCGATGATCGTGAGCGACGGAATGAGCGACGGTTTGAAGGCGTAGCGGCGCGCGATGCGGCGGTCCGGCACGCCGTAGGAGCGCGCCATCTCGATGTAGGGCTTGTCGTAGGTCTCCACCATGTTGGCGCGGGTGAGCCGCGCCGTCTGCCCGATGCCGGACAAGGCGAGCGCGAAAGCGGGCAGGATGACGTGCCAGGCGGCGTTGCCGAACGCGCCGAGGTTGCCTGCGATCAGCGTGTCGAGGAACAGGAAGCCGGTGACCTGCTCGATGCTGTAGGTGTCCGATATTCGCCCAGCGATGGGGAAGAGGGGGAGGAAGTACGCGAACAGCAGCATCAGGATCACGGCCCAGACGAAGCTCGGCGCCGAGACTCCGAGGAGCGCAATCATGCGTATGGCGTTGTCGATCCAGGTGCCGCGCCAGCGCGCGGACGCGATGCCGAGCGGCAGCCCGATCACGATCATCATGGCGCCGGCGACGAAGATCAGCTCGAGCGTCGCCGGCAGGAACTGCGCGATGTCCACCACCACGGGCCGGTTGGTGTAGAGCGAGATGCCGAGATCGCCCTGCGCGAGCTCGCTCAGGAAGTGCCCATATTGGGTCGTGATCGGCTCGTCGAGGCGGAGCTCGGCGCGCAGCTTCGCGACCGACTCTGCGGTCGCGCTCGGCCCGAGCGCGATGCGCGCGGGATCGCCCGGGATAACCCGGGCCACCGCGAAGATCAGCATCGAGACCCCGAGCAGGACGATGCACGAGATCCCGACGCGCCGTACAAAAATGAGGATCGTCGGCGTCACGACCCAATTCTAAACGACGGGGCGGGCAGGTCGACAGCATGCCCGCCCCGCCGCTGACCGCTACTCGGTCATTTCCATGAGGCGGAAGCTGAAGCCGAATCCGTCGAGGCCGAAGGCCATGGCCGGATCGCTCAGCGCCGGCACCCTGACCCGGTTGGACGCCGCGAAGACCGACTGCGAATCGTGCGCGTAGATGGTGGGCGCGATCGCGATCAGCCTGTCGTTGAGCGCCGAGTAAGCCGCCTCCCGGTCTGCTGGCGTTGCCCCGGTGCGCCCGGCGTCCAGCAGGCGGTCCACCTCGGGGTCATTGAGGTGCTCGGGCGACTGCCAGGTCCCGGCTGCGCTGGAGTGGTACATGCCGTAGAGCAGCGTATCGGTATCGCCGGTCACCGCGGTGACGTACACCTGCGAGACGTTCGGCGTGGTCTCGGAGTTCGAGACCTGCTCTGCGAACAGAGCCCACGGGATCCTGCGGATTTCGGAGTTGATGCCGATCTCCGCGAAGTTCGCCTGCATGAGCAGCGCGAAACGCTCCTCCAGCGGCACCTCGCCGATCCAGGTGAGCTCCAGCGTGAACTCGTCCGGCGAGTACTTGCAGTCGGCCAGATGCTGCCGCGCCGCATCGAGGTCGCGCGTCTGCGCCTTCTCGCGCGGGTTGGCGCCCAGCATCGCGGCCGGGATCGCGCCGGTCGACAGTGTCCCCTGCGAGACCTCGTCGGTGACCGCGATGATCTTGACCCCGCCTTCGTAGTCGAAGGCCTTGGCCAGCGCGAGACGGCAGTTCACGTCGTCAAGCGGCGGCCTGGTCGTGTTCAGCTTCATGTAGAAGCCGGTCACGCCGCCTTCGGTGAGGAGTTGCGCGCCCTCACCGGCAAGCGCCCCCAGAACCTCCGGCGGCACCCACTGCGAGGAGATGTCGTGCTCGCCCTGGGCGATCAGCGTGCGCACCGTGGCCGCCTCGAGCCCGTAGCGAAGCCGCGCCGTATCCGGCGCCGCGTCGGCGATGGGCAGGAAGTAATCGGCGTTCTTCTCCATCACCGTCTCTTCCTGCGGGTTGTGCGAGACCACGCGATAGGCGCCCGTTCCGCCCCCGTTCTGCGAGAGGAAGGCCTGGCCCCAGTCGCCCATCTCGCCTTCGCCCTCGCCCAGATTGGCCATGACGAGCTGCTTGTCGACGATGGGGAGCCGCACCAGCGACGAGACGAAGGGCGCGTAGGGCTCGGAGAGGGTGAAGCGCACGGTGTGCGAGTCCACCGCCTCGGCGCCTTCCACGCTCACGAACAGGTAGGAGAGCCCCTGGCCGATGGTTTTCATGCGGTCGAGCGAGAAGACCACGTCGTCGGCGGTCAGCGGATTGCCGCTCTGGAACTTGACGTCATCGCGGAGCGTGAAGGTGAAGCTCGTCCCCTCGCCGGACCAGCTCGCGGCCAGATGCGGATCGTGGCCGGGCGCGCCCTGCTGCGGGATCACGAGGGTGTCATAGACGTTGAACATCAGGATGGAGTCGGCGTAGTCCGTCGCCTTGGCCGGGTCGAGCTCGCCGACCGCGACCTCGTCGAGGCGCAGCACGCCGCCGGCCTTGACGATCTGGGGAATCGCCCCGAGCGCCGCCACCAGCGAGGCTGCCGACAGCAGTTTCAGTAGTGTTTTCATGTCATGGTTCTCCCTAGTCTCACTCTTCGATTTCGGCCGTCTGCGGCCGCTTGCTGTGGTCGCCAAAAATGTCCGAAGTGCACACATGCAGGATCACGGCCGGCACCGTGCCGTGGTTCCAACTCGAATGCCGCCGCGTCGACTTGAAATGAATGGAGGAGCCGGCCTCGAGCACAGTGCTCTCGTCCTCGGTCTCGACCGTGATCGCCCCTTCCAGGATGTAGAACAGCTCCTCGCCCTCGTGCCGTATCCACTCAGAGCGATGCCCCGGCGGCTTGTGGATGATGACGCAGTTGAGAACGCTGCCGGGGAAGGACGCCGAAATCCGCTCGTAGCGGAGCGCGTGCTTCTCGATGGTGAAGCTCGGCCGCTCGCCATGCAGCGTAAACGGCGCATCGGGGCGCGGCGGGGCGAGAAACTCGGTGACGTGCGTGCCCAGCACACCCGAGATGGCGGCAAGCGACGACAGCGAGGGCGCGTTTAGTCCTCGTTCAATCTGGGAGATGAAGCCGACCGAGAGCCCGGCGCCGTCGGCCACCTGCTTGAGCGTCAGTCCGAGCTGCTGGCGGCGGTCGCGCAGCCGCTTGCCCAAGGGGGCATCCGTCTCCGCCGGATGTGCCTTCGCCGAACCCTTGGCCATGCCCCGAGGCGCCCCCTGATTTCACTCTGTGTAAAATCCTGACGCATCGGGCGGCGGCAAGTCAACCGCTCTGTGGAGGCAGCGCCAGCCTATAACCATTCCCTACCGCCCCCATAGAAAAAACTGTTTGGTTGCGCCGGGCAGACGTGACCACGTGATTCAGTAGCGCATCCTCCTTGGACGCGCCGTCTGGATCGGAAATGAAGATGGGAACTGCGGTAAGAGACGCCGGCCAAGCGGGAATCGCGGCGATCGCGCTTCTCGCCGTCGCGTTGCTGCTGCTTCCGGAAGATGCCGCGGCCAGCCAATGCAGACGCGAGAAGAGGGTGGACGTCGGGGACGCCGAATGCCTGAGCGCCTCGTGGAAGAACCCGGGACCATTCAAGAAGAGTACGTACCGGGTCCAGAACACGTGTCCGCTCTATGGCCAGGTGGCCGCCAAGGTCGACCTCGCAGGGTCGAGGGACCGGACGGTGTACCTCAACAACGGACGAGCAAGACGCGGCTGGGCCTGGCGCCACATCAGATCGATCTCCTGCTGCTCCGACACGGGCATCTGCAACCGGTCGGACGCGGTCACCGACGAGGGGTGCCTGGCGCGGTTCAAGCGGGTGAGCACGGCGCCTCTGAGCTGCAGGGACATATCCGCTTCCGCCAACCTTTCCGGCGGGAAGCTCAGCTGCAACGTCTCCGCCTTTTGCACTTTCTCAGCTCAACCTTCGACTCGTTACCAATTGTCCACAATTACCGTTCCATTCATCGCTCTGGGCAACGTGCACAATTGCCGCGGCACCCTGAGTGCCGGGCCTTGCGACGACGATCTCCCCGATACGGCCAGAGTGTGGGTGTTCGACGCGGATGGCCACGAACTCGGGCGCCAGTCCCTGGACTTCAGGGTGTTCCTGAGCCGGATATTGCGGCAGACGGTGAGAATCGACTACGCCACCTCGGACGGCACGGCGGCAGCCGGGTTGGACTACGGGGCGACCTCGGGCACGCTGACCTTCAGGCCGGGAGAGACGACAAAGACGATCTCCGTGCCGGTGTTCGACGACAGCCATGACGAGGACACGGAGAGGCTGACGCTGACGCTGTCCAACCCGCGCCCGGCGTCGCGGGTCCGACTGGATGACGCGACCGCAGAGGGAGTGATCGGTAACGCCGACCCCATGCCGAGAGCGTGGATCGGACGCTTCGGACGCACGGTGGCGGAACAGGTGCTGGATGCGGTGGACGAGCGGATGCAAGCCAAGCCGACGCCCGGCGTCGAGGCCCGCCTCGCCGGGCAAAGGATCGCCGCCGAGACGGCGTTCCAGGGCTTCGAAGACAGCCCCCAATCGCTGGTGCGTGAACAGACGGCGCCGGGCCAGGATTCGCTGGCGGGCACGTCGTTCTCGCTGACCGGGGAAGCGCAGGGCGACGGTCTCGTCTCGATCTGGGGTCGGGGCGCGGTGACGCACCTCGCGGGCCGGGCCGCTGCCGGCGCGGAGGCGGGGGGCAATGTGGCAGTCGACGGCAAGACGGCGAGCGGCCTGCTTGGCGCGGACTGGACACGTGGGCCTTGGACGACCGGGCTGATCGTCTCGCGCAGCCAAGGCGACGGCGGATATCGCGGCGCAGGCGTTGGCGCCATGGCCTCGACACTGACGGGGGTCTGGCCCTGGACGCGCTATGCGTTGGGCGAGCGGCTCTCCCTGTGGGGCGTGGCGGGCTACGGCGACGGCAGCCTGACGCTGGAACCCCGCGCGGAGGACGGCACGCCGGCCGGAGCGATCCGGACCGACCTGGCTCTCTGGATGGCGGCGGTCGGGCTGCGCGGCGTGGCGCTCGACGGCGGCGATGACGGCCTCACCCTTGCGGTGAAGACCGATGCCATGACCGTGCACACCGCATCGGGCGCGGTATCCGGGGCAAGCGGCAACCTGGCGGCCGCC
This sequence comes from Alphaproteobacteria bacterium, assembly GCA_022826345.1. Next base: position 12,206 of record JAJDVB010000206.1, read on the forward strand.
GAGGCCGAGGTCACGCGGCTCAGGCTCGGGCTGGAAGCATCGCGGCCCTTCCCGCTCGGCGATGGGTCGGTGCTGACGCCGCGCATGGAGATCGGGCTGCGCCACGACGGCGGCGACGCGGAGACCGGCTTCGGCGCGGATTTAGGCGCGGGGATCGCGTGGCAAGACTCCGAGCGTGGGCTGCGCGCGGAGCTGCGCGGACGCGGTCTGCTGGTTCACGAGGCAAAGGGCTTCCGGGAGCGCGGGCTTTCGGGTTCCTTCGCCTGGGACCCGGTGCCGGGCGAACGGGGGCCGCGGCTAAGCCTGACCCATTCCTTGGGCGTCCCGGCGCACGGCGGCACCGACGCGCTGCTCGAGCGCACGACGCTCGCCGGGCTGGCCGCGAACGACAACGGCCATGGACTGCAACAGCGGCGCCTGGAGGCGCGCTTCGGCTACGGCTTCTCCGTCCTCGACGGCCGCTTCACCGCGACGCCGGAGATCGTCCTTGGTCTCTCCAACGCCGGGCGGGATTACAGCCTGGGCTGGCGGCTGGTGCACCGAGGTATGCTGGACGATCGCTCGCTGGAACTCGCCTTGGAGGCGCAGCGACGTGAGCCGGTTGGCAATCGCCACACTCCGCCGGAGCATGCCATCGGCTTCCGCGTGACAGCGCGGTTCTAGGCAGCTTCCGCCTGATATCACGCTCCGCTGCGAGCGCCCCGGAGCAACGCAGTCTAGTTCGCCGACTGGGCGTGGGCCTCGACCAGCCAGAGGTTCTTGTCGATATCGCGCGAAACCTCGACGAAGAGGTCCTCGGTGTCGGCATCGCCCGCCTCGCCGGCTTCGGCGATGGCCGCGCGGATGCCCTTGCCGAAGGTCGCGAGTGCGGTGCTCACAGCCTCCACGTGGTCGGAACCCGCCGTGATCTCCAGCGGATAGGCGGGAAGCCCTGAGTCCGCCGCGGCCACGGCCGCGGTTCCCCGCGCGGTGCCGCCCAGCACCGTGATGCGCTCGGCCAGGTTGTCGACATGGCCCTGAACCGCCACGTGGATCGCGTCGAAGAGCTCGTGCAGCGCGATGAAGGAGGGGCCCTTCACGTTCCAGTGCGCCTGCTTCATCTGGGTAGCCAGGTCCACCGCGTCGGCGAGGCGCGCGTTGAGCAGCGCGACCATCGCGGCGCGCGTGTTGTCGGCAATGTCGATCTTCGTGGGGTGCAGTGTCTGGGACATGACGACGTTCCTTTTCTGACCGGGCTCAGGTGGCTGCCCCTCGCTGGGCCGATCCTTGTTGACTCTGGGGCGGCGCGGCCCGCTCTCACGCGGAATACGGGCACTGCGCCGCCACCCGTGATGTGGTTACGACGCGTCTAAAGTGCAACGCCGGACGGGCTGACTCTCAAGCATAGCACTCATGCGCGGGGCGCCCTCCGGAGCGTTTCCGTTTCACATGGAACCGCTCTGGCGATTTGTCGCTCACGGCAGCCGGCCTGCGGCCGGCGCCTCCGCGCGGGCGCCGCATTCGCGGCGGGCCGCGGTCGCGGCCTGTCGCGCGCCCATCAGAGACGGACGCCCTCCGGGAGCCCCCTACGACACGCCCCTGATGTAGCGCCGGGCCGCGCTGGGGGAGAGGGAGAGGCGCGCCGCGATCTCGACGGCGGTCGCGCCGGCGGCGGCGAGGTGCACGGCGCAGGCGCGGCGCGCCCGCGGCAGGTAGACGCTGGAGCCGCCGAGATAGTCCGAGACCCGCAGCGCCGTCCCCTCGGCCTCCAGCAGGCGGGCGAGGGGGTGGTCGGGATGGCGGGCGAGATGGCGCGGCTTCGGGATGTGAATCTCGCGCCCGCCCCAGGCCAGCGCCATCGCGATCGCGGTCGGTCGTCCCGCGACGTCCGCAATCTCCTCCAGCACGCCGGGGAGAGGGGAGGAGTCAGTCATGGCGCTCGCTCGCCGCACGGATGCGCTTGCCGAGATGGCGGATCAGGGCATCGGTCTGGGCATCGCTGAGCGCGAGGTGCGACTCCGCGCGGCCAAGGCCTGCGTAGTGGGCGGCGTAGGCGCCGAGCGCCGCCTCGCTCCCGATCCGCACCCGGCCCCGGCGGTGGAGCAGGCGCCATTGCGCCTCCAGCACGCGCGCCCGCGGGCGGCGCCGCTCGCGCACCCGCCCGTCCTGCCCGAGCGACAGGTGCGGCCGCCAATCCACGCCGGCGGCTCGCGCGAGCCAGGCCTTGAGTGCCTGGATGGGGCGGTCGAGGCCGGCCGGTGCGGTCCCGGCGTCCCCGTCGAGGTGCGCGAGGCGACGGAGCCAGGCGCCGAGTGCGTCGTCCGAGCGGTCGTGGATCAGGCCCAGGTTATATGCGCTGTGCCAAAGCGCCCGCAGCTTGCGCGTCGCCGGCCCGCCGGGGAGGGTAGCGCGCTTCGCTTTCCTTTCTTCCGGTTGGCCCGGTGCGCTTGAAGTTGCTGCCCTCCACCGCCCCCTGTCCCCCTCCCCCCCAGGCGGAGGGGGGACGTAGACGGCACCGGTCTTTTCCCCCTCTCCTCCCCTCGGGGAGGAGAGGGCTGGGGTGAGGAGGGGGTCATTCGATCCACCACCACCATCATCCGCGGGCGCGCATGGCTGCACGACCGTTTCGTTCCACAGCCGCTCGGCGCGGGCGCGGGCGCCCGGCACAGCCGCCGGCCGCACCTCCTCCCGCCGCGTGCTACGCAGGCGTCCGCTCCTCATGCCGCCTCCGCCGGTGCGTGGTCGTCCAGCAAGGCGGCGACGACACGGTCGAGGTCGCCTTGCGCGGCGACAATGGTTACTTCATCGGACGCCTTCGTGATGGTGATGCCGAGCTGCGCGAGCTCGCCCGCCGGGAGCTTGCGGAGCGCGCTGCGGTCGAGCGTCTCCTTGACGCGGATCAGCGCCTCGGCTTGGTCTGGAAAGCGCGCCCGCAGGCGCCGGATCGTCTGCGCCTCATCGGTCAGCGAAATGGTGCCCGGCTGCTTTCGGAGCCCGAACCTGATGCCATCTACCGCGATGGTGCGCGGGCTGACGAAGAGGTCGGGCCGGGCCAGGATCGCGGTGCGGAGCGCGTCTTCGGATGCCGACTGCTCGGCAATGCGGCTTCGCAGCGCACGAAGCCGGCCGCCGAGGGCCTTGCGCTGCAGCGCCTTGATCTCCTCCGCCAGCGCCTCCGTCGTCGCGCGTGCGGCGGCGAAGGTCCGGGCGAGGGTGACGATCTCCTCCATAGATACCGGCGGCGGCACGGTCGATGCGGTCATCGGGATCTCCCGTTCATGTTTCTTGCTTCTCTCTTCAGCGATCGCTGCACGTCGCATGCCGCCCCCTCCTCACCCCGACCCTCTCCTCCCCGAGGGGGAGGAGAGGGAGAATTGATGGTGCCGCCTACGTTCCCCCTCCGCCTTGGGGGAGGGGGACAGGGGGAGGTGGGCAAGCTCGCTGGGGCACGTTCGCGGTAATCTTGGCTGTCGTCCTCCGCGGGCGCGGGGCGGGGAATGCCTGCGGGCCAGGCGCGGTCGGCGGGCCAGCTCTGCGAGGCGCGGCGAAGGATGGTCTCGGCACGGCGCGCGGTGATGCTCGCGCCGGCGGTGACGCGATCGACCGTGTCGCCACTGCCGGTCAAGAGGCGCGAAGCATAGGAGACGGAGAGGCTGCGGGCGTCCGCAAAGGCGTGGATGAGGGTAACGAGCAGCTGGTCACTGTGCACCATAACGCATATATGCACGATCACACATGGTGATATCAAGCACTTTTATGCACGATCGTTTGTGCTATATTGTGCACATGAACGAATCGACTCGACCGAGCGAGCAGATCCGCCGTGCCGTGCGCGAGGCGCTGGCGGCGGCGGGCGTGGGCGCGCGGCGCTTCGAGGCGGCCCACGGCCTCCGGCCTTGGACGCTACGGGGAATTCTGGACCCGACCCGCCAACAGGCGCCGTCGGTGGACCGCGCCGCCGAGATCTGCGCCGCGCTCGGGCTCACGCTTTCGATCGGCCCGCCTGCCGGCCCGCGCGCCGACGATGAGGACAACGAGGACGGCACGGGGGGAGCGGGAGCACTGTCGGAATTGACGGGTACGGAGTGGGGCGGTGCATTGCCGGCGGCCCCGCCGGCGGTGCCGATATTCAGCCTGGAGGGGCCGGTCCGGGCGCTGGCGCGGCTCGTCGCAGACGCTGGCGGCGACCCGATCCCGGAGGAGTTGGGCGCGCCCCCTGCGGCGGGCTTCGCCGGCTCCGACGCCCGGCCGGTCGCTGCGGCGAATGAGAACGGCGTGCCGCCCGGCGCGCGCTCGGTGGGCACGCGCGAGGTCGCAGCGGCGGCGGGCGGCGGCACGGTCAATCTCGACGATGCACCAGTCAAGGGCCCGGTCTGGTTCCGCCGCGACTGGCTCGATGGCCAAGGCATGGACCCGACGCGCTGCGTGGTGATTTCGGTTCGGGGCGAGTCGATGGAACCCACGCTGCCGGCCGGCTCCAAGATTTTGGTGGACCGCGACCGCACCCGCCGCCGTGCCGAGCGCATCTTCGTGGTCGCCACCGGCGAGGGTCTGGTCGTGAAGCGGCTGGAGCGGCGCGGGCGACAATGGTTCCTTGCCAGCGATCACCCGTCCTGGCAGCCGGTGCCGTGGCCGCGGGAGGCGGAGGTAATCGGCGAGGTGCGCTGGGCCTCCCGCACCTTCGAGTGATGCTCCGCGCAAGTCCCGTGTTGCCGTTCACTGACACCGCTGCGCCAGCCCGAGGGCTTGCCCCTGAAGGTCCGGACGCCTCCTCCTTCTCAATGCGAGAATTGGAGGAATGAATGAGGCGGCACTTGTCGTGGTCGGACGCGTATCCATAGTATAAGGGGTAGGTGTACGAGCGGAGCAAGAGCCTGCCGTGGTGCAACGATGGCCTTCCTTGTGACGACTTGGGCCCTAACGTGGCTGGAGGCCAAGGAGAATCGTGAGTCGTTTTGGGTGGTAATTGCGTAGTATCCTACGGCGGGAGGATTGCTAAGTCCCTAACGAAATACGGCGCGTATCGACGGACGAGAGCGCGGCGTGGACGGAGTGTCTATCATGGCGATTCGAAAGAAGATCCCGGATCCAAAAAACGTCGGGCAAGAAGTTTGGGCAACGTCCCTTGATATCGTCGAAATGAGCGAGCCATTTAGTCGAATTAAGTTGGAGGATGGAACAATTATTACAATGAGATCGGTGGTAAATGAAGTATTCGTTATTGAAGATAGGTTCGATGCCCAAGGGAATCCGGAATACACGGTGAATAGCCAACTCATCGCAAACATTACGCCACCGGATAGTACCCGAGATGATTAGTTCAGCAGTGGTTGGGAGAGCTCTCGCTCCTAACGAAGAGTTGATCTCGATAGGCAGTGGAGGAGCTATGCTTTTCCCACGCCAGCCAAGCGATGCTGCTGTTCACGATCCGCAACTTTGCATTGTGGCGTATACGACGCCAGAGAGTGCGGTCACGCGAGTCTTAGATATTAGAACTTATCCAGAATCGCAAATTTGCGTGAGCGAAGATGCGGACAAGAAGTACTGGAGCTGGGACGAGTTAAATTCCAATACCATTAGAGCGGCTTTGGCTAAAGCTTGGAGGTTAACCATTACCAAGGAAATTCAAGAGTTAACAGTCGATAGAGAGCAGTCTGCGCACTCTTTCTTTTCGGGTCGAGAGGGGCCGGAGAGAATAAGAGCGATCTTAGACGATATCATTTATACTATTGAATTACCTACATCTCCTTTGCGGCCTCCTATGGTTGAAGCGAAGGAGGACCAAGCGGGTGAACATCCTGAGTTGGATATCACTTTGCAGCTTGAAGAAATGCGTTTACTCGAGAATGGGTGGTTGGATGGGGAAGGGCTTGCTCCCTTGAGACAGGGTATTGACTGGTTGGAGCGAGCATTTCGAATACATTACTCTTCAGCCGCGCAGTTGCCGTATCTGTTTCCGACTGTGACTGGAGGTGTCCAAGCCGAGTGGTCAATCGGCGCTAGAGCGATTACATTGGAGATAGATTTGACCACTCAGTTAGGACAGTGGCACGAGCTTTGCTTGGAATCCGGTGTCGTTGTTGAACGGTCGCTCGATTGTAATGCGGCTCGCGACTGGGAATGGCTAGTCCATCGGATCGAGCCTGACGTATGAAATCGGATAGTCTGTTGTTCCGACAAGTGCATCCGAATTGGCTCAAAGGAAATCACGTTACATCACAGGCTTTCAAACCTACCCCGAAGGATGAGGGGCAGCTGTCGGTAGATGACGGGGACCTTATAACGGCTGATAAAGCTTATGAGCAATACACCGTGGGCAAAGGTCTTTCCTCGATCGGCGTTCTAGCTGTAACAGTTGCCGAGTGTGAACAAGAGGGCTTGTCAGCAATGCCCGATCCTAAGCCATGCCAACCCTCTCATGCCGTAATCAACTTTGCCGACAATTCCAGTAGCGAGATCGAAAAGAAGGCAAAGCGTCTGAGGGAAGCTGCTATGCGTCGCAACTGGCAATATCGCCCCGAGCAACCAATTTGTACCGTTCCGTCAGCTCCCTAAGGCGGGCAGCGTCTGACCACGGCCACTGTGGGGGTGCTATGCGTGCGGGGCTGTTCGTCGCCTTGGCGGTCGTCGCGCTCGCCGCTTGTTCGCCGATCACGCACATCGAGGGCCACAAGATTCGCGCCACCGCGGCGTCAGCCGACGCGCTGCACGGAGGGGCGCCTGCCTGGTTCGGGGCGTGGTGGGGCGACTATCTGCGCCATGCGCGGTCCGGCGGCTACGCCGTGCTCGCGCTCGACCGCAATGGGAGGGGCGGCTGGTACGTCTACTGCGGCACCAGCGGCTGTCATCTCCTTGACAGCATCTGGGCCGGGCCGATCAAGGACGTCCAATACGAACACCGGGCGCTCAAGCTTTGTCGCGCGGGCGTTGCGAAGGCTCACCCCGCAGACCGGCCCGACTGCGCGCTTTACGCGATCAAGGACAAGATCATCTGGCAGGGTCCACTGCCCTGGGAGGGCGCTGAAGACGCCACGACCCGCCCCGCGCATCGCGTCGCGGTCGGCGCGACGCCCGACCTCGTCGGCCCGAATATGGCGCTCGACGCGATCGCATTCTGGCGCATCAAGTGGCTGGTGGACTGACCGCAAGGCGACGCGCACGCGGTCGATAGAACCCGGACCATGGTGCGGTGCACGGGCGGGGCATGCCCCGCCATGATCGCGCCATGCAACGCGCGACCCTCACACGGCAGCACGAAAGCGACCAGGGCACCCTCGGGGTCCTGAGCGGCCCCGGTCTCCCGCCCACCTGGATCATGGAGCCGCCCTGGCGCGGCAACCGGTGCAACCGCTCCTGCATCCCGGCCGGGCTCTACGAGGTGGTGCCGCATCTCTCGCCGCGCCACCGGCGCTGCCTGCTGGTGACGCAGGTGCCGGGCCGCAGCCACATCCTCTTCCACGCCGGCAACCTCGGCGGCGACATAGAGCGTGGCTGGCATACCCATACCCAGGGCTGCCTGCTCCCCGGTCTCCGCCGGGGACGGATGGCCGTGGGCGGTCGCCGGCAGGCGGCGGTGCTCGCCTCGCGCACGGCCCTGCGTCACCTGATGGACTGGGCCGCAGACCGGCCCTTCGTAATCGAGATCAACCCGCCCTCAAACGGCGAAGCGGCAGGGCGCATAGGAGAGTCCCATGCTTGAAACGCTCTTCAACCTCGGCGTCTCGGTGCTCACCGGCGGTGCGACCGGGCTGCTCGGCACAGCGCTCTCGGCCGTGGTTGACTTCTTCCAGTCGCGTCAGCGGCACGCTCAGGAGCTGGACCTGCGCCGCCTCGATATCGAGCTGGCCAAGGCCGAGGCGGAAGGCGCCGCCGCCCACGCCGCCATCGAGGCCCAGGCCACCCGCGAGCGAGCAGAGTGGGAGGCCATGGAGGCGTCTTACCGGGAGGCCGCCCGGCGCTGGTCCCGTCCCGGCGAGGGCTGGGCGATGCAGCTCGTCGACGTGGTGCGGGGCCTGACGCGGCCGGCGCTCACCTGGAGCCTCTTCGGGCTCGTGGGCGCGATCTACTTCCTGCTGGCCGCCTCCGATCTCGCGGCCGTGAGCCTCCGGCCCCGCATCGTCGAGACCGTGCTCTATCTCTTCACCGCCGCAATACTCTGGTGGTTCGGCGCCCGTCAGATCGAGAAGCGGCGTTCGCGCGAGGGCGGGGCGGCCGGCCGATGAGCGACCTCGAGACCTGGGTCGCGCGCGGCGTGGTCGGCGCCATCGTCGCGGCCTGCGTCGGCCTCTTCGTGCGCGTGCGCCGCCTCGAATCCGCCGGCGCCGTTACCACCAAGAGCGTCAGCGACCTGGAGAGGCGCGACACCGGCGTCGGCGCCCTGGGCGCGCGCATGGAGACCGTCGAGCGCGGCCTGGTCAAGCTCTCCACTGCGCTCGAATCCCTTCCCGACGCCCGCGAGTTCGCAACCCTCGGACGCTCCGTCACGGCGGTTCAGGGGGAGATCGCGGCGCTCCGCGCGACCCTCGATGGCATGGACAAGATGATGGCCGGCCTCGACAAGCAGCTCGACCAGATCAACGCGCATCTGCTGGGAGGGGGCGCCTGAGCGGGGTCACGGGTGCGGTCCGCGTCCCCGGCGAATAAAGCCGGCCCCGGCGCCACCGGACCGCCGAGAGCCCAGGAGGCAAACAGTGGCCGCCAGCGGCACCGGGGCCTTGTCCGCCGCCGGCCCGGGATCGGACGCGGCGCCGCGACTACGCTGCGACCGGCCCAGCGAGGACAGGGATACCGGCGGCAGAACACCCCATTATCATGTAAGTAAGCCATATAGAACAGATAAAGAGGAATGTGCGCTGTGGCGATTTTCGGGCGCGCGTCACTGATCTTTGGCAGCCGGATATCGACTGCCTGACCCCCACCGGGCGAGCAGAATGCAGCGATTTGGCGCGAGACCGGAACGTTACGGGTACATGATGACGC
>JAJDVB010000175.1 GCA_022826345.1 Alphaproteobacteria bacterium
GGCGTCGCGGCTCTCTCCATCGCAGCCGGCATCATCGGCTGGGTCGTGCTGCGCAACGTCGACACGGCCCAGACCACCATCGTCGATCAGGCCCTGCCGGCGATCGCCGAGGGGCGGATCATCGCCGAGACCTCGAGCCGGATCGCCGCGCGCGGCGCCCTGCTTGCTGCGGCCGAGAGCCAGGCCGAGCGGCAGGCGGAGGCCCACATTCTCCGCTCCACGACCGATTTGCTCTCCGCCCGGCTCGATGCGCTGGAGGGGTACGGCTTCCCCGACGAGGAAGTGGCCGAGCTGCGCGGCGTGGTCTCGGCGCTGGCGGCCAACCTGGAGCGGCAGGACGAGATGGTCGCGGCGCGGATCGAAATGAACGCCGTGATGGCCGCCTCGGTCGCGCGCACGCTGGCCGCGGCCGGCGAACTCTCCGCACTGTCCGAGACGCTCACCTCCAATGCGGCGTCCGGCGCGACCGTGGTGATCTCCAACCTCTACGAGCTGGTCGAGGACCGGGCGCGCCTGCCGGCCACGCTGGATGCCTTCGACCGGCTGGTCGAGGCCGATCTGTTCCTGCTCGAGCGGATGTTCGAGCTCAGGATGCGTGCCTCGGAGCAGGGGCTGCTGCTGAACCAGCTCAGCCGGGCGCGCGACGCCTCCGAAATCGACTGGATCGAGGAGCGCTACGGCGGCAACCTCCGCATCCTGCCGCGCCGCGTGGCCCTGATCGACGACCCGATCCGCCGCGAGCAGGCGGGGACGCTCGTCGCCGCGCTTGACGCCGACGGGCCGCCCGGCACGTTCGGCCTGTTCGAATTGCGCCGCCGGACCCTGGCCCTCGATGCGGCGCTCGCGAGCCTTGCCGACGACAACCGCGCGCTGACCGACCGGATGAACGAGGGCGTCGCGGCGGTGGTCTCCCGCTCCCAGCTGATCGCCGCCGACGCATCCGAGGCGGCGGACAGCGCCGTGGAATTCGGCGGCCTCACCGTGCTGCTGCAGATCGTGCTCTTCATCGCCATCGCGGGCGCCATTGCCTGGCTCTACGTCCATCGCAATCTCGTCCACCGGCTCAGGGCGCTGCACCGGGTGATGCAGAGCCTCGCCAGCGGGCGCCTTGACGTTGACGTGCCGGCGGGAGGCAGCGACGAACTTTCGGACATGGCCAAGACGGTCGAGGTGTTCCGCAACAACCTGAGCGAAAAGAGGGAGCTCGAGAAAAAGCAAAAGCAGACCTACGACGAGCTGCAAGAGCACAAGGAACAGCTGGAAAGGCTGGTCGACGAGCGCACGGCGCAGTTGACGGACGCCAACGCGCGGCTCGTCGAGGAGGTGCAGAACCACGACCAGGCGCGGGCCCGCGCCGAGCAGGCGAGCCGCGCCAAGTCGGAGTTCCTTGCCACGATGAGCCACGAGATCCGCACCCCGATGAACGGCGTGCTCGGCATGCTGCGGCTCATGGCCGACGGGCCGCTGAACGACCGGCAGCAGCAGCAGGTCCGGGTCATGCGCTCGTCGAGCGAGATCCTGCTCGGCATCCTCAACGACATCCTGGATTACTCGCGGGTCGAGTCCGGCGAGATCGAGGTCGACAACGCCGTCTTCGACCTGCACGAGCTGGTGGAAGACATCGTGGTGCTCATGCAGGGCCGCGCGAGGGAGAAGGACCTCGCCCTTGACCTCACCATCGACGCGGGCGTTCCGGCGGCGGTGACGGGCGATCGCCAGAAGCTGAGCCAGGTGCTTCTCAACCTGCTCGGCAACGGCATCAAGTTCACGGACCGCGGCGCGGTCTCGCTCGCGCTCTCGAACGGCGCCGAGCGCGACGCGGTCCACCTCGCCGTGCGGGATACGGGCCCCGGCATCGCCGAGCCCGACCTGGCCCAGCTCTTCGAGCCCTTCTACCAGGCGGCGTCCTCGCGCCGGCGCGGGCAGCAGACCGGAACCGGCCTCGGCCTCGCCATCTCCCGGCGGCTGGTTACGGCGATGGGCGGGCAAATCGCGGTGGAGACGGAGCCGGGGGAGGGCAGCTGCTTCTCGGTCACGCTGCCGCTGCCGCAGAGCGAGGCCGCTGCCCAGCCGCCGGCCGAGGCGATACCGCACGGGGTGGCCGGGCCCGAGAGGGCGCTGAGCGTCCTCGTCGTCGAGGACAACGTGGTCAACGCGATGGTGGTCGAAGCCTTCGTCGCCAGGATGGGGCACGAGCCGCTGGTCGCGCCGACCGCCGAAGAGGGGCTCGCGCTGCTCGAGACCCGGACTTTCGATCTGGTGCTGATGGATATCAGCCTGCCGGGCATCGACGGCATCGAAGCGACGCAGCGCATCCGCGCCCACGCCGATGCGGCGATCCGCTCGCTGCCGGTCATCGCCATGTCGGCCCACGTTTTCGACAACGAGGTCGCCCAGCACTTGCAGTCCGGGATGGATGCCTTCATCGGCAAGCCCATCGCGCCCGATGGCCTGGCGCAGACCATTGCCAGCGTTCTCAGCCGCTCGCCCGGCGCGCGCGCCGCACTGGACGGCGGCCGTGCCGGTGACGGAGGAGAGTCGATCATCGATCCTGCCGTCCTCGCGCAGGATCGCGCGGTCCTGGGGGCGGAGCGCGGCGGACTCATGGTCGACACTTTTGTCGAGACGGCGCCGGCTCAGATTGAGGGCATCAGGCAGGCGCTTGCCGAGGGGCGGACCGAGCGAGCGGCCGACCTCGCCCACGCGCTGAGAGGCGCCGCCGGCAGCCTTGGGTTGCGCCGCCTTGCGGACCGCTGCGGCATGCTCGAGGCGCGCGCCCGCACGCCGGAGGCGGCGGCAGTTGCCGAGGAGCTGGACCGGTTGTTCGACGAATCGCGCGAGGCGCTGGTGACGCTCTGGGCGGGCCTCGAAACGGCCGAGCGCGAGGGTCAGGTGGTGACCGCCGGGGTGAACAGGTAGCCCTCACCGTGCGCGGTCACGATGATCTCGGGATTCTTCGGGTTTTGTTCGATCTTCCGCCGGAGCCGGCGGATCAGGACGTCAATGGTCCGGTCGCCCGGCTCCCACGACCGGTGAGTGATCAGCGCGAGCAGACGTTCCCGCGAAAGCACTTGGCCCGGATGATTCACCAGGGCCGCGAGCAACTCGTGCTCGGCCCGGGTCAGCTGCACGGTCTCGCCCTCCGGCGAGACCAGCTTGCGGGCCGCTGAAGAGAACTTCCAACCGGCGAAGCGGCGCCCCGAGAAGGGCTCCCGCGTGCCTTCCTTGGCGCGGCGCAGGACGCTCTTGACGCGCGCGAGCAGCTCGCGCGGGTTGAAGGGCTTGGTGATGTAGTCGTCGGCGCCAATCTCGAGACCCAGGATCCGGTCCACGTCGTCGTCGCGCACCGTGACGAGGATGATTCCGACGTTGCTTTGCGCTCTGAGCTTTCGGGTCAGATCGAGACCGTCTTCGCGCGGCAGGTTGATGTCGAGCAGGATGAGGTCGGCGGCATCCCGCTCCAGGATGCGCCACATGCGCTCGCCGTCCTCCGCCTCACTCACCCGATGACCTGCCGCCTGGGCATAGCCGGCGAGCTTGGTGCGGGTAACGGCGTCGTCCTCGACCACGACGATGTGATACGGGTCCGTCATCTCCGGGCCCCGCGCCTCGATCTCCACCGCATTTTTACATCTTTCATGATCTTTTACAGGCTGTTTATGGCAAGGGTCTGTCTTGTTCACAACGCCCCACTAGGCTTGCAGGCTCGGCGCGGAAGGCCCGCGCACGAGACACGCTCATGCGAGCACCAATGAGGAGGCGACTATGGTGGGTACGAATATGAGACGGTGGGTAATCGCGCTCGTCGCAGGGGCCGCGATCGGCCTGTCGGGCGCCGCGTCCGGCGTTGCTCAGGCCGCGGATTCCGACGACCCGATCAAGATCCCGATCCATAACTGGTCGAGTCAGATTGTGGGCGCCCACGTCTTGGGCAAGATTCTGAACGGCCAGGGCTTTGAGACGGAGTTCATCCCCGCCGACAGCCAGGTGGTCTACACCTCCATGCGCACCTTCGGTGCTAATATACTGATATAGCGTTGTTTTCCTCCTCCTTACCTTGGCCGACAATGGCGAATTCGGTTTCCGTTTTTCGCCCCGGCTGCAACAGGAAGTGCAGGAGGAAAATACATGGCCACACTTCGCCTCGACCAACGCCGGGTCGATGCGCTCAAGCCTCGCAGGGCCGCCTACGATGTCCGAGACCGAGAACTCAGAGGTTTCGGTGTAAGGGTTTTGTCCTCGGGCGCCAAGCGCTACTTCATCCATAGCCAGCACGATGGCCGGCGGGTCTGGAAGACCGTCGGTCCCGTCGGTTCCATTAGTGTGGACGAGGCTCGCGAGTTCGCAAGAACTCTGTTGGTCTCCATCAGGACGGGAAGCGACTGCGAGACCGCGGTATCGCCCGACACTCCCTTCGAGACAGTCGCGGACGAAGTGTTCCGCCGCTACGCCAGAAACTGGAAAGAGTCCACGATTAAAGTCAATCAAAGCTACTACAGGAGCCAGATACTGCCCTGGTTCGGTGGCCGCTTGATCGGGGACATCGGCTCCCGCGACGTCCGGCAGTGGTACGCATCCCTTCACGAGACTCCGGTTGCGGCGGATCGCTCGGCCCCCATCCTCTCGGTCATCATGCGCCAGGCCGAGGTTTACGGCTATCGGCCGGAGGGAACTAACCCCTGCGCGGGCATTAGGAGGTACCGTCGCCAGGGGCGCGAGCGCTTCCTGTCGGCGGCCGAAGTCAGACGGCTGGGAGAAGTCCTGGCAAACCATGAGGCTGACCATCCGCAGACCGTCGCCATCATTCGGCTTTTGCTGCTCACCGGATGCCGCAAGAGCGAAATCATTTCCCTGAAATGGAGCTACTACCGCGAGGACAAGCTGTTCTTACCGGATAGCAAGGTCGGGCCGCGCACGGTCTGGCTCTCGTCCCCCGCACGCGACATACTCGACCATTTGCCCCGCAAAGCGGTTTGGGTCTTCCCCTCGCCGAGAAAGAGCGGCTCTCTGAGTGCAGAGGCCCTCCGTCTGAGTTGGCATCGCGTGAGGACGGAGGCGAGTCTGCTCGACGTCCGCCTTCACGACCTTCGACACACGCATGCCAGCATGGCCCTTGCGCAGGGCGAGACGGTGCTGACCATCGGCCGGCTTCTCGGGCACCGCAATCCAGCAACAACGCTTAAATACATCCACCTGTCCGACGCCACGGTGCGCGAGGCGGTCGACACCGTCGGTGCCTCCCTCAAGGGTTGAGTCATGGCCGTTAAGAGGAGGCGACTGACCGACACCAACGTCGCGAAGCTGGCGTCGGCCGCCCGCGAGTACACGGTCTGGGACACGCGCCAGGCGGGTCTCGGGGTTCGGGTGCGGCCGTCGGGGAACCGGAGCTTCGTTTATTGGCGGAAGGGCGAGGGCGGCGCACGCAGGATCACCCTCGGGCCTGCGGCGTTGATGAGCGTCGAGGAGGCGCGTGCGGAGTGCCTCGCCATTGAGACCGGGGCACGGCCAGAGCGAACGAGAAGCTCTACGATCCCGACCTTCGCAGCGTTCGCCGAAGATCAAGGCCGGTCGTGTTTCGCCCGAGGCAATCCGTCGACGCGCAAGGTCACGGCCAAGATCGTCTCGGCACGCCTTCTTCCGGCCTTCGGCGAGTTGTCGCTGGATCGAATCACTCGCGCCGGTGTGACCCGCTGGTTCGATGAATGCAGCAGAACCACGCCTGGCGCGGCTAATAGGGCGTTGAACTTGCTCGCCCGGATCTTGAATCATGCGATCGTCTGCGGCCATCTCCAGTCGAACCCCGCACGTGGCATCAAGTGGAACCCCGGTGCCAAGCTCACCCGCTTCCTCTCGGGTGAAGAAGTGCAGCGACTTCATCGGGCGCTCAATCGCCACGATCACGCTCGACCCTCGCGGGCGCGACAGGCCGACGTGATCCGCCTTCTCTTGCTGACCGGCTGCCGCAAGGGCGAGATACTGAACCTGCGCTGGCAGGACGTGGACGGGGACACGCTCAATCTGGTCGATGCCAAGTCCGGACCGAGGCGGGTCTTTCTCAGTGCGCCAGCCCGCGCAATCCTTGAGAGGCAGCCGCGAGCGGGGAGCTTCTGGGTGTTTCCCTCGCCGGTCGATCCGAGCCGTCCACTGTATCCTGATCTGCCGCTCTGGCACTCGGTACGCAAGGACGCTGGGATCGAAAACGTGCGCCTCCATGACCTGCGACATACGTTCGCGAGCCACGCCGTTCTGCAAGGTGTCCCGCTTCCGGTGGTCTCGCGTCTGCTCGGCCACAAGCGCCCGAGCATGACTCTGCGCTATGCCCACGTCGGCGACAAGGAGACCGAGGCAGCGGCGGAACGCATCGGTGTTGCGATTGCGCGAGCATTAAGTGGTAGAGGGTACATGACAAACGATTGAGTTGGCGTGCACCATCGTCCGGCGAAGCAAGCAATTTCTGTAGGAGCCACCTACCATCTCGGAGCCTGCCTGAAACTCATGCGGCGGCGACATTTCCCCAGGCTCCCACCGATACAGTTGCCACCGAGATTTCGCGCGGGAGATGTCGCGCGGGTGTGCGGGTGTCGAGCGTGTGTGTCACGGTAAATTCGTTCTGCCTCTCGTCGACGGATCGCGGCCCACGATCGAGGTCCACCCGCTTTCGCAGGCGCCGCCGCGGCGGTTCATCGCGGCATTTGACCATCGGTGCGCTGTCCTTCGCGATGCCCCCTGGACGTGGAAGCCCACGATGGCGTCAACCGGGCATGACGGTTCGCCCCCCGATCGCCGAGGGTCGGCGGTGAGGCGGTGGATGCGGCCCCTGGGGACGGTCAGCCGGGTGCTGGCCGCGGGGCGACGTTGTCGGTCATCTTGAGGAAGTTGAGCACCCGCCTCGGGTTTCTGGCGAGATTGCGCATGGTCTCGGCGACGGCGAGCCCCCGCCCCTTGATGACGCCGATGGCGAAGCGTCGCAGCAGGGTCATGTTTTCCGGCCCTCTCACCCGCGCGGATGCGGCTTCGGTCCTCGTCGAAGCTCCAGTCGAGGATGTGGTGGGTCGCCTCGATGGTCCAGTGCCCGCGGTTGAGGGCGAGCAGGCGTTTCGGGGATGCGGCCTCGGCGGTCAGGCTGGTGACGCCGTAGGCGATCTCGCGGCGGCGCCTGCCGGACTTGACCTCGACGGTTTCGCGGCGCACGGCGAAGACCTGCCCGACGCCGGGGAAGCGGACATAGTCGTTGAGTTCGCTGGAGACCCAGATGGATCGCCGCTCGCGACGGCCGTGCTCGGGTTTCGGGCTCTGGTCCGCGAAGTCCGGCGCGCGGCCTGCGATGGCCTCGTCGAGCGTGAG
>JAJDVB010000112.1 GCA_022826345.1 Alphaproteobacteria bacterium
GCTCACGCCTGCCGCCACCATACTCTGCGTGAGGTCGCTTGACTGCGGATCGGCCGCCTCGTCGTCGAGCTCCACCTCGCCCGTGCCATAGCCGGCCATGGCCCACAGGTTCGTGCCGCCCCGCATCTGCCAGCCCACGTAGGGGTTGATGCTGGCCAGAGAGGTCGTGAGCTCGCCTGACGCGTTGGAGGCCGTATAGTCCACCGTCCCGCGCGCCTGCGACACCGCCACACCCGCCAGCATGTCCGCGCCCAGCTTTGTGTCGATTCCGAGGTTGGCGCTCACCACGCTGCCGTCGTAGTCCACGGACTGCGGATTGCCGCCGGCGATGCTGCGGTAGTCCCCGCTGCCCCAGAACGTCAAGTCTCCGAAGAGTCCGCTGCCCCCGTTACCTGCCGCGTTGAGCGTCATGGTGAAGGACGAGTTCGCGAGCAGCCGGCTGAAATCCAGCGTGCCGTTGCCCAGCGCGTGCGCGTTCGCCAGCAGGGCGTCGGAGAAGGTGGAAGCACCGCCGAAGCTCAACTCTGAAGCCGGCTCGGTGTCGGAGGTCGCCCCCTCGATGCGGCCCGAGACGGCATCGACCGTGCTCGCGGTCATGGCCCGCATCACCTGCGGCAACACGGACTCGATGACCCCGTTGCCGCCTTCGGTGACCACCTCGGGCGCGCTCCCATAAAAGCCCGAGCCGACGATAAGGTCGACCGGGATTGTGCGCCCGTCCGGCGTTTGGATTTGGCCTGCGAATTCGCGGGCATATCCCACCTTGGGGATGTCGGCGCTATCGCTGTCGTCGGTGGGATCGTCCCAGTAATATTCGACGAAGCCGCCGTCCGGGCTACCGGTCGCTGCTGCGATGACCTGCGGTAGAACGAGCTCTCCGGTCACGGCGTCTCGTTGAGTTGCGACCAGTGGTCGATTCTCGTATTCGTCTGGATTCGCTCCGTGAAACGTGATGATGCTGCTGTTGAGGTCCAAGACGTAGAGATACACGGAACCGTGCCGCCAGGGCCCGTTCGGATCACGCAAGGCGATCCTCGCTTTCGAGGCGGCGGCTGGATCGCCGGTCTTCAGAATTTCTAGGAAGTAATCTCCTGCTCCTGTGACGAAGGCTTTCAAGGTTGCTCGGTCCACCACGTCCGCGGCAGTAACTGCCGGGTCGCCGTAATCGATGTTTTCATTATCAACGGAAACCAAGTGAGACTCAGTGAGATCGAATCCCGCGAGCAGCACGATCGGAGACTGCAACTCCGGCGAGTAGTATGAGGTCGCATAGCCAGCGGCGCCAGCGGCGGGCAGCGCGAATTGGCCGCCATCCGGGTTAGGGAAGGCTCTTGTTGCGTACACGTTAGCCAAGGCAGAGGGCAATGTGGCTGGGTCGGGGGTGATTCCAAGTGCCGGAAGAATCGCTCCATAGTAAATTTCGGAGCGGAGTTGCCTGCCCGACAACGACATGTCCTTCGCGTGAATGAAGACTCGGCCGTCGAGCGTCAAGGTCACGATGTAGGTGTCACCAGAGTGCCAGATCCCATCGTCCCGCCTTATTATACATCCAATATACAGCCCTTCTTCCACGGCCGTGGCCTGCTGGGAATGCTCAACGGACCGCTCCCTCACGGCCAACGCGAAGTCCATCAAGCTGGCGCCGCGGTCTGTTACATCTTCCGCCGTCACATCCGGGTCTGCCGGAGGAGACACGCCGTCAGGGAGCGGACAAGCCTCCTGCGCCGCGGCGGGGAGACCGTTGGAAACGACGCCGGCCAGCGCGAACAGGCCAGCCACGAGAGTTAAGGAAATCCTGGTTTTCCACATCGCGGTGCTCATTGCGAGGGCTCCTGCTGGGGAAAGGCGGGAAACCTAAAGTCGAAAACGACTCAATGAGGAGCCGAGTCGTACGGCGTGTCTATGCCGAAATCAAGATTTCTAAATCACGATTTCGACGAGAAAGGCATAATTTGCATCAATAATGATATGTAAACCTGCTCAAACTGCATGCGAAATGACAATGTGCGTCCCTCAGAAAAACTCGCGCGGGTTTTGGAACCTCGCACGGTCCTTCTGCGGGTTCGAACGCGAACTCTTGGTAACGTTCCGGACGTCTTCCCGCCACCCGATGGCGGACCTCAACGGGGCCTATTGCAAGCTCTGGGCTGCTAACGCCGCCCATCCGGGTCGGGCTCGGCGGTTGCCTCCAGCCAGCGGGGGGAAAAGGCGAGAACGGGAATGCCGGGCGGCAACTGCGGGTTGAACAGCGCGTTGTGCCACCAGGTCTCTTCGCGGCGCGGGTCGTCGCGCCCGAGCCTCTGGACGGTGCAGGGCAGCGTGTAGCGCTGGCTGTCCTGGGCGAAGGCCAGGACACAGCGCCCCGCACGCTCCAGGTCGGCGGCGAGCGGCGAGCCGGCCGCGAAGGTCGCCGTCAGCACGTCGCTGAAATCGCGCGCGTACTGGTAGTAGCGCTCCGCCAGCAGGGCGAGCGCTGCCTCGCGCCGATCGCGCGGGTCGTGGGTGCGCCGCGCCAGGTGGCGGAACTCGGGCGCGAAGGACTCGGCATCCCGCCGGACGAGCAGCGTGGTCATCGCCGGGACAATTTCTCCGCCGGACGCGCTCAGCACCTGCGGCCGCATCCCCGGAGACGGCTGCCCGGCGCGGCGGCGCATGGCGTCGGCGCGGATGCGGCACTGCCAGCCGACGAAGTGATCGCGCAGGCGCTGGGCCCGCGGCGCGGCGCTCATTGCCTCTCGGCCTGTTTGGCTACGTTGGTCCTCATCGTGCGACTGCAATGGTAGCTGCGGCTATGGGCCCCGACCACGGGGATCGGTACGGCGCGCGCCGTTGTCGGCGATGGTTGGCCGGCCTAGGATCGACCGCCCTATCCCACCAACCGAACGAGGCCCCCATGTCGCGCGGTCCGGAACTTCCCTCCCTCAATCAACTCGCCGAGATCGCTGACGACTTCGGGCTCGACATGTCGTTCGACGATCTCACCAACCAGCGGGAAGCCGTGCGCGGCGCCATCGCGAGCCTGCGCCATATCGACGACATGCCGGAGGAGCGGCCTGCCGTCGCCTATCCGCGCACGCCCGGCTACCGGCCGCACCCGGACGAGAACCCCTACAACGCCTGGTATTGGCGGACCGAGGTCAGGGGCGCTGACTCAGGCCCGCTCGCGGGTGAGGAAATCGGCGTCAAGGACGTGGTCTCGCTCGCCGGCGTGCCGATGATGAACGGCTCGCGCGCCCTCGAAGGCTATGTGCCGACCATCGACGCCACCATCGTGACCCGCATGCTCGACGCGGGCGCCACCATCGTCGGCAAGACGGCGTGCGCCGACTTCTCCTTCTCCGGCGGCGGGCACACCAGCGGCTACGGCCCGGTGCGCAACCCGCGCAAGCCCACCCATGCGCCCGGCGGCTCGTCCAAGGGGAGCGCCGCGGCATTGGCCGCCGGCGACGTGGCGATGGCGATCGGCGGCGATCAGGGCGGCTCGATCCGCATCCCCGCCTCCTGGTGCGGCGTGGTCGGCCACAAGGCGACCTACGGCCTCATTCCCTATACCGGGTGCCTCGCGATCGAGATGACCCTCGATCATATCGGCCCGATGACGAACACAGTCGAGAACTGCGCCCGCATGCTCTCGGTCCTCGCCGGCCCCGACCCGCTCGATCCGCGCCAGCGGGGTGTGATCCCGGCGGACTACGTGCAGGACTACCTGCCGGCGATCGGTGCCGGCTGCGAAGGCGTGCGCATCGGCGTGCTGACCGAGGGCTTCGGTCAGACCGAGGAGACCTGGCCCGAGTTCGGCCTGCCGGGGAGCGTGCCGGCGGTGGACGATGCGGTCCGCGCCACGGTGCGGCGGCTGGAAGAGCGGGGCGCTGAGGTCACCGAGATCTCGGTGCCGGGGCATTACCACGGGCTCAGGCTCTGGTTCGCGATCGCGGCCGAGGGTGCGACCGAGTTCATGCTGAAGAACGCCGGGGTCGGCACCGGCTGGTTCGGCTACTACGACACGCAGTTCCTCGAGCATGCGTCGCGGGCCGCGAAGACCCGCCAGAACGACTATCCACACACCGTGAAGAACGTCCTCCTGCTGGGCGGGTACCTCAAGCGCTACTACCACGGCACCTATTATGCGAAGGCACAGAACCAGCGCGGGCGGCTGACCGCGGCCTACGACAAGGCGCTCCAGGACGTGGACGTGCTGGTGCTGCCGACCATTCCGCACCTGGCCGTGCCGATCCCGAGCCTGGATGCCGATTTCGGGGAGTACATGTCGCGCGCGCTCGGCATGATCAACAACACGCCGCAGTTCAACCTGACCGGCCATCCCGCCATCAGCGTGCCCTGCGGGGTGAGCGACGATCTGCCCATCGGCTTCCAGATCGTCGGCCGCCACTTCGAAGACCTCACCGTGCTCAAGGTCGCCGATGCGGTGGAGAAGAGCGCGGATTGGCAGAGCGTGTAGCGCGCCCGGCGCCCGGCCCACGCTCAGGCGGCCGCGAGGTGCGGCGGTGACGGGGAAGCCGGAACGCTGGCTCGTCCGCAAGCCTGCGGTGGCGAGCCGCGGCGGCGTGGTCGCGACCCAGCACCAGGCCGCGTCCGAGGTCGGCGCGCGCGTTCTGGCAGACGGCGGCAATGCGGTCGACGCCGCCATCGCCGCGAGCCTCGCACTGGCTGCGGTCGAGCCCTGGATGAGCGGGCTCGGCGGCGGCGGGTACATGCTGGTTCGCCCCGCCGGCGAGGCCCGGACGTACGCCGTCTCCTTCGGCATGGTGGCGCCGGGCGCGTTGGACCCGGCGGATTACCCGCTCACGGGCGCGGCCGGCGCGGACCTGTTCGGCTGGCCGGCGGTCAAGGAGGACCGCAACCTGCGCGGCCCACTCGCGGTGGCGGTGCCGGGGCAGGTCGCGGGCCTCGGGCTGGCGCACGAGCGTTTCGGCACCTGGAGCTGGGCCGACCTCGTGGCGCCCGCGTGCGCGCTGGCGGAGCGGGGCATGGGGGTGGACTGGCACGCCGCCGTCGCGATCGCGGCGTCGGCGCCGGAGTTGACGGGCGATCCCGTCTGCGCCGCCACCTATCTGGCGGACGGTTTTCCGCTGGCCACGCCCTGGACCGGGGACGCGCCGTGTGTCCGGTTGGGCCGGCTGGCAGAGACCCTGCGCCGGCTCGCAGAGGCAGGCCCGCAGGACTTCTACACGGGCGAGATCGCGGGCGCGATCTGCGCCGACATGGCGGCGCTCGGCGGGAGGCTCTCAGCGGCTGACTTGTCGGCTTACGAGGCCCAGGTCGAGGAGGCGCCCGAGACCAGCTATCGCGATGCTCGGGTTGGGACAGCACCGGGGTTGACCGCTGGGCCGACGCTGGTAGACGTGCTGGACCGTCTCGCGGCCTCGCTCGATCCGGGCGAGGCGCCCGACGGCGAGACCTACGTGGCCTACGCCGAGGCGTTGCAGCGGGCCTACGCCGCGCGGCTTCGGGGCATGGGCGCGGGCGACGACGCCGACCGCGCGTCTTGCACCAGTCATCTTGGCGCGGCCGACCGGGACGGCACCATGGTCGCGCTGACCCAGACGCTGCTCTCGCCGTTCGGCGCCAAGGTGATGCTGCCCGAGACCGGGATCCTGATGAACAACGGGATCATGTGGTTCGACCCCCGACCGGGTGGCCCCAATTCGATCGCGCCCGGCAAACGGCCGCTTTCCAACATGTGCCCGACGATCGTCGAGTTCGCGGACGGCCGGCGTGCGGCGCTCGGCGCCTCCGGCGGGCGCCGTATCCTGCCCGCCGTCGCGCAGCTGCTCTCCTTCCTCGTGGACTTCGGCATGAGCCTTGACGATGCCGCGCATTGCCCGCGCATCAATGTGGACGGCAGCGATCTGGTCGAAGCGGATGCCGGGCTGCCGGCGGAGACGCTGGCCATGCTGGAGGCTCGGTTCCCGCTTGCGGTGCGCCCGCACGGCGTGCATCCGTCCGCCTACGCCTGCCCCAATGCGGTCGTCTGGGAGCCGGAGAGCGGAATCGCGACCGGCGCGGCCCACGTGATGTCCCCCAACGCCAGCGTCGGCGCGCCGTGACGCCGGAACGGAGAAGTCCATGAGCAATCACACGCGCCTCGGCATGATCACGCCGTCGCTCAACACGGTGCTGGAGCCTGTGACCTACGCTCTGCTCGCGGACCTGCCCGACGTGACGGCGCATTTCAGCCGGGTGCGGGTGTCCCAAATCTCGCTCGGCGAGGACTCGGCGGCCCAGTTCGCCGACGAGCCCATGCTCGCCGCGGCGCGCATGCTGGCCGATGCCCGCGTTCACGCAATCTGCTGGAACGGCACCGCGGGCAGTTGGCTCGGCCCCGACTTCGACCGGCGGCTGTGCGAGGCGATCGCGCGCGAGACCGGCATTCCGGCGACGAGCGCGACGCTGGCGCTGGCCGAGCTTTTCCGCAGCCGGGGAGTCAGGCGCTTCGCCCTGGTCACGCCGTTCGAGGACGCGTTGCAGGAGGCCATCGTCGAGACCTACGGGCGCGAGGGCTTCGAGTGCGTGGCCGAGCGTCACCTCGACAGCGACGATACCTTCGGCTACGCGTCCATCCCGCCTGCGACGACCCAGGGGATGATCCGCGAGGTGGTGGGTGCGGAGCCCGAGGCGATCGCTGCGGTCTGCACGAACCTGAAGGGCGCGCCCCACGCAGAGGCGCTGGAGGCGGAGTGCGGCCGGCCTGTCTACGACAGCGTGGCGGCGGCGCTGTGGGGCACACTCGCACTCGCCGGCGTCGACCCCAGCCGCATCGCCGGCTGGGGGGAAATTTTCTCGGTCGCGCCGGCTTCGCTGGAGCGCCTCGGCGCCCGGCCCTAAGCGCTCGCGGCTTGCTCTTCTTCAGGCTCCAGAAGGTCGGCCACCGGCGTCGAGTGCCAGCCGTCCGCGCGCTTGGCCCAGTAGAGGTCGGAGAGGCGGCCGGTGGTGATGCCCGGCGCGCCGTTGCCGATGGGCTTGTCGTTGACGCGGACGACCGGGACGACCCCGCCGGCCGACGACGAGATGAAGGCCTCGCCGGCTTCCTCCAGCTCTTCGGGCCGGAGGTCGGTGGCTTCGGCTTCCAGGCCGATGTCCTGGCAAAGGTCGAACACGGTCTTGCGGGTGATCCCCTCCAGCAGGTTGTCGCCGGGGGTGAGCGCCTTGCCGTCCCGGATGATCCAGACGTTGAAGCCGGGTCCTTCGGTGACATAGCCGTCGGTCGAAAGCAGCACAGGCTGGTCCGCGCCGGCGTCGAGCGCCTCGAAATGGGCGGCGGTGAGATCCATCCGGTTGAAGTTCTTGCAGCGCTGGTTGATGGCGGCGTCCGGCGCGCGGCGGGTCTGGGCGATCCAGAGGTGGGCGCCCGACTTCATCTTCGGCTCGGCGACGATGGTGTAGAATGGCACCGCGTAGGCGATCAGCTCGTTCTCGGCAGTGCGCGGGTCGCCGAACGCGCCGCCGCCGGCGTAGCGCCCGCGGGTGCAGAGAACGTAGACGATCGAATCGCTGAAGCCCGCGCGATGAACGCACTGCGCCATGACGCTCCTGATCTGCGCATCCGGCATGGGCGGCGTGAGCCGGACGTGCTCGCACGAGGCGTAGAAGCGGTCCATGTGATCGTCGAGGCGGAAGAACGCGTTGTCACACACCGTAACCGCGTCGAACACCACGTCGCTCTTGTGGAAGGCCGGGTCGAGGATGGGTACCGACGCCTCCTCGATCGGCATGTATTGTCCGTGGCAATAGGCGATTCCCTTCGAGTCAGACATGGTTGCAGCCTCCCTGGCGGCGTTGCGCGGTTCGATGCGGACGGTAAGGCGGTGCGGCCCTTGCCGTCAACGTGTGCCGTTCGGGGGTTGAAACGTCTCATAAGAAATTCGCATTGAACCGTTCGAAATACGCAGAATCGGATGGGGAGGCGGCGCGGAAGCCGCTATGATGGGTCATCTAAACGAAGCGGGAGAACCCGCCGAAGCGCCCGTCCCACAGAAAATAAGTTGGTCCATCATGTCAGACATCGGTTCGCCGCCCAGCGAAGGCGGCTCAATCACGGCCCAGGTCAAGTGGTTCAACCCGACCAAGGGATTCGGCTTCCTCGTGCCCGACGACGGCTCGCCCGACGTCTTTTGCCATGTGTCCGCAGTCGAGCGGGCGGGATTCGAGACGCTGCCCCAAGGGGCCACCGTCACCTGCGAAATCGTACAGGGGCAAAAGGGCCCCCAGGTTTCGCAAATCCTCAATGTCGACACCTCAACCGCGACCGTCATGCCCCCGCGGGGCGACCGACCGCGCCGCCCCGGCCCCGGAGGCTTCCAGGCCCGACGCTACAACGAGCCCATGGGCCCGACCGAGGAGATCGAGGGCACGGTCAAGTTCTACAACGTCGGCAAGAGCTACGGCTTCGTGACGCCGGACAGCGGCGGGCAGGACGTGTTCATCCATGCCAAGGTCCTTGCCCGCTCCGGCCTCGACGATCTGGAGCCTCAGCAGCGCGTGCGGCTGGAGATCACGCAAGGCCCGCGTGGGCCGCAGGCGACCAGCATCGAGCTGATCTGAAGCCGTTCGCCATCGGCGCGCGGCCCGCCTCGGCAGGCCGCGCCGTCGGACGTTACAGGGGGCTCTGCCCCGCCACAGGCCGGCCGCGATGATACGGAATCCGGTCGCCACGCCCATCCTTGCGCGCCGTTTCGATGCCATCGTGCGCGAGATGTCGAACGCGCTGCTGCGCTCGGCTCGCTCCAGCGTCATCGCCGCCGCCAAGGATTTCTCCTGCGCCCTCCTTACCCATGACGATCGGCTGATCGCTGCTGCCGAAGGCCTGCCGGTGCACGTGCTCGGGTGCCACCTGCAGACCCGTTCGATGCGCACCCTTCATCCGGACCTGCGGGAAGGCGATGCCTTCCTCCACAACGATCCGTACCTCGGCAACACCCACGCGGCCGATCACGCGATCCTGGTGCCGGTGTTCATCGACGGGGTGCACACGTTCACCGCCTGCGCCAAGGCGCATCAGGCCGATATCGGCAATAGCGCCCCCACCACCTATCACGCCTTCGCGCGCGACGTGTACGAGGAGGGTGCGCTCATCTTCCCCTGCGTCCTCGTGGAGCGCGGGGGCGCGATCAACGACGATATCGTCCGCATGTGCGAACGGCGCATCCGGGTGCCGGCACAGTGGCGCGGCGACTTTCTCGCGCTGATCGGCGCCGCGCGGATTGGCGAGCGGCGCCTCAAGGAGTTGTGCGGGACGCTTGGCGCCGAGGTTGTTGCGGCCTCCGTCGAAGACTGGCTGGACTACTCCGAGCAGCGCATGGCGCGGGCGATCGCGGGGCTGCCGGGTGCGTCGCTGGTCTCGGAAAGCGCGCACGATCCGGTGGACCCTATCTTGCCCGACGGCATTTCGGTCAGGGTCGGAATCGAGGTGGACCCAAGCGCAGCCAGGATCACGGTCGATCTGCGTGACAACATCGATTGTGTCGATTGCGGCCTGAACCAGACGGAGGCCTGCTGTCTCGCGCACGTCTTCACGGCGATCTTCAACTGCCTCGACGACGACGTGCCGCGCAACGAGGGCGCGTTTCGCCGCGTCGAGGTGCTGATGCGAGACGGCTGTGCGATCGGGCGCCCGGCCTTCCCCCATAGTTGCTCGGTTTCGACCACGAACGTGGCCGAGCGCCTCATCTATGCCATTCACAGCGGCTTCGCGCGTCTCGGCGAGGGGAGGGGTCTCGCCGAAGGCTCGGCAAGCATGGGCGGGGCGATGGCCGTGATCTCCGGCACCGATGCCCGCCGGGGCGGTGCCCCCTTCGTCAATCAACTGTTCCTCGGGGTCGGCGGCGGCCCTGCCGCCCCCGGCGCCGACGGGTGGCTGACCTATTGCCTGCCGACGGCGGCGGGCCTCGTTCACCTGGATAGCGTCGAGTTGGTGGAGAGCCGCTACCCGATCGCCGTGGATTCGGCGCGCATCGTCGCCGGCAGCGGCGGTGCGGGGCGCCGGCGTGGTGCGCCGGCAACGGAGGTCGTCTATGGCCCGACGCACGGCTCCCTTACCGCCGTCATTCCGTCGGACGGTCACCATGTCGCACCGCGCGGTGTGTGCGGAGGTGCCGACGCGACGGCGGGCCGCACCGCCAAGCTCGACCGCGACGGCCGGGAAACCGTGCTTCCCAATTTCGTGCAGCTCACTCTCGAGCCCGGCGAGCGGCTGCGGGCGACGGAAGGAGGCGGAGCCGGCTATGGCGATCCGTTGACGCGGGATGTAGAGCGCGTGCTGCACGACGTGGCCGAGGGTTGGGAAACGCGCGACAGCGCGCTGAACGCCTATGGCGTCGTTCTTTTGGAGCCGGGCGGTGGCCCGCTTGCTGTCGACGAGGCGGCGACCGAGGCCCGGCGGCGGGCGCTCACTCGGCGCGGACGCTGCGCCGGCGAGACAGAACCGATCCGATCACCATCATGACGAAAGCGGCGAGCATCAGCGCTGCCGCTCCCCACACGTAGGCCGAATGGGTCTCGTCGAAGAAGAGAATGCCCCATCCGATGCCGCCGACCACGCCGATGATGTTCATGACGGAGAAGAGCGAGGCGCCGGCACGGCGCACGATCACGTAGAACATCGGCCACATGATGGCGTTGATGACGACTGCGGCGACGAGCGAGAGGTCGCCGTCCAGGTCCGGCCCGGGGAAAAGGTAGAGCTGCCCGGTCGCCGGCAAGAAGGGGACGAGAAGCAGCGCACCCGCAAAGAGGTTGCCGATTGCAAGGCCGAGCGACGAGGACTCGGGCGGACGGAAGCGCTCGACGAACACGTTGAGCGCGCCGAACCCGAAGGGAATCAGCAGCGCGATGACGAACCAGACCGCCATGCTGGGCGCAGGCAGGCTTTCCCCCGGAATGACGATCAAGAGGACACCTGCGATGGCTGTCACCAGGCCCGCCGCGCTGATCAGGCGAAAGCGGTCGAGCCGGAAAACAACCGCGAGCGCATAGGTGAAGACCGGGGTCAGCGTGAGCAGCAACACGGTGACGCCGGAGGGCAGCTTGGTCACGACAAAGGCGAGCAGCGCGAAGGGAAAGGCGAAGCCCAGGGCGGCGCTCACGAAATAGAGCCTGATATGGGGCCAGGTGAGTTGCGGCAGCTCGCGCCGGGCGATTGCCGGTCCCAGAAGAACCAACCCGGCGCCGAGGGCATACCAGAACACGTAAGCGAAATTGGGGAAGCCGGCATCGCCCGCGATCTTGTTGACCGGGATCAGCAAGCTGAAGTTGATGCCGGCGATGAGGATGAGGACGAGCGAGAGCGCCATGACGGACGTCAGGTTGCGGTGCGGCTCTGCCGGCGCTCCGCGCCGGCTTCGATCAGGCTCAGGACGACCTCGGCGGCGCGCTCGCTCGGTGGCGGTCCGCCGCGCCCGAGCCGGGCAGCGATCTCGCGAAAGCTCTCGATCTGGTCGTGCCGGCGTCCGGCGTCGTGCAGCAGCTTCTCGACCGCGGGAACCAGACGCCGCGGGGAGCATTGGCGCTGCACGAACTCCGGCGCCGCCCGGCGGTTCGCGATGATGTTGGGCATCGCGATGTGATCCACCAGGAGGATGCGCCGTGCGATCGCCGCGGTGAGCGGGTTCGCCCGGTAGCAGACGATCATAGGAACGGCCGCGAGCGCGAGCTCCAGCGTCGCCATGCCGGAGACCGTGAGCGCCGCGTCGCTCGCGGCGAAGGCGGCGTATTTCTCGGCCTTGCCCTCCACCACGGTCACGGGTGCGGCCCATGACGCGGTCTTGGCGGTTACGACTGCGCGGTTCTGCGGCAGCGTCGGCACCAGGACGCGGAGCCCCTCGATGCGGCGCGCCAGTTGGCGCACGGTCTCGCCGAATACCGGCTCGTGCCGGCGCAGCTCGCTGGCGCGGCTGCCCGGCAGGACGGCGAGCACCGGTTGGTCGGGCGTGAAGCCGAGGCGTGCACGGAGGTCCGGCCCGTCGGCCTCGGCAATCGGCTCCTCCAATAGGGGATGGCCGACGAAACTGGCATCCAGGTCCACGGCCTCGAAATAGGGCGGCTCAAACGGAAACAGACAGAGCACGTGGTCGAGATAACGCGCGATCTCGGCCGCGCGCCCCGGCCGATAGGCCCAAACGGTCGGCGCCACGTAGTGAACCAGGGGAAAACCTGCGCCCTTCAGCCTGCGCGCGACCCGGAGCGCAAAGCCCGGCACGTCGACCGAGACGAAGGCCGCTGGCCGCGACCGGCGAGCTGTGCGCGCCGTGGCCCGAATGCGCCCGAGCATCCGTGGCACGTGGGGGACGACCTCGAACAGCCCCATCAACGACAGCTCGGTGTAAGGAAACAGGCTTTCCAGCCCCTGCTCGGCCATGAGGGGGCCGCCGATGCCGGCGAACCGGACTCGATCGCCGGTGCGCCGCTTGAGCGCCTCCATCAGGCGGGAAGCGATAAGGTCGCCGGACGGCTCGCCCGCGATCAGAAAGATCAGCGGCGCGGCGCGCTCCATTCCGCCCGTCAGCTCACGCCGACCATGAACACGCCACGCTCGTCGGCGCGCGCGACCGCCCGATCGCGCTCCAGGATCAGCGTCTCGCCGGCCTCGACCGCCACCCCCCGGAAGCCGGCTTCGGCGAGCCTCTCGATCGTGTCCGCCCCAATCGTCGGCAGATCGGCCCGGCGCTCCTGACCGGGCTTCTTCATCTTGACCAGCACGGCACCTGGCCCGGCCTCCTGCAGCGCGGCGCAGCGTTCGATCAACCCGTCCGTCCCTTCGACGCCTTCGACGCCGAGGACGCGGCCCGCCTGTACGACCACGGCCTGCCCGATGTCCTGCGCACCCAGCGCGCGCGCAGCCTCGACACCGACGGCGATGTCGCGTTCGGCATCTTCGTCGGGAGCGCGCCGGCCGATCACGCCGGCGGGCGCGCAGAGCGTCGCAATCAGGTCGTCGGCGCCGACGACGGTGAAGCCTTCGTCTTCAAGCTCGGTAATCACGAGGGAGAGGAGCGCGTCGTCGCCCTTGGTCTTTGCGCGCGCGATGCGCCCCATGAGGCGCATGCCGCGCAGGTCGACCTTGAGAGAGGAGAGGGAGGGCCGGCGGATCGAGCCGGCAAGCACGACCTCGCGGCAACTCGCTTGCCTCAGCGCCTTCAACAGGGCGCCGACCGCGCCGAGCCCGAGCCAGCGGTGGGGAACGCCCGCGCAGGTCTCCGGGTCCGTCTCGCCCTCGAACGCGATGACCAGGACCTCGCGGCCTTCGCCCTTGCATGCCCGCGCAATCAGGCCTGGCAGCGGCCCGCCGCCGGCAATAATTCCTAGGCTACTCGCCGCCATCGTCCCTGGGTTGGCAAATCGAACGTTCGCGATCGACCCGCATGAAGTCGACGATATCCATGACCGGCTCGTTGTCCTGGAACAGCTCGGTGACGTCCGCGAGACGCTCGGTCATGGTCCCTTCCTGCGCGAAGAGCAGCCGGAAGGCCCGCCTGAGATCGTGGACGATGTCGCGGCTGAAGCCCCGGCGCTTGAGCCCGACGAGATTGAGACCGGTCAGGCGCGCGCGATCGCCCATGGCCGAGCCATAGGGAATGATGTCGTGCTCGACCCCGGACATGCCGCCGACGATCGCATGGCGCCCAATGCGGACGAACTGATGAATGCCGGCAAGGCCACCGATAATGGCCCAGTCGTCGACCGTCACGTGGCCGCCCAGCGTCGCGTTGTTGGCCATGACGACATGGTCGCCGACGATGCAGTCGTGGGCGACGTGGGTCGCGATCATGAACAGGCAGTTGTTGCCGACGCGGGTGAGCATGCGGCCGTGGGGCGTCCCCGGGCTCATGGTCACGTGCTCGCGGATGACGTTGTCCGCGCCGATCTCGAGCCGCGACGGCTCGCCTCGGTACTTGGTGTCCTGGGGCGGATGGCCGATCGAGGCAAAGGGATAAATGCTGGTGCGCGCTCCGATCGTCGTGCGCCCGGTAACGATGGCGTGCGAGACCAAGCGGACGTCGTCACCGAGGACCGCATCGGCCCCGACGATGCAATAGGGGCCGATGCTGACGCCGTCGCCGAGCTGGGCGCCTGGCTCGACGATCGCGGTCGAGTGAATGTCCGTCACGTCAGGTGTCTTCCAAGATCATCGCCGAGTACGTCGCTTCTGCCACCGCCTGGCCTTCCACCTCCGCCCTGGCCTCGAACTTCCAGACGTTCCGGCGGCGGTGCTTCTTGGTGACATGGATAAAGAGCTGATCGCCCGGCACCACGGGCCGGCGGAAGCGGCAATGTTCGACCGACATGAAATAGACGAGCTTGCCGGCCATCGCGGGGCCGAGGGTGGCCACCACGAGCACGGCCGCGCTCTGCGCCATCGATTCGATGACCAGCACACCCGGCATGACCGGCATACGTGCAAAGTGTCCTTGGAAGTACGATTCGTTGATCGACACGTTCTTGATGCCGACGGCGCTCACGTCGGGGACAACGTCGATCATGCGATCGATCATGAGGAACGGGTAGCGATGGGGGATCGCATGGAGGATCTCCTCGATGTCCATGCGTTCCACTGTTGGCATTGGTGCCGTTTCGTTCATTCCGGGGTCGCCTTGCCTGTTGCCAGCCGCGCCAGATGCGCGCTCTGACGGTGCCATTGCCGGATCGGCACGGCAGGCGTGCCGCCGTAGGTCCCGCCCGGCTCGATATCGCGAGTGACGCCCGTCTGGCCCGCGAGCCGGACGTCGTCGCCGACCGTGCGGTGATCCGCTACGCCGACCTGACCCGCAATCTGAACGAATTCGCCAACCCTGGCGCTGCCGGCGAGCGCGCTTTGGGCCGCAATCACGCTACCCCGCCCGACGCGGACGTTGTGGGCGATCTGCACCAGATTGTCGATCCGGCATCCTTGGGCGATCACCGTGTCGGGGCCGGATCCGCGGTCGATGGTGGTGTTGGCACCGATCTCCACGTCATCTTCGATCAGGACGCGGCCGAGCTGCGGTATCTTCACGTGGCCGCCCCGATCGATCGCGAAGCCGAATCCCTCCTGGCCGATGCGGACGCCGGGGAAGATCGCCACCCGAGCGCCGATCAGACAGTGGGAGAGAGAGGAACCGGCCCCGATCCTCGTGTCATCACCGATCTCGACAGAGGGACCTATGGTGACGTTGGCTCCGACCAGACATCGAGCGCCGATACGCGCATCCGCGTCGATGACGGCACCCGCCTCAACCCGGCATCCGGTGCCGAGAACTGCCGTCGAGTCGATCACCGCCGCAGGGTGCACCCCCGGCTCCGGCGCTGGAACCGGATGAAACAACTGGGCAGCCTGCGCGAAGGACTTGTAGGGATTGTCGCTGGTCAGAACCGCCACGTCCTCAGGTGCGCGATCAGCCAGCGTAGCCGGTGCAATGCAGGCGCCAGCCCGGCAGGTGGCGAACGCGTCGACATATTTTGAATTGACGAGGAAGCTCAGGTGCTGCGATGTGGCGTGGCTGAGGGGTGCCACGTCGGCAAGCCGCCTCGCTGGGTCAGCCCCCGCCGCGAGCTCTGCCCCTGCGGCCTCGGCGATTTCGGCCAGCGTGAACGGTCCCGCTACGGCGTAAAAGCGTGGATCGGGCATTAGTTCTCGTCGAACGTGAGCACGATCTCGGGATACGCCTCGTTCAACCGTTCAATCACCATGTCGGTCAGGTTGAACTCGGAGACAGCGAATATCGACTCATGAACCGGCAGCACGAGTTCAATTCCTTGGTCGGTCGCGACCTCTTCCACGACGATGCCGAGGATTTCGCGAAAGCGAATTTCGCCTTCAGTCACGGCGCGCTGCAGGATCTGGCCGTGCGCTTGCGCCCTCTGGTCCGCAGTTGCGACTTCGGCGTTGAAGGCACGCTGGCGTTCCTCCAACACCGCGGGTGCGAGCAATGTCGACTGTTGCTCGAGCTCGTCGCGGGCGGCGCGCAGTCGCTCCGCCTCTCGTTGCGCCTCTGCGGCATAGCTCTTGCGCTGCGCCTCGCCCTGGTTCCGGATCGAGTGAATAGCCGACGCTTCGCCGAGAATCCGCGCCATCTCGATGACGGCCACACGCGTCCCGTGCTCATCCGCCCAAGCGTTTGTGTTGCCACCCACCACGCAGGTGATGGCCAGCGCGAAGACGATCCAGATTCGGCTCAATCCCTGCATCTCTAGAACCTCGTTCCGAAACTGAAGCGGAAGTTCTCGGTCACATCGAAGTCCTCTTTAATCAGGGCACGCGAGAAGTCCAGCCGGATCGGACCAATCGGCGAACGGAATCTGAGCCCCACACCGACCGAGACCCGCGGCGAAGCCTCGTCCAGAAGTTCCGAGCCCGAGGCGTCGATCTCGGTGAGGCTGCCGATATCAGTGAAGGTCGCGCCGCGCAGGTCGAGCTCTTCGCCTACGCCCAGCGGAAAGCTCAGCTCGCCTGTCAACGAATAGAACAGATTGCCGCCGAGAGCATCGCCGGTTTCCGCATCGCGCGGTCCCACGCCGCTCGGCTCGAAGCCACGGAGACTGCTGCCGCCGAGGAAGAATCGGTCGACGATTCCCACGTCGTCGTCAAGGCCGACAATATAGCCACTACGAAGCAGCCCGCTCAGAATCCATCCATCGGCAATCGAAAAGTAGTGGCCGTAGCGAAGGGTGTGCTTGATGTACCGGTTATCGCCGCCGAGCCCGGCGAGCTCCTGCCCGAAGCGGACCACATACCCTTCGGTCGGGTCGATGACGCTATCGCGCAGATCGTAAGTCAGCCGGTGCGAGATGGCCGAGGTCGTCGTCTCGCCTTCCTGCTCGCGAATGAATCGTGACGCGGTCGGCGAGATATCGCTGACGTCATCATTCTTGAACGTGTAGGAGACAGAGTGCCGCAGCCGCTCGGACAATGGATAGCCGACGCGCAACGAGAGGCCGATGGTCTCGCGATCGAACGAGCTCTCATCCTGCAGGTCGATTGTCCTGTTGAACACGTCGAATCCCGCCGCGACATCGCGTTCCATGAAGTATGGCTCGGTGAAGCTCAGATCGATCTCTTGCCGGCGGGCCGAGGCCGTGAGCCCGAGCCTGAGGTCCTGTCCCCGGCCGAGCAGATTGCGCTCCCGGATGGCAATGTCGCCGAGAAGGCCCTCCGCCGACGAGACGCCGGCGCCGAAGCTGAGCTCGCCCGTGGGGACTTCACTGACCTCCACCGTGAGGACCGAACGGTCCGGCGCCGAATCCTCGCTGGTGCTGATGTCGACCTTGTCGAAGAAGCCGAGGTTCATGATGCGCTGTCGCGAGCGGCGGATCAGGGCCGAGCTGAAGGCATCGCCCTCCACCAGTCGGAACTCGCGGCGGATCACCTCGTCGAGGGTGCGGACGTTGCCCACGATGTCGATTCGCTCGACATAGACCCGCGGGCCCTCGTCGATCTCGAAGGTGACGTCGACGGTTGTCGCCTCGCGGTCTCGGTCGACGCGGGGCTGGACGTCGACGAACGCGTAACCGCGGCTGCCGACGACTTCGGTGAGCGCGACCAGCGTCTCCTCGACTTGCTCGGCGTCATACCAGTCTCCAACTTCGATCTCGATGACGGGGAGCAGCTCCTCCGGCGCCAGATCCCGCAGCTGGCTTTCGATATCGATGGCGGCTACTCGATAGCGATCTCCTTCCTCCAGCGAGAAAGTGACGATGAAATCGCTGCGGTCGGGCGTGAGCTCGGCGACCGCCGAGACGACGCGAAAGTCGACGTAGCCGTTGGCGAGATAAAACCGGCGGAGCAGTTCGCGGTCGAAGGTCAGCCGGTCGGGATCGTAGTTATCGGCGGTCGTGGCGAAGCGATACCACGCGCTTTCTCGGGTCTGGATGACGTCTCTGAGAGCGCTGTCGCTGAAGTGGGCGTTTCCGATGAAGTTGATCCGCCGGATACCCGTAACCGGGCCTTCATTCACTTCGAAGACGAGGTCGACCCGGTTTTGCGGGAGCTGGATGACTTTGGGCTCGATGGTGGCGGCGAAGCGGCCGCTGCGCCGGTAGATGTCGGTCAACCGCTGCAGGTCCGACTGCACCCGCGGCCGCGTGTAGACCACACGCGGCTGGAGCTGAATCTCCGCTTCCAGGTTGCCGTCCTCGATCGCGTCGTTACCTTCGAAGATCACGCGATTGATGATGGGATTCTCGACCACGCTGACGACGAGGGCGTTTCCCTCCCGCCGGATGGCAACGTCGGCGAACAGGCCGCTCGCGAACAGGCTCTTGAGAGACTCGTTGACCGCGTCAGCATCGAATTCATCGCCGGGGCCGACAGCCATGTAAGACCGAACGGTGTCCGCTTCGATGCGCTCATTGCCCTCGACGAGCACGGATTCGATCGTCCGTTCCTGCGCCGCGGCAGCACCCATCCAAAGGCCGAGGATGACCGCCGCCAGCCAAACGACGTGCCGCATCCGGCTCCTTGCACCTGCCGCCGTCGCTCCGCGCATTTGCCGTGCTCGCTGGGTCATGAGGTCAGGCCGATGATGTCCTTCGTCGTCACCCATACCATCAATGCGATAACGAGCGTTAGCCCGACCGTCGTGCCGATCTGCTGAATCCGGGCATTCAGCGGGCGCCGGAACAGAGCTTCCAGGCCGTTGTATAGCAGGTGTCCGCCGTCGAGCGGCGGGATCGGAAACAGATTGATCAAGCCGAGGGCGATGGAAATCAGTGCCGCGAATTCGATGAAGCCCGAGACGCCCCGCTCGAGCACGCTCCGCGACATGACCGCGATGCCGACGGGGCCGCTCAATTGCTCGGTGGAGCGGGTGCCTGCGATCATCTGGCCGATCGCGCGGAGATTGGCGGCGGCTAGGGCATACGTGTGCTCGACGCCGGCCCAAATCGACTCACCGACTCCAAGATCGCGGAACGCCGTCTGCTCCTCGGGGTAAACACCGATCCGGCCGGTCCCGTTCATGTCGTCGGGCGTGACCGTCAGTGTCTCCTCGCGCCCGCTTCGTTCAACGACGAAGGTGAGCGGTACGCCCGCGTTCCGCTCCACGATGGTGCGAAGGTGGTCGAAGCTCTCGATCGCCACATCGCCGATACGGACGATGTTATCGCCCGCCTGGAGGCCGCCCCGCTCGGCCGGGCTGCCCGCCACCACCTGCGAGACAGATGCTGG
The DNA here is from genome assembly GCA_022826345.1 of Alphaproteobacteria bacterium. The sequence goes on from JAJDVB010000112.1 coordinate 19,157, forward strand.
TGTGAACGGCCGGACCCCGATATCGCCCAGCTGCTGCGGCCGGTCGAAGGCGTCCAGCACCTCGATGATCTCCGGCTTCACCGTGAATTCGAGCAACTCACCGCCTCGTTCGACCGCGAGCGTGAGCGGCTCGCCCAAGCTTTGGAGGAGGGTAAAGTTCAGCTCCTCGAAGCGCTCGACGCGGCTGCCGTTGAGCTCGACCAGTCTGTCGCCCGGCTCGAGTCCGGCGACGGCGGCGGGGCTGCCCGCCCGCACGGTGCCGATTTCTACCGGCGTGTAGCGCTGGCCGACGACGATGAAGAAGACGGCGAAGATCGCTGCCGCCAGCAGGAGGTTCGCGAACGGACCCGCGAAGGCGATGGCCGAGCGCTTCCCCACCGACTTGGCGAAGAATGAATCGGACGGGGGCGGCCCGTCGTCGTCTTTGGCCGACGTGCTGGTGGCGTCGGCGTCGCCGTGGAACTTCACATAGCCGCCGAGCGGCAGCGCACACAGCTTCCAGCGTGTCCCGTGGCGGTCGTCGATGCCGACGAGCTCCGGCCCGAAGCCGACCGCGAACACCTCCACGCGCACGCCGTTGATCCTGGCCACGAGGTAGTGGCCAAGCTCGTGGAAGAACACCACGGGCGTGATCACCGCGAGAAACGGCCAAATATAGTTTAGTTTGTCGACAAGCAGGTCCATGGTGGCGAACAAGTGGCTATGATCGGACGTCGGCGCAAGGCCAAGCTGCACCGGGCGATCGATTTGGCGGGGCGATCGCGGCGCCGCCAGGGATTATACATGACCGCGCCGCCCGCGCCCGCAATTCCCTGGGGGCTTGCGGGCGTCCGGCAATAGGGGGCGAGTAGCGAGACGATGGGACCCGGCTCGGCGAGCGGTTTGCGTTGCGGCGAGAGACGGCCCAAGGTGGCCTGCTTACCGAGTGTGCGGCGGTGAACGCGCCTGACTCGCCGCCGGACCTCTTAGACCGACGGGCTCTTGCAGGTGCGATCCGCCGGCTCGGTCGGGACGACCGGACGGGCGTGCTCGAAGTCATGCGGCGCGCCCGCGATCAAGGCCGTGAGGCACTTGGGCGACGCCTCGAAGCCGGAGCGTCGGGTGCCGAGATCGTCGCAGTCCAGACCGCTCTGATCGACCAGCTGTTGGGCGTGCTGCTGGAGCGGGCGGCCGAGGTCCTCTACCCGCTGCCCAACCCGACCACGGCCAACCGTCTTTCGCTGGTGGCGGTCGGCGGCTACGGCCGGGGTGATCTGTCGCCTCACTCCGATATCGATATCCTCTTCCTGCACCCCTACAAGCTCACCGGCCGCAGCGAGCAGATCATCGAGCATCTGCTCTACATGATGTGGGACCTCGGCTTCACGGTCGGCCATGCGACCCGTTCGGTCGCCGATTGCCTCAGGCGGGCACGGGACGACATGACGATCCGCACTTCGGTGCTCGAATCGCGCCGCGTGTGGGGCGACCAGGCGCTCTATGACGGGTTCCGCCAGCGCTTTCTCACCGAGCTGGTGCCCGGCACCGAGGCCGAGTTCGTGGCTGCCAAGATGCGCGAACGCGACAAGCGACACGTGCGCGCGGGCGATTCGCGCTATCTCCTGGAACCTAACGTGAAGGACGGCAAGGGCGGCTTGCGCGACCTCCACGTGCTGTTCTGGATTGCCAAGTATCTCTTCCGTGTAGAGCGTTTCGGCGAGCTCGTGGAGCGCGGCGTGCTCAACCAGCACGAGTACGATCGCTTTGCGCGGGCGGAAGACTTCCTCTGGAGGGTGCGCGCCCACCTCCACATCGTCTGCGACCGCGCGGAGGATCGCCTGACCTTCGACCGGCAACCCGAGATCGCATCGCGCATGGGCTACGGCCCGCGCCGCGGCAATCTCGCCGTCGAGCGGTTCATGAAGCACTATTTTCTGGCCGCGAAGGAGGTGGGGGAACTCACGCGAGTCTTCTGCGCAGTGCTGGAGGCAGAGCGGCTCCACAGCGCGCCGGTCCACCGTTCCGGGACGGTGAGCGGGCCCGCTCGCGACGGTCTGTTCGTCTCAGGCGGGCGTATTGCCGCGGTCAACGAGGACACCTTCATCGAGCGCCCGGTGCGCCTCGTGACGATCTTTCGGCGCGCGCAGACCGAGGGCCGTGACATCCATCCCGCCACTGCGCGCTTGATTCACCAGGGCCACGGACTGATCACCGCGGAGGTGTGCGACGACCCCGAGGCCAACCGCGCATTCCGCGCAATTCTCACCGATCGGCGCGATCCGGAACGAATCCTGCGTATGATGAACGAGGCCGGCGTGATGGGGCAGTTCCTGCCCGATTTTGGCCGCGTTGTCGCGCAGACTCAGCTCGACCTCTATCACGTCTACACGGTTGACGAGCACAGCATCCGGGCCATCGGCGTGCTTGCTGCGATCGAGAGAGGCGACTTTGCCGACGAGCTGCCCCTCGCCAGCACACTCGTCCACCAGTTGCGCATGCGCGACGTGCTCTATCTCGCGCTGCTGCTCCACGACGTGGCGAAGGGGCGGGGCGGCGACCATTCGGAGATCGGCGCCGAGATCGCGCGCGAAGTCGCCACCCGGTTGGAATTCACGCCGGACAAAGTGGAAACCGTTGCCTGGCTGGTCCGTTGGCACCTTTTGTTCAGCATGACCGCATTCAAGCGCGACCCCAACGATCCCCGGACCGTGGACGATTTTGTCGGCCGGGTCCGTTCGCTGGAGCGCCTGCGGCTCCTCCTGGTGCTGACCGCCGCCGACATCACCGCCGTGGGACCGGGGCGCATGACCGCTTGGAAGGGTTCGCTGCTGCGCATGCTTTACCACCGGGCCGAGGCAGTATTGGCAGGCGGCCGAGAAGCCGAGGACCGGGAGGCCCGCGTGGCGAAGGCCCGGCAGGCCTTGCGTGCCCGCCTTACGGACTGGACCGAGGCCGACATCGCGCACTTCGAGGCCAGACTTCCCGATACATATTGGCTGTCCACCGATGGCGGGATGCAGGAGCGTCATGCCCGCCTCGTGCAGGGTGGGGGCAGGGGACCCCTGGTTGAGACCCGTATCGATCGGGCCAGGGAAGCGACGGAGATGACGCTCTACACGCCCGATTACATCGGCCTGTTCGCCGCCATCGCCGGCGCGATGGCGAATTCGGGCACGAATATCGTCGACGCTCGCGTCTTCACCACCAGCGACGGGATGGCCATCGACACGATCTGGATTCAGGCCGCAGACGGTGGTGCGATCCGCGACGAAGAGCGCCTGGAGCGGCTTGAGCAAAGCGTGGTGCGCGCGCTCTCCGACGATGACGCGGGTGCCGGACGCGAGAATGAGATGGCTTTCGTGGCCGCACCGCCGCCGGGGCGCTCCGCTCCGATCGCCCTTGAGCCGCATGTCCTCATCGATAACGGCGCGAGCCGGGGCTTCACGGTGATCGAGGTAAGCGCGCGCGACCGCCCGGGGCTGCTCTATGACATCACGCGGACGCTCAGCGCCTGCGGCGTCTCGATCGGCTCGGCGCACATCTCGACGGTGGGCTCTCGCGCCGCCGACGTCTTCTACGTGAGGGACCGCTTCGGCCTGAAGCTCTCCCGCGAGGCGCAGATCGCGCAGGTGCAGGGTCACCTGACCGAAATGCTCGGACGCGACTCGGATGACGCGCCGCGCCGCCACGCGGCCGGCTAATCTGCCGGCCCTCTACCGGCCACCCGTGTAACCGATGGCACTCGCCCGCTGGGCCGCGACGGTCGGCGGCTACACCATGGGCTCGCGCGTTCTTGGATTCCTGCGCGACATCCTGATCGCGTCCATTCTCGGCGCGAGCCCGGTCGCCGACGCCTTCTTCGTCGCCTTCAAGCTGCCCAACTTCCTGCGGCGGCTGTTCGCCGAGGGTGCATTCAACGCCGCCTTCGTGCCGCTCTTCGCGGGTACGCTGGAGCGCGACGGGCGCGAGGCCGCCAAATCGTTCGCCGAGGACGTGCTGACCGTCCTGCTGTGGACGCTGCTGGTGCTCGTCATCGTGGCGCAGATCGTGATGCCGTGGCTCATGCACGTGCTGGCGCCCGGCTTCGCCGACGAGCCCGGCAAGCTCGAGCTGACCGTGCAGCTCACGCGCCTGACATTTCCCTACATCCTACTGATTTCGCTGGTCTCCCTCCTCGGCGGGGTGCTGAACTCGCTCTATCGCTTCGCCGCCGTTGCGGCCACGCCGATCCTGCTCAATCTCTGCCTGATCGGCGCCCTGCTCGGGCTCGCGCGCTGGACCGAGACGCCGGGGCATGCGCTGGCTGTGGGCGTCACGGTCGGCGGGATCGTGCAGTTCGTCTGGTTGGTCGTCGCCGCCAAACGCGCGGGGATGTCGCTTCGCCTGCGCCGCCCCCGGCTCACGCCGGGGGTCAAACGCCTGCTGATCCTCGCCGCGCCGGCGGCGCTCGGCGCGGGTGTCGCTCAGATCAATCTGGTCGTCGACATCATCATCGCCTCGCTTCTGCCCAGTGGCTCCGTCTCCTTTCTCTACTACGCCGACCGCGTGAATCAGCTTCCGCTTGGCGTCGTCGGAGTCGCGGTCGGGACCGCGCTGCTGCCGCTGCTCAGCCGCCAGCTGCGGGCGGGCGAAACGGACGAGGCGTCGAACAGCCTGAACAGGGCGATCGAGATGGCGCTGCTGCTGGCGGTGCCGGCCGCGGTCGCGCTCATCGTCATCGCCGGCCCCGTGATCGCGGTCCTGTTCGAGCGCGGCGCCTTCGGCGTGGCGGAAAGCGATGCCACGGCCGGCGCGCTCGTCGCCTACGCTGCGGGGCTGCCCGCGTTCGTGCTGATCAAGGTGCTTGCGCCCGGCTATTTCGCGCGTCAGGACACCAGGACGCCGGTGCGCATTGCGATTCTTTGTCTGTTGGTGAACGTCGCGCTGAACCTTGCCCTCATGGGCCCGCTCGCCCATGTCGGGATCGCGCTGGCGACCACGCTCGCCGGCTGGCTCAACGTCGGCCTTCTGGCGGCGGGCCTCTCACGGCGCGGCTTCCTCAAGCCCGACCGTCGGCTGAGGCGCCGGCTGCCGCGCATGATCGCAGCCTCTGCTGGCATGGCGGTCGTGCTCTGGGCGCTCGCGCTGGCTCTGGAGATGGCGCTTGAGACAGCGGGCCTGCGCATCGCGGCGCTCGCCGCCCTCGTCGCCGCCGGGCTCGTCGTTTACGGCGCTCTCGTCATTGTCACGGGGGTCGTATCGGTGAGCGAAATGCGCGCGCTATTGGCCCGGCGGCAACGGCAAGACGAAGATCAAGACCAAGGCCAAGGTTGACGGCGGCGCGCGGGGGCGCGATAAGGCGCGCCCCCGGCGGAGCGTTCCTGACATGAAGCGGGTCTTTTCCGGCATACAGCCGACCGGCAACCTGCACCTCGGCAACTACCTCGGCGCGATCAAGAATTGGGTCGCGATGCAGCGCGAGTACCACTGCCTCTATTGCATCGTCGACCTGCACGCGATCACGGTGCCGCAGAACCCGGAGGAGCTCACGAACAACACCCGCGAGGTCACGGCCGGGCTGATTGCCGCCGGGCTCGATCCGAAGAATTGCATCATCTTCAATCAAAGCCGCGTGGCCGCGCACGCGGAGCTCGCCTGGATCCTCAACTGCTTCACTCCGCTCGGCTGGCTCAACCGCATGACGCAATTCAAAGAAAAAGCCGGGAAGAAGCGGGAGAACGCGCTGCTCGGCCTCTATGCCTATCCGGTATTGATGGCGGCCGACATCCTGCTCTACCACGCGACGGCCGTGCCGGTGGGCGAGGATCAGAAGCAGCACCTCGAACTCTCCCGCGACATCGCGAGCGCGTTCAATCGCGCGTACGACGTGGACTTCTTCCCCTTGCCCGAGCCGATGATTTTCGGCGCTGCGACGCGGGTGATGAGCCTGAGAGACGGCCGCAACAAGATGAGCAAGTCGGACTCGTCCGAGTACTCACGGATCAATCTGACCGACGATGCCGACACGATCACGCTCAAGATCAAGCGCGCCAAGACCGATTCCGAGCCCGGCTTGGCCCACGACCTCGAGCGACGGCCGGAAGCGGCAAACCTGCTGAGCATCTACGCGGCGCTCGCCGACGAGCCCATCGAGAGGGTGGCCGCCGAGCATTCTCTGATGGGCTTTGCCGACTTCAAGGGCAGGCTCGCCGATCTCGCGATCGAGACGCTCGGCCCGCTCGCCCAGCGCATGCGCGAGCTGCTGGCGGACCCCGGCTACATCGACGACGTGCTGGCCGACGGCGCCGAGCGCGCCCGGCACATTGCCGATGCCAACCTTGCCGAAGTGCGACGCATCATGGGGCTGCTCGACGCCTGAGCGGCATTGGGCAGCGCTTCGCGGCCCAATTCAGCGACAAAACTGCACGATTACAGACTTTTCGCTTGCGCTACTTGAGCGGGAGGCGCATGTAACGTGCGCATCCCCATACGCACGACGCTGTTTTTCCGATGGAGATCTATCTCCCGATCGCCGAGCTTTCAGCCAATGCGCTGATTCTGCTCGTTCTCGGCGGCGGGGTGGGCCTGCTGTCGGGCATGTTCGGCGTGGGCGGCGGCTTTCTGATGACGCCGCTCCTGATCTTCCTCGGGGTGACGCCCTCGGTCGCCGTTGGAACCGGTACCAATCTGATCATCGCGTCGTCGGTCTCCGGCACGATGGCGCACTGGCGCCGCGGCAACGTCGATTTCCTTATCGGCGCGCTGATCTCCTTCGGCGGCGCGGGCGGCGCCTGGCTCGGCGCCTTCCTCTTCAAGCTGCTCAGCGACGCGGGCCAGATCGACCTGGTGATATCGCTCTCCTACGTGCTGTTCCTCGGGGTGGTCGGCTGCCTGATGGCGGTGGAGAGCGTGAGGGCGACGGTGCGGCGCCAGCGCACGGTGCACCGCAAGGCCCACCACCACACCTGGATTCACGGGCTGCCGCTCAAGCTGCGCTTCCGCCACTCGCGCCTCTACGTCAGCGCGATTCCGCCGTTCGCCCTGGGTTTCCTCATGGGCATCCTCGCCTCCATCATGGGGGTGGGCGGCGGGTTCTTCATGGTGCCGGCGATGATCTACCTCATCGGCATGCCGACGGCGGTGGTGGTGGGCACTTCGTTGCTCGGAATCATCGTGATCAGCTCGGTTTCTTGCTTCGCCCACGCCATCAACAATAACAACGTAGACATCATCCTCGGCCTCCTGCTGGCGGTCGGCGCGGTCATCGGCGCCCAGTACGGTACGCGGATCGGCGGGCGCATCCGGGCGGAACATCTCCGGGGCCTGCTCGCGCTCATGGTGCTCGCGGTGGGTGGACGGCTGGCGTATTCGCTGGTGGTGATGCCTGACGACCCCTTCGCGGTCGCACCGCTGTGGGGGAACTGATGCGGCGCGTACTCCAACTGCTCGGGATGGTCTTCGCCGTCGGCGTCGCGGCAATGCCCGCCGCGGCGCAGGAGCACGACGAGCCCCTGCTGATCGCGCTCTCGACCCAGCGCATCGAGATCGACTCGAATTTCGCCGGCACCTCGATCCTGCTCTTCGGTGCGACCGACGTGGCAGGCGACGTCGTGGTCACCGTACGCGGGCCGGAGGAGCCGGTCGTGGTGCGCCGCAAGCTGCGGTCCGTCGGCGTCTGGGTCAACCAGGAAGCGATCGCTTTCCGCAACGTGCCCGGCTACTACTTCGTCGCTGCCTCAAGCCCGCTCGAAGACATTGCTCCCGAGGAGTTTCTCAATCGCGAGCAACTGGGCTCGAACCGCCTGCTGCTGGAGGCCATCTGGTTCGACACGGCGGGCGATGCGGACGAGTTCCGCGCCGCCCTGCATCGCCATAGGGAGAGTGACTCGCTGTACAAATCGGAGCCGGGCGTGGTCGAGTTCATCGACGAGCGGTTGTTCCGCACGACGATCGACCTGCCCGCCCACGTGCCGACCGGGGACTACCTGGTGGAGGGGATGCTCCTGGTCGACGGCGAAGTGCTCAGCACGCGCTCGGCGGCGTTCGGCATCGAGAAGGCCGGTTTCTCGGCGGACATTTCCACCTTCGCGCGGGCGGACGAGGCTCTCTACGGCGTCATTGCTATCGCGCTCGCGCTGGTGGCAGGATGGCTGGGCAGCTTCGCCTTCCGCAAGGGCTGAGGACGCGGCGGGATCGATGCCATGACCGAGCAGGCGCCGCCCGAAACGGGCGCGGCCCACGTCGCCGGGCAGGTCACCTTCCTGGTCTGCGTCGCGGACGACGGCCATTCCGAAGTGGCGGCGCGGTTCGCTGCGCTGCGCGCCCGCAATTCCGGCGGCCGCGTGGCGCTCATTCACGTGGTGCAGCCGCCGGAGTTCCAGCATTGGGCTGCGGTCGGCGAGCTGATGCGGCAGGAGACGCGGGAGGAAGCGGAAGCCCTCCTCCAGTCCATCGCCGCCAAGGTGGAGGACGTCACTGGAGAGTCGCCCAGCGTGGCGGTGCGTGAGGGCGGCATCGGCGACGAGATACTGGGCCACGTGGCCGAGAACGAAGCGATCAACCTGCTGGTCGTCGGCGCGGCCCCGCCCGATCAGGGGCAGGGATCGCTGATCTCATGGCTGGCTGGGCAGCTCGCTGGCCAGCTCAATATCCCGCTCGTGGTCGTACCCGGCAACCTGAACGATCAGCAGCTCCAGGATCTGACGTAGCTGGCTGTACAGCCCCGTCGAGGGCGCAATTGCGACTGTGCATAAGCTGTGGAATATCGCGAAAACCACTTGTATCCAGATGGTTAGCCAATGGGCTTGACCTCGCAGGGAGTCTGCACCACGTTTTAGGTGCCCACTTTGGGCTGGGTTGGGAAAAGCATGTTCATTCAGACCGAGCGGACCCCGAACCCGGCGACATTAAAATTCCTGCCCGGAGAGGCGGTGATGTCGTCTGGGACCGCGGACTTCCGCGATGTCGAATCGGCGGAGCGTTCGCCGCTTGCGCGGCGGCTGTTTCAGGTCGAGGGCGTCACCGGAGTTTTCTTCGGTGGCGACTTCGTCTCTGTCTCCAAGTCCGATGATGCCGACTGGCAGTTGCTGAAACCCGTGATCCTCGGCGTGATCATGGAGCACTTCGTGGCGGGCCATCCGCTCCTCCTCGACGATGCCGCGCAGACGGCAGAGGAAGCGGCGGACGACGGCGCCGATGCGGAGATCGTTGGCCAGATCAAGGAACTGCTCGATACGCGGGTGCGGCCCGCTGTCGCACAGGATGGCGGGGACATCATCTATCGCGGATTCCAAAACGGCATCGTGATGCTTCAGCTTCAGGGATCGTGTCAGGGCTGTCCCAGCTCGACCATGACCCTGAAGATGGGCATCGAGAACATGCTGAAACACTACATCCCGGAAGTCGTGGAGGTGCGCGCCGTCTAGTGCGGCTCGTGCGCTCCCGGCGAAGCCGGGGGAGGGAGTTAGGGCGTTTTGATCAGTGCCGAGGGGCGGGCACCTGCGGGTGCACGCAGGGGGAGCGTCCTGTGTTGCCGGCAGAACGCGCTCGCCGCGCCGGCGGAATCGGCGGGCGGTCAGGGGGTCGTTTCCCTGTCAGCGCTTGGCGCGTGGGGAATTGCGGCCCTCGCGGCTCTCGTCTTGACTGCTGCCGGCGCCGAACCGATCAAGCCGGCCGCTGCCCGGGACGCATCGCCGTTGGGCTTCCTCGCCGCCGGGCCGGCATCGATGACCGATGCCATGGCGGAAGCGTCCGTGCCCGACCGCTTCAATCTGGTCTTCTCTCTGTCGGAGGCTACACCTCGGGACATCCTCCCGCCCACAGTGGTTGACCGGCTTCTTTCACTGGCACTCGTTCCTCCTGGTGATCCGCGGGAAGCCGCGTGGCAAGTGACGGCGGCGGTGCCGGATCGGCCGATCACCGCTTCGCCCCGCTACGCGCCGACGATCATGCGGCTCGGGACGCTACGGGCTGAAGATCCGCCGCCGCTACCCCCGCTGGTGTCGAAGCCACGCAAGCTGGCGCATACCGGCGCGACCGACACGATACCGTCGGTGGTGCTCAAGCCCCAAACGTGGCGCATTTCGGCCAACGCCGTCATCGCGCGCTTCGAGTCGATCGGCTACGACCTCGACCAGGTGCGGAGGGCGGCCAGCCCCGTGCCGCGCTTCTATCTCGATGCGCTCCCGCGCGATCTCGCCGACATGTCGCCGGTCAGAGCGAAGAAGCGGCTCTTCTTCCAGGCGGTCCTCCCGATCGTTCTTCAGGTCAACGAGGAGATCACCGTCGACCGCTGGCGGCTGAAGCGACTGGCAGACAGGTTCACGCGGGCCGACACGCCCTCACCTGCCGACACGCTCTCGTCCGCCGACCGGGAATGGCTCGTCACAATGGCCGAGCTCTACGGAACGGACTCATTCGACGTGCAGGAGCTTCTGAACCGGATGGATGTCGTGCCGCCCTCGCTGGCGCTGGCGCAGGCGGCGGAAGAGTCGGGGTGGGGTACCTCCCGCTTTGCGCGGCAGGGCAACGCGCTGTTCGGTCAATACACGTACAAGTCCAAGGCCGGCATCCTGCCCGCGCGGCGCGACGCGGACAGAAGGCATCGCGTGCGCAGCCACGACAATCTGCTCGCAGCGGTGCGCGCCTATGTCCACAACCTCAACAGCCATTGGGCCTATGACGACTTCCGCCACCGGCGGGCTGAGCTGCGCCGGGACGGTGGCCAACTCGACGGCGACGCTCTGGCCGGCGAGCTGCGGGCCTATTCAGAGCGGCGCGGGGCCTACGTAGAGAGCATCCGCCGGATCATTCGCCAGAACCGGCTCGGCGACTTCGACCGGGCATGGCTCTACAACCGCCAGTGGACGGCACTGGTCGACCCGCCGAGCAGGCGGCCGCCAATCTGATCAGTCGGCTGCGTGTGCAGGTGGTTGGTGGGAACCGCCGGTCGCGCCGTCAAGGCACAACGAACTGCAGGCCGAACCAGCGCCAGCGCCCGTCTCCGGCGGGAGCGGTGCAGTTGAGCCGGGCCCGACCGGGCGGGAACGCCCCGTCGAAGCTGACCTGCACGCTGCCGCCCTCCCGGTGCTCGATTGTGGCGCCGACGCCGCCCGACGCAAAGCAGGCGAGACTGCCGCGGTTCGCCAGCGGCGGCTCGATGGTGAAGCCGATCGTCGGCGGGTTCTCCGTCAAGATTTGATCTGCCGGCGTGATGGCGCTTGCGCCGAGCGGCAGGGTGTCCACGATCAGCTTGAAGCGGTCGAATTCCCCGTAGCGTTGGTTCAACGCGAAGCGCGACAGGTTGAGCGTGTCCGAATGCGCTCCGACGGCGCCGGAGTGTTGGCCGAAGGCCGCGGTGAAGCCCAATTCCGCGACGAGCGTTCGTAGGGCGCCGTTCCATTCGCCATAGGGGTAGGCGAAGAGCGTGGCGTCCAAGCCGAGCTCCTCCTGGATCCGTCGGCGCGCCTTCTCAAGGTCTTCTCTGTTTGCTGCGTCGTCGTTCTGCCACATGCGCCCGTGTCCGGCGCCGTGATTGCCGATCGTGACTCCGGCCGCGACCAGCTCGCGAAGCTCATCCCAACTCATGATGCCCGCGTGGCCCTGGTCGACCGGGTCGGTGGAGACGAACACGGTGAAGGGAAAACCCGCGGCCTCGAATCGCGGCCATCCCTCGACGAAGGTCGAGCGCGTGGCGTCGTCGATGGTGATGCCGATGGTGCGATCCGGCAGAGACCGGCCGGCGTCAAGCGCGGCAAGAATCTCCGGAACCGGAAGCACGGTGTAACCGCCAGTCGAAAGGTGCTCGATGTGCGCCTCGAACTGCTCGATGGTGACGCTCGTCGACGGGTACGCGTCCTCGCCGAAGCGGTGGTATTGCAGGATGACAGCCGAATCAGCGGCGATGGCCGCACCACCACCCGCCGCAAGCGTGACGGCCACGGCGAGCGCGATGCTCGCAGCGCGGCCTGGGCGCAGGAGCCAGTCTAGTGTCCTGTTTCCGAAGTTCGCGTGATTTCGGGTTGCCTGTTCAGGCTCCCCGACCCTGCAAATCCTCTCGTCATGCCCGGACTTGATCCGGGCATCTCTCTGAGCAAGGCCCACCCGTCGCCGGGCAAACACGTGGATGGCCGGAATAAATCCGGCCATGACGTGGTAAGGGCGCCGTGCAGATAGACAGAAACTTCTCGATCGGGACGCTAGGGTCATGGAGCCATCAATCCGGTGCCGGCGGCGGAGTCCCAGAGCAAGGGATAACGGCGCGGTGTGAACATCTGATAGTGCCACCATTCGTTGAGATAGTGATCCCAGCCGGCCGACGCCATCAGGCCGAGCAGCAGCATACGGTTGCGCTGCGCCGCCGACGTCGGCGCGGTGCTGCCGTGGAACGCGCGTGGCGTCAGGTCGTCGAAACCGGTGCCCATGTCCAGCGGCACTCCGGTCTCCCGGTCCGCGAGGCTGAGATCGACCGCGACGCCCCGCGAATGCGGCGATCCGTGCCGCGGGTCTGCAAGGAAGGTCGGGTCCGGACACTGCCGCCAGAGCGCCCACTGCGCCTCCACCGGCCGATAGCCGTCGAAAACGATCAGCCTCAGGCCCTGGGCGGCGGCAAGACCGATGGCGCGGTCGAGCAACGCCGCGGCGTCACAGTGGAGGTAGCATGCCGCCCGGCGATAGATGGGGTGGCCGGTGACGTTGTCGTCAGTGGCGTAGGCGAGCGCCAGCGATACGTCGAAGCGCGGCGGTGCGATTTCGACCAGGTCGGTCATGGGCCCCAAGGTGTCGCGGACGAGGGCGGGCGCAAGAATAGCACCGGTTCGCCCCTCGGCGCATTGTTGCGGCCGGTGCCTGGCGAATGCTAGAGCCGCGGGGGACGGAAAGACGACACAGTTCGGTTCATGGTCTCGGACGGATTGACCTTGCTCGGGTTCGACACGGCGACGACGGCCTGCTCCGCCGCGCTTTGGGCGGACGGCGGAGTGATCGCCCACAGGCGTATCGAGACCGGGGGCCGACACGCCGAGACTCTCGTCCCCATGCTGCGCGAGGTCGCGACCGAGGGGGACACGACGCTCGCGGCGGTGGACCGGTTCGCGGTCACCATCGGCCCTGGCTCGTTCACCGGCATCCGGATCGGCCTGGCCACGGCGCGCGGCCTCGCCCTCGCTCTGAAGCGGCCCTTGATCGGGCTATCCACCTTGGAGGTTCTCGCCGCCGGCGTTCCTGCGGCAGAGCGCGACGGGCCGGTTCTTGCCGCGCTCGACGCGGGACGGGGGCGGCTCTACACCCAACTCTTCGACCGCTCACTAAGCGCGCTTTTCGAACCGCAAGCCCTCGATGCCGAGTCGTTGCCCGGCCTTGTAGCAGCGGCAGGGAACAGCGAGCCGGTTGTCGTGGTGGGAACCGGACAGGACGCGGCGCTTGCGGCGCTCGCGCCAACGATCGAGGCGCGCCCGGCGAACGGCTCGCCCACGCCCGATGCCCGCGTGCTGGTGCGCCGTGCCGCTACCTGCACCGAAACGGGAGACGGTGAAGGCAACACCGTGCGGCCGCTCTATCTGCGGGAGGCGGGAGCGCGGCCACGTAGGCGGCCGGCCGCAGGAGGACCGCCGCATGCGTGAGCGGCCCGGCGAAGCAGCCGCGACCATCGCGGCGTTGCGTCCTGGCGATCTGCCGGCGGTCGCCGCTCTCCACGCGTTCTGCTTCGACGAGCCGTGGCGGCCCGAGTTGATCGGGCGTATCGCGCAGGCGCCGGGCGGGTTCGGACTGCTCTGGCGTGGCCAGGACGGGCCGCTCGGTTTCGTCCTGGGTCGCTCGAACGGCGCCCGCGCCGAGGTGCTGTCGCTCGGCGTGGCGCCCGCGGCCCGCCAGCGCGGCGTCGCCCGGGCACTGATGAACGCCGCGGTCGAGAGCGTGGGCCGGCGCGGCCTCCGCACGCTCTATCTCGAAGTCGCGGAGGACAACGAGGCCGCGCTGTACCTCTACCGGGCGTTGGGGTTTGCCCAGGTCGGCCGTCGTCCCGGCTACTACGCCAGACCGGAAGCCGAAGCCGTGGATGCGCTCACGTTGCGCCGGGCGATCCTGCCCGCCGCGTCCGGGGAGGGCTGACCCCTCAGGCGGGCCGCGGGGCCCAGAAACGTTTCCTGATCGGCGGGGTCAGCTTGCCGCTGATCGCGCGGGAGACCCCGTCGGCGATGGCGGCCTGACAGGCTTCGGCCATCTCCTTGCGGGAGCCGAACTGCTCGATGGTCACGGGCTCGTGGAACTGAATGGCGATCGTGGCGTTGCCGAGACCGGCTACGTTCCAGAGGTGGCTGGCCAGCTCCATGTCGCCGTACCAGGCGTAGAACGGGCGGTAAGGCCGCCCCATGGGGATTCCATTCAGGCGTGTATAGGCGATGGAGACAGGCTGGACCGTGAGCGGCTTGCCCTTGATCGGCTTCTCGGCGATGCCGAAGAACGCGCTCTTGAAGGGAAGCACCCTGTTGCCGTCGTTGCTGGTGCCCTCCGGAAACAGGATCAGGTTGTCGCCGGACTCGAGCCGGGCGGTCATGTTGTCGCGGTGGTGGGCGGTGCGCGAGGCGCGGCGCTCCACGAACACGGTCCGCTGCAGTCTGGCGAGAAAGCCGAACACCGGCCAGCTGCGCACTTCGGCCTTGGCGACGAAGCTCCCCGGCACCACGGCGCCCAGCGCGCTGATGTCGAGATAGGAGGTGTGGTTGCAGACGAAGAGGGTGGGCACGGTCCGGGACGCCTTACCGTACCGCTCGATCCTGAACCCCAGGATTCGGCACACGCCCCGGTGCCAGACCATGGGCAGACGCTTGGCGAGCGGCGCCCGGATCGCCATGAGAACCAGTTGAAACGGGACCAGGCAGAGGGTCCAGCCGAAGAAGCGAAAGAGCACCGCAAAGGCGATCATGTGAGCTTGTCCCGGTAGCGCTGGTGCACGAGGTCGGTCTTGACCACGATGCTGACATCGACGCTGCCCCATTGCCAGTCGATCACGCCGCCGTCGCCGATGAAGCCGCTGAGCCCGAGATAGCCCTTGATCAGCGGCGGCACGGCCTTGCGCGCGGCCCGCCTGTCCAACTCCTCCTTGGGGATCAGGTCCAAGTTCACGTAGTGCTCGTCCCTGGCGCGCGGGCGGAGCGCCGGCGGCGCGAGGTGGTAGTGAAAGAGGTAGGAGAGCGGCTCGGCGTGCTCCTGGGGGTCCGTGCCCGGAAAACTGGCGCAGCCGAACATGATCGGCACCTCGTAATGCAGCACGTAGGCCGCGTTGCCCCGCCAGAGCAGGGTCAGGGTGGTGCCGTTGCGGTAGGCAGGATCGACGCAGGAGCGGCCGAGCTCCAGGATCTCGCCGGGTTGGGCGACGATCGTGTCGATGTCGTACTCCCAGGACGAGTAGAAGCCGCCGTGGGCGTCCGCCACCGAGCGGCGGAGCAGGCGGTAGGTGCCGACCACCTTGTCGCCTGCGCTGCGGTCGTGGTCGATCACCATGAGATGGTCGCAATAGTCGTCGAAGCGGTCGAAGTCGCGCTCGCGGGCCGCCATCTCGCCGCTCGGATCGGCCGCCATCTCCTCGTAGAAGACGCGGTAGCGCAACGCCTGAACGGCGTCCACGTCTTCCGGCGAACGGGCCAGGCGAACCTCAAGGCTACCGGCGACGATCCCGGCCATGAAATCATCGTCGGTCATGGGCTCCCGCTTGCGCTAGTCCTCGGGCGTGTCCAACGGGACCGCGTAGAGCTCCAGCCGGTGATCCACCAGCTTGTAGCCGAGCGCCTTGGCGACGGCGGCCTGGAGCGCCTCGATCTCCTCATTCTGAAACTCGATCACCTTTCCCGACGTGAGGTCGATCAGGTGGTCGTGGTGCTCGTCGGGATGCTCCTCGTAACGCGCGCGCCCGTCGCGGAAATCGTGGCGCTCCAGCAGGCCGCATTCCTCAAAGAGCCGCACAGTGCGATAGACCGTCGCCAAGCTGATGCGCGGATCGATGGCGGTCGCGCGCTGGTAGAGCCCCTCCACGTCGGGATGGTCCTTGGCGTCCGACAGGACGCGCGCGATCACGCGCCGCTGCTCGGTCATCTTCAGACCGATTTCGGTGCATCGCTTTTCGAGGTTGGATGCCGGCACGGGGGCCTGCTTCTCCACGGCCGTGTCTCTCTGGACATTATAGGCGATGGCGCGGTTCGTGGCGACCGCTGCCGCCCGGAATCGGCTCCGGCGGTGGCAATCAGGGTGCTTCTGTTGGCGGCCGTTGCATGACCACAGGGAATACCGCTTCCCCGCCTGACACATAATGCCGTACACCGACACGCCAACTTCGTCTCTTGACAGCCGAATGTTGACCGGTTATTTGCTAGAGATAACGGATATTCGTCAAAATCGTCCAATGATCCACCGATTTCAGGTCAGCAATTTCCAATGTCTTCGAGACCCGGTTCAGCTTGACTTCCGGATCCGAGGCACTACGCCGGACCTGCCCTGCTTTCAGCCTAGCTTCGCGGTACCCGAAGTTCGATTGCCGAGCGTGGTCACGCTTATTGGCCCAAATGGTTCCGGCAAAACCACATTGTTGCGCGCAATTTCATATTTAGTGTGGTTCGTAACGCGGACCGACGAACAGGAGATGTTCTTTCCGTTCTTGTCTGAGGACGCTTGGACAGAGCCAACTATATTCGAAGCAGAATTCGACATTCAGTGGCCTTTCTCAACGAGCATCCAAGACCACGTCCTTTGCAGGTATAGGTTGGAGGTAGAACGCGACGGCATTGGCTCCACGACGTCGGTTGGCTATGAGGCGCTTCATATCTTCCCTAACGGTCGGCCAAGACGAATCATGGAGAGACGCAAAGAACAGCCAACCCGCGTTGCCAACGAATTTGGGTTGCGGCCCGGTGACGAACGACTCCGCTCAATACCTCCGAAAGTTTCAGCTATCGCAGCGCTTGCATGGATGGGAGTGAGCGCTTTTTCGCAATTCGTCGAAGACCTGAGCAACACAATGACAAACATCGCCGGTGCCGATCCTTGGAAGCCTGATACAGAGACAGTAACCCGGTTCTATCAAAACAATCCGGATGCCGTAGACGCTGTTTCAGAGAGGCTGGGGCGTTTTGACGTCGGCATTGAAGGCATGGACCTCGTAAAAATGTCAGATGGAAGACAATTGCTCATGTTCAAGCATCGAGGTTTGCAATTGCCCATTCAGCTCATCGCAGAATCATCCGGAACTCGTCATTTGGTGCATTTATTTCCTGATCTGTCTTCCGCGCTAAAAACTGGACACCCGGCAATCATGGATGCACTTGATTCTGGCTTCCATACTGATCTCGCGATGGAACTTCTCGATCAGTTTCGACGTACCGAAAGCAATCCGCATCGAAGCCAGTTGATTTGTTCACTTCACAACCTTTCCGTTCTGGACGACTTGGAGAAAGAAGAGGTCTTCATCGTTGAGAAGGCAAGGGACGGCGCGACGCGAGCCTACGGAGCACGGGATATCGCCGGGCTTCGGCGCGGTGTTAATCTCCAAAAGCTTTATCGTAGTGGCGCGCTGGGCGGATTGCCCTCCTTCGGCTGAACTATGCCGCGGCGCGGATCCATTCGGAAACGCGAACGCCTGTTCGTTGGGGCTGAGGGCGAGAGCGAACGATCTCTCACCACTTGGTTCCAACGCATTTGCAACAACGAAGGGCTCCATCTCCATCTTGACGCTCAGGTCTGCGGGGGTGGTGATAGCCGTGCGGTCGTGGAGTTCGCCGAAAGACGATACGGCCTCCGCAACGAACGTCTAGGAAGGTACTCGGCGGGCTTAGTCCTGCTGGACAAGGATCGATTGGAACAGGACCGGAGGAGGGGTCGAAGCCCTATAAGTGAGGGAAGGCTTGCGCGTATCTGGCTACGCCCCAATCTCGAAGGACTGCTCCTTCGCCTGCATCTTGGTCACGAAAGTCGTTTTCCGGCGGCGGGGCGGGCTGAGGAGGAACTCAGGAAGCTTTGGCCGGACTACAAGAAACCCTGTCCAGCCGATAGTTTAGAGCAGAGGTTTGACTTGGTCGATGTGCGCCGAGCTGCACACTATGATGCTGATCTGGCACTGCTGTTGGAACTTCTTAGATTGGCCTGACACTAGCGCATGCTCAATCAGGAATGAGCAAAGTTGGACAGTTCCAGCTCGCCGACAATTGGGGGCAGGGGTACGACCTGAGCCAGACACGGCGCAGTCCGTGGCAGTGGCAAGAAATTCGGGCTAGGCTCCGCGCACGGAAGCGCCACGCGCCCGACGACACGGTCCCATGAGCAATCAAAAGCCCGACCTTTCGAAGCAGCAGATCCTGGAGTCGATCGGCCGGATCGTATCCGAGGGCGAGGGCCGTGAGTCGGGTCTCGATGAGGGCACTCCGCCAGAGGCCGCGCCGGCGCCGGCTGCGGGCGAGGACGACGACATCCTCGACTTGGTCGACATGGTGGACGAGCAGGGCAACGTGATCCATCTCGATCGGGAGCCTGAAGGCGTGCCGGAGGCGGCGAAGGAGGGCCCGGCCAGCGAGAGCCAAGTGCTGGAGACGCTCCGGCCGATGCTCCAGACGTGGCTCGACACCCACATGCCGCCGATGGTCGAGCGCCTGGTCAAGCGCGAGATCGAGCGCGCGTCGAGCCGCGCCGAGCCCGAGTAAGGCATTCCCGCAAGGTGCCGTTCAGCCTGCCGCACTAGCGCCATCTCCCCGAAACGGTTACGAGACGACGATGCTGGAGAAGACCTATCGGCCTGCCGATTTCGAGGGCCGTCTCTACGATCTTTGGGAGAAGAGCGGCGGCTTTGCCGGGCGCCCCGGCGGCGGCACGCCCTGGTGCGTGATGATGCCGCCGCCCAACGTCACCGGCAGCCTGCACATGGGCCACGCCCTCAACAACACGCTGCAGGACGTGCTCACCCGCTACCGCCGCAAGACCGGCCGCAACGCGCTCTGGCAGCCGGGCATGGACCATGCGGGGATCGCGACGCAGATGGTGGTCGAGCGCCAGCTGGCCGAGGCGGGCACGGACCGGCGCAGCCTCGGCCGCGATGCCTTCATCGACCGGGTGTGGTCCTGGAAAGCCGAGTCGGGTGGCGCCATCGGGCGCCAGCTCCGCCGCCTCGGCGCCTCGCCCGACTGGTCGCGAGAGCGCTTCACCATGGACGAGGGCCTGAGCCGGGCGGTGCTCGAGGTCTTCGTCACCCTCTACCGGCAGGGGCTGATCTACCGAGACAAGCGCCTGGTCAACTGGGACCCGGTGCTGGGCACCGCGATCTCCGACCTGGAGGTCGAGCAGCGCGAGATGCGGGACGGCAAGCTCTGGCACATCCGCTACCCGCTGGAGGGGCGGCCCGGTGAGCACATCGTCGTCGCCACCACCCGGCCCGAGACCATGCTGGGCGATACCGCCGTCGCCGTTCACCCGGAGGACGAGCGCTACCGGGGTCTCGTCGGCAGTCGCGCCGTGCTGCCGCTCGTCGGCCGCTACCTGCCCATCGTCGCCGATGCGTACGCCGACCCCGAGCAGGGCTCGGGCGCGGTCAAGATCACGCCGGCCCACGACTTCAACGACTTCGAGGTGGGCCGGCGGAACGAGCTCGATATCGTCAACGTGTTCGACGCCGAGGCCCGGATCAACGAGAACGCACCGGAGCCCTACCGCGGCCTCGACCGGATGGCGGCGCGCGAGCGCGTGCTCGCCGACCTCGAAGCGCAAGACCTGATCGCGGCGGTCGAAGCGCACCTCCACACCGTGCCGCACGGCGACCGCTCCGGCGCGGTGATCGAGCCGTGGCTCACCGACCAGTGGTACGTCGATGCCGAGACACTCGCCAAGCCCGCGATCGAAGCGGTGGAGGACGGCCGCATCCGCTTCGTGCCCGAGCGCTGGACCAACACCTATTTCGAGTGGATGCGCAACATCCAGCCCTGGTGCATCTCGCGCCAGCTCTGGTGGGGGCACCGCATCCCGGCGTGGTACGGCCCCGACGGCCAGGTCTTCGTCGCCGCCACCGAGGCCGAGGCGGAGGAGCAGGCGGCGCAGCACTACGGCAGGGCAGAGCCGCTGAACCGCGACGAGGACGTGCTGGACACCTGGTTCTCATCGGGCCTCTGGCCGTTCTCCACTTTGGGCTGGCCCGAGCGCACCGACGCGCTCAAGACCTACTACCCCAACGACGACATGATCACGGGCTTCGACATCATCTTCTTCTGGGTCGCCCGCATGGTGATGCTCGGTATGCACTTCATGGGCGATATCCCCTTCCGCACGGTCTACATCCACGCGCTGGTGCGCGACGAGAAGGGGCAGAAAATGTCGAAGAGCAAGGGCAACGTGATCGACCCGCTCGCGCTCATCGACAAGTACGGCGCCGATGCGCTGCGCTTCACGCTGGCCGCGATGGAGGCGCAGGGGCGCGACATCAAGCTCGCCGAGAGCCGGGTCGCCGGCTACCGCAATTTCGCCACCAAGCTCTGGAACGCCGCGCGCTTCTGCGAGGCCAACGGGTGCGGGCCCGTCCCCGGATTTGATCCGGCCGGCTGCGAGCAGCGCGTCAACCGCTGGATCGTGGGCGAGGCCGCCCGCGCCGCACGCGAGGTGACCGCAGCGCTCGACTCCTACCGCTTCGACGCGGCGGCGGGCGCGGTCTACCACTTCACCTGGGACGTTTTTTGCGACTGGTACCTGGAGTTCTCCAAGCCGACGCTCGCCGGCCCAGACGAGCCGGCGAAGGAAGAAACCCGCGCCACCGCCGCTTGGGTCCTGGATACCATCCTGGGGCTGCTCCACCCCTTCATGCCCTTCGTCACCGAGGAGCTGTGGGACCGGATCGACGAGGGCAGGGCCGGCACCCTGATCACGGCGCCCTGGCCGGCGCCAACGGAGAGCATCGGCGACGCCGATGCCGCGCTCGAGATGGACTGGGTGGTGCGGCTGATTACCGCCGTCCGCGCCGTCAGGGCCGAGATGAACGTGCCGGCAGGCGCCCGCATTGCGCTGGGCTTGCGCGGCTGCGCGCGGGAGACGGCGGCCCGCCTCGCCCGCCACCGCGAGGTCATCGCGCGCCTCGCGCGGCTCAGCGAGGCGGAGGCGCTGGAGGGCGAGGTGCCGGCCGGCTCGGTGCAGATGATGCTGGACGAGGCGACCATCGTGCTGCCGCTCGCCGGGGTCATCGAGTTCGACAAGGAGCGCGCGAGGCTCGACCGGGAGCTCGGCAAGGTGGGCAAGGAGCGCGCGAAGCTGGAGAGCAAGCTCGAGAACGAGCAGTTTCTGGCGCGGGCACCGGCGCACGTGGTCGAGGAGCAGCGCGGGCGCCTCGACGAGGCTTGCACCGCCGAGGCCCGGCTCAAGGCCGCGCTGGAGCGGATCGCCCCGCAATAACGCCGCCGTAAACCGCACGCGCGCCTTGACCCCGGCCCACGGGGGCGAGTAAGCCGTGCGCCGGCGGGCCCGATCTGCCGGGGCCGGCCAACGCAGAATTTAGCGCACTGTCACGAGTCTGTGGGCGGTGCGAGGGGGAAGGGCGCCATGAGCACGAAATTCGACAAGTCGAAGCTGCCGAGCAGGCACATCACCGAGGGGGCCAAGAGCGCTGCGCACCGGTCGTTCTTCTACGCCATGGGTGTCTCCCGCCAGGCGATGAGCCGGCCCATCGTGGGCGTCGCGACCACCTGGAACGAGACCGCGCCCTGCAACATCACGCTGCGCCGCCAGGCGCTGGCGGCGAAGGCGGGCGTGGACGAGGCCGGCGGCACGCCGCGCGAGTTCACCACCATCACGGTGACCGACGGCATCGCCATGGGTCACCAGGGCATGAAGTCCTCGCTCGTCTCCCGCGACGTGATCGCGGATTCGGTGGAGCTCACCATGCGCGGGCACTCCTACGACGCGCTGGTGGGCATCGCCGGCTGCGACAAGTCGCTGCCCGGCATGATGATGGCGCTGGTGCGGCTCAACGTGCCGGGCGTCTTCCTCTACGGCGGCTCCATCCTGCCGGGGCGCTTCCGCGGCAAGGACGTCACGGTGATGGACGTCTACGAGTATTACGGCAAGCTCAACCAGGGCGACGTCACCGAAGAGGACCTGGCCGAGATCGAGGCGGTGGCGTGCCCCTCCGGCGGCTCCTGCGGCGGCCAGTTCACCGCCAACACCATGGCCTGCGTCTCCGAGGCCATCGGCCTCGCGCTGCCGCATTCCGCAGGTGCGCCGGCGGTCTACGAGTCCCGCGACGAGTTCGCCGTGGCCTCGGGCACCTGCGTCATGGACCTGATCGAGAAGAACCTCCGCCCGCGCGATATCGTCACCCGCAAGGCGATGGAGAACGCGGCGACGATTGTGGCGGCCACCGGCGGCTCGACCAACGCGGGGCTGCACCTGCCCGCCATCGCCAACGAGGCGGGGATCGACTTCGACCTCGCGGCGGTGGCGGAGGTGTTCAAGCGCACCCCCTATATCGCCGATCTCAAGCCGGGCGGCCGCTACGTGGCGAAGGACCTGTTCGAGGTCGGCGGCGTGCCCATCGTGCTCAAGGCGCTGCTGGAAGGCGGCTACCTGCACGGCGACTGCATGACCGTGACCGGCAAGACGCTCGCTGAGAACCTCGCGGACGTGACGTTTCCCACCGAACAGGACGTGGTGGTGCCGACCTCCGCCCCGCTCTCGCCCACTGGGGGCGTGGTGGGGCTCAGCGGCAACCTCGCACCGGAAGGGGCCATCGTGAAGGTGGCCGGCCTCTCGCGGCTCCGCCACGTCGGGCCCGCGCGCTGCTTCGATACAGAGGAAGAGGCGATGAAGGCCATCGTCAGCCGCGACTACCGCTCCGGCGACGTGATCGTCATCCGCTACGAGGGACCGAAAGGCGGCCCCGGCATGCGCGAGATGCTGGCGGTTACCTCGCAGATCTACGGCCAGGGCAAGGGCGAGGAGGTCGCGCTCATCACCGACGGCCGGTTCTCCGGCGCGACGCGGGGCTTCTGCATCGGACACGTGGGGCCCGAGGCCGCCGTGGGCGGGCCGATCGCGCTGCTGCAGGACGGCGATCAGGTGACCGTCGACGCGACCAGCGGCGAGCTCAGCGTGGCACTCTCCGATGCGGAGCTGGCGGAGCGCCGCAAGTCCTGGACCGAGCGCTCGCACGACTATCAGGCGGGCGTGCTCTGGAAGTACGCGGCGACCGTGGGCCCCGCCTACCAGGGCGCGGTGACGCATCCCGGCGGCGCGGCGGAAACCCATTGCTTCGCGGACATCTGAGCGCTCGCCCTCGCGGTCGCCAGCCATGAGCAAGGAGAGCGACGACAGGGGCCGCTACCGGGACGAGACGCTGCTCTCGGTCATGGGGCGCGACCCGGCGGCGAACCACGGCGTGGTCAACCCCCCCGTCTATCACGCGTCCACGATCCTTCACGAGACCGCGGCGGCGCTGAAGGAGGCGACCTTCGGCCCGCGTGAGTACGGCAAGACCTATTACGGCCGCTACGGCACGCCCACGACCTTCCCGCTCCAGGATTCCATCGCCGCACTGGAGCAGGGCCACCGCTGCTACCTGTTCGGCTCCGGCAAGGCGGCGATCGTGGCGGCGCTGCTGGCCTTCGTGAAGAGCGGCGACCACGTGCTGATGACCGACAGCGCCTACGGCCCGACGCGCGCCCTCGCGAACGGTCTGCTCAAGCGTATGGGGGTCGAGACCGCCTTCTACGACCCCTGGATCGGCGCCGGCATCGCTGACCTGTTGCGCGACAACACCAGCGTGGTGGTGGGCGAATCGCCGGGCTCGCTCACCTTTGAGGTCCAGGACTTTCCGGCGCTCGCCGCCGCCGCCCATGAGCGGGGCGCGGTGCTGATCGTGGACAACACCTGGGCCTCGCCGCTGTTCTGTCAGCCTCTCGCCCTGGGCGCGGACGTGTCGATCCAGGCCTGCACCAAGTACATCGTGGGCCATTCGGACGCGATGCTGGGCGCGGTCACCACCACCGAGGCCCACGTCGAGCCGGTGCGCCGCATCTTCGAGGAGCTCGGCGCGGCACCGGGGCCGGACGACGCCTATCTGGGCCTGCGCGGCCTGCGCACGCTCTCGGTTCGCCTGCACCGGCACCAGGAGACCGGGCTCGCGCTCGCCCACTGGTTCAAGGCGCGCCCCGAGGTCCGCCGGGTGCTCCACCCCGGGCTGGAGGACGATCCCGGCCATGCGCTCTGGAAGCGCGATTTTTGCGGCGCCTCCAGCCTTTTCGGCGTGGTGCTGGAGCCGGTGCCGGAGCCTGCGGTCGACGCCTTCCTCGACTCGCTGGCGCTCTTCGGCCTCGGCTATTCCTGGGGCGGCTACGAGAGCCTGGCGCTCCCCACCTATCCCTGGAAGCTCAGGAACGCGACCCGGTGGGACCCGGCCTATCCGCTGCTCCGCATTTATGCGGGCCTCGAGGACCCGGACGACCTGATCGCCGACCTCGACCGGGGTTTCCAGCAGATGGCCGCGGCCCGCGAGGGCGCGCCCACGACCGATTGAGGCGCCCGCACCGCGCCTGCGCTTGGCGTCTCGCCTCGCGCTTTCTAGATTAGTCATCCGCCATCAGGGGTTCCCATGTACAACTGGTATTTCGACGACCTGGCGCCCGGCGCGCGTTTCGAGAGCCTGGGCAAGACCTTGAGCGAAGCCGAGATTCTGGACTTCGCCTTCCAGTACGATCCGCAGCCCTTTCACATCGACATCGAGTACGCCGAGACCGGGCCCTACGGCGGGCTCATCGCGAGCGGCATTCAGACCATCGCCGTGGCGCTCCGCATGATGGTTCAGACGCGGGTGTTCGCGCCCGAGATCGTCATGGGCTCGCCGGGAGTCGAGGAGCTGCGCTGGCTCCAGCCGGTGCGCCCCGGCGATACCATCCGCTCCACCGGGGAGATCCTCGAGACGCGGGTGTCGCGCTCCAAGCCCGAGCGCGGCCTCGTGCGCTATCGGCTGGACGTGCTCAACCAGCGCGACGACGTGGTGATGACCATGACCAGCACCACGATCGTGCGGCGCGAGCCGGCGGCGGGCGGCGCCGCGTAGACCTTGGTCGCGACGCTGCAGCGGTGGGTGGGCGCGCGCGCCATCCCGCTCCTCGTCGCGGCGGCCAGCGCAGGCCTGCTGCTCGGCGCCTATCTCTCCCAGCACGTGGGCGGGCTTCATCCCTGCCCGCTCTGCCTGATCCAGCGCTATCCTCACTTCGCCGTCTTCGGGCTGGGGCTCGTCGCCGCCATCGTGGCGGGCGGCCGGGCGCGCGCGGGGCTGCTCGGGCTCTGCACCCTCGCGCTCCTGGTGACGTGCGGCTATGGCGTCTACCATGTGGGGGTCGAGCAGGGCTGGTTCGCGAGCGCGTGTGCGGCGCCCATGAGCGGCGGCACGATCGAGGACATCAGGGCCCAGATCATGTCCGCGCCGCTCGCCCGCTGCGACGAGGTGCCCTGGTCGCTGATCGGCGTCTCGCTCGCGGGCTGGAACGCCATCGCCTCGGTCATCATGGCGGCGGTGGCGGCCTTCGGTGCGCTCCGGCTGTGGAGGGCCGGCACATGAAGGAAGACGCGACGCGCGAAGACGCCCGGCCCGCCGTCACCGGCGAGGACCGGCTGCCCGGCGACCCCGCGCCAGAGGAGCTGATCGCCCGCATGATCCGGGTCGATCACGCCGGCGAATACGGCGCCAGGCGCATTTACGACGGCCAGCTCGCGGTGCTCGGCCGGAGCGCCGCCGCGCCTGCGATCCGGGAGATGGCCGAGGCCGAGCAGGCGCATCTGGATACCTTCGACAACCTGCTGGTCGAGCGCCGGGTGCGACCCACCGCTCTCTCCCCGGTCTGGCAT
Source organism: Alphaproteobacteria bacterium (assembly GCA_022826345.1). The sequence continues at coordinate 44,969 of JAJDVB010000112.1, forward strand.
GTCGCGGGCTATGCGCTGGGGGCGGCGAGCGCGCTGCTGGGCGAGCGGGCGGCGATGGCGTGTACCGTCGCGGTCGAGGAGGTGATCGAGCAGCACTACGCGGGCCAGGCCCGGCGCCTCGGCGAGGACGAGGCCGGGTTGCGTCAGACGCTCGAGGAATTCGGCGCCGACGAGGCGCGGCACCGCGAGACCGGCCTCGCCCACGGGGCCGAGCAGGCGCCGGGCTACGAGGCGCTCTCCGCCGCGGTCAAGCGCGGCACCCGTCTCGCAATCTGGCTTTCGGAACGGGTCTAAGCTGAATGGCCGAGCCGTTCGCAAAGGCTGCGCCCTTCGACCCTAGCGTAAGCACAAGAGGACAAGGCACTGTTCGACCTAATGTAATTTCTTGAAATGCTTCATCGCCGTACACTGGACCGCCCATCGAGCCTCTTGGACACGCGCAAAAGAAAGGACTAAATCTGGGCGCCCCCTTACCTCGCCCATACTGTCAGGATCAAGGTCTGCGCCGAAGATTAGGTCTGAGGCCGGCTCACAGATAAGGAGGTAGACTAAGTGGGATCACTTTACCTGAATAGACTGTCAAACGAAGAGCGGCAACTACTAGTCGAGACTCTTTTGAATACACAGAATGGGAACTGCTTTATCTGCGCAAAGGAAATCGATCTTACTGTTCATGCCGACCACATAGATATCGATCACGTTGAACCGACCAAAATTGGAGGAAAAGACGGACCGAAAAATTTTGCTGTTACCCATTCTTCGTGCAATCGGGCAAAGCAAGCAAGCGATCTCCGTGTGGCGAGAATCCTCGCCTTGTTTGATGGAATCAGGGAGTCAATATCTGGCGAAAACCGCTCTCCTAATCTGGATGATATTCTCTCTCGATACGGGGGCGCGAGGTATGCTTTACCTTTTACTGTAGCTGGAGACTCCCTAAAGTTCTCATTTTCCGATCTTGGTCAGAACGAAATAATTTCAAATTCAATATACGAAGACGAAATTTCCGGCTTTCGCTCTACGTTTCTGAATCTTCCTATTGAATACCTACATCACGATAACCATATTAATCCGCGTGCTATCGGAAAAAACCTCAAAAAGCTTGTGGAGGAATTCCACCGAAAAAGACCGCAACTCCATGTTGCATTAGGTTGGGTGAACACAGCTGAGGACTCGACAGGTAAAGTCCAAATCTTTGACGGACAGCACAAAGCAGCAGCACAAATCTTGTTGGGCGCTCGTCGTCTATTGGTGCGAGTGTTCATCGACCCAGACGCCGACACTCTGCTGACAGCCAATACTCACGCTGGCACAACGCTCAGACAGGTGGCGTTTGACAAGTCGGTGCAGCGCAGTCTTGGGAGTTCCTTGTTGGCCGATAGGATGGCTCGTTACAGACGTGATCTTGATAAAGCGGAAGATGATGAAAGCTTTTCCGAGCGCGATTTGGTAAACCACTTCAAGGGTGAAAGCAAAGAGATGAAGAGGTATATTCTCGACTGGGTTCGCAACAGCATCACCACACATTCAAACAATAAGCTTCGCGATTACATTGACTATGGTGGGCGTGGCACTGAAATGCCGTTAAGCTACAGTACCATAGAAAAGACATTCTATTCGTTATTCGTGTACAACGATCTGTTGTTGACTTCGTTTAACTATAAGTCTGAAGAAGGAACGAATCCTCGAGAGCTCGAAATAGAGCAAATCGTTCGATTGATGAATGTTATTGCGGAGAAAATATATGTCGGAAAATTTGACCATTCTCTCGGAACCCGGAGAATCGAAAGTAATGTTCAGAAAGGCAAGGATGTGCCGGAGGAGCATCTCTGCGCATTTCGAATGGCCAAAGAGGAAATTATACATAACTGGCTTCGATACATAAAGCAGATTATTCAAAATTATTTCATTACTAATGGAACACCTATTGATGAGAAGAAGTTGTTCCAGTATCCGATCCCTGAACCGTGCTGGGGAAATATAGAAAATTTTATCAAAGCGCTGAAACAGCTTCCTCTGTGGGTGAACAAAGATCTGTCGTTATCAGTGTTTGGAGGAAAGCAAAATGCGGAGTACTGGCAGCATATATTTGAGAATGGACGTACACGAGATGGTTCGTCCGTTATGGAATCAGGCATTAATCTCATGGATATGATAACGCCGAGGGGGAGTGAAGCATAGCTGAGTCAATGCGAAAAAGAGTGGTGCGGCGTCGTTTCAGCTCCCTAAAAAGAACGGAGTGTCATTAGGGAGCTAGCTAACGGCCCGTGAACTTCGGCGCTCGCTTCTCCATGAAGGCGGTGCGGCCCTCGGTATAGTCCGCGCTGGTGAAGCAGGCTGTCACCAGCTCTTCGCAGAGCGCCGGGTCCACGCCCTCGGCGCCGCTCCGCGCCAGTTCCGCGATCATGCGCTTGCTCGCGCGCATGGAGAGGGGCGCGTTGGCGGCGATGCCGGCGCAGTAGCCCTCGACGGTCTCATCCAGCGCGTCGTCGGAGACGGTCTGGTTGACGAGGCCGATGCGCTCGGCTTCCGCGGCGTTGAAACGCCGCGCCGTGATCAGAATCTCCTTGGCGAAGGCGGGGCCGACGAGATCGGTCAGCAGCTTGAGCGAGCCGATGCGGTAGCCGACGCCGAGCCGCGCGGCGGGAATGGCGAAGGTGGCGCCGGCGCCCGCGATCCGCATATCGCAGGCAATGGCGAGGCCGAGGCCGCCCCCCATGCAGTAGCCCCGGATCATGGCGATGGTCGGCCGGTCCGCGTTGCGCAGACGCTGGGTCGCGCCTTCCGCGAGCTCGTCATAGGCCGCGACCGCGTCGGTGCTCGCGCGCTCGGTCGCGAACTCGGAGATGTCCGCACCCGAGACGAAGGCCTTCTCGCCTGCGCCCTTCAGCACGATCACGCGGATCGCGGGGTCCGCCTCCAGCCGGTCCAGCGCCTCGGGCAGCGCGCGCCACATGGCGACCGAAAGCGCGTTGTGCTTCTTCGGGTTGTTGAAGGTGATCCAGCCGACGGCGCCGGCGGTCTCGACAAGCAGTTGATCGGTCATGTCATTCCCACGTTAGACGACGCCCCGGCCCCGCAGGTCCTCGATCTCGGCGGCACTGTAGCCGAGCGCCCCCAGGATTTCGTCGGTGTGGGCGCCAAGCTCGGGCGTCGCGCCATGCACGTTGAAGGGCGTTCGGCTGAGCCGGGCCGCCTGGGAAACGATGTGCGTTTCCCCGAGGGCCGGATGCTCGACGGGGTGCGCCATGCCGAGGTGCTGCACCTGCGGGTCGGCGAACATCTCGTCGATGGCGTAGATCGGCCCGCAGGGCACGCCGGCCCGGTTGAGCGCCTCCACCCATGCGGTGCTCGGCTTGGTGCGCGTGCGCTCGTTGATGAGCGCGTTGAGCGCGACCCGGTTCTCGGAGCGGCCGTCGCCGGTCGCGAAGCGCGGGTCGGTGATCAGCTCCGGCATACCCAATGCCTCGCACAGGCGCTCGTAGATGGCGCCGCCGGAGGTCGCGATGTTGATGTGGCCGTCGGCGGTCTCGAACACACCCGTCGGGATGCTGGTCGGGTGGTCGTTGCCGGCCTGGCCCGGCGCCTCGCCCTCGAACAGGTAGCGTGCGGCCTGGAAATCGAGCTGCGCGATCATCGCCTGCAACAGGGAGGACTGCACCCACTGCCCTTTACCCGAGTGCTCGCGCTCCAGCAGCGCGACGAGGATGCCGATGGCGGTATAGAGCCCGGCGCTGAGGTCCGCGACCGGGATGCCCACGCGCATCGGCCCCCGGCCGGGCTCGCCGGTGATCGACATGAGCCCGCCCATGCCTTGCGCGATCTGGTCGAAGCCCGGCCGCTTCGCGTAGGGGCCGTCCTGACCGAAGCCCGAGAGGCTGGCGTAGACGAGGCGGGGGTTCAACGCGCTCAGCGTCTCGTAGTCGATGCCGAGCCGGTGCTTCACGTCGGGGCGGTAGTTCTCCACCACCACGTCGGCCGCCGCGGCCAGCCGCTTGAAGATGGCGACGCCCTCGGGCTCCTTGAGGTTGAGCGTGAGGCTCCGCTTGTTGCGGTGAAGGTTCTGGAAGTCCGGGCCGTGGCGGGCCTTGATCGGGTCGCTCGCCGTCCCTGGCGTCCACGGCGCCTCGATCTTGATCACGTCGGCGCCCCAGTCCGCAAGCTGGCGCGCCGCGGTCGGCCCTGCCCGGTAGCGGGTGAGGTCGAGCACGGTGAAGCGCGCAAGCGCGCCGTCTGCGGGTGGGTGCGTCATCGGAGGCCGTTCAACCGCCGCTATTGTAGAACGCGCTCACTCTTCGGAGAAATCGCGAACCGCGCTATCGAAGCGCCCGTAGCCCGCGTAGTCCACGATGTCATAGAGATGCGCCCTGGTCATCATGCGGGGCACGAGGCCCGGCTGATCGTCGCGCTCGTCGAGGTCGCGCAGCCCGTCCTCCACGGCCTTCATGGCGAGTCGGAAGGTCGTGACCGGGTAGATCACCAGGTTGTAGCCGAGGTCTGCCAGCGCCTTGCGCGAGAGCAGGGGCGACTTGCCGAATTCGGTCATGTTGGCCATCAGCGGCGCGTCGATGGCGGCGCGGAAGGCCTCGAACTCGCGCTCGTCCTGCAGCGCTTCGGGGAAGATCATGGCCGCGCCCGCATCGACGTAGGCCTTGGCCCGGTCGATCGCCTTCTCCAGCCCCTCGGGCCCGCGCGCGTCGGTGCGGGCGATGAGCAGGAAATCCGGATCGCTCTGGGCCTCGGCCGCTGCGCGCACCCGGCGCACCATCTCCGCCGTCGGCACCAGGGTCTTGCGGTCGAGATGGCCGCAGCGCTTCGGACTCTCCTGGTCTTCGAGGTGACAGCCGGCAAGCCCGGCCTCCTCGAGCAAGGCGATGGTACGCACGGCGTTGAGCGGCGCGCCGAAGCCCGTATCGACGTCCACGATGACAGGCAGCGTGCAGGCCCGCACGATCGCCTGCGCGCGGGCGACGACCTCACTCTGGGTCACCAGCCCTATGTCCGGCAGGCCGAGATCGGCCGCCAGCGCCGCGCCGGAGACGTAGGCCCCGTCGAAGCCCTGGCGCTCGATCAGCTTCGCCACGATCGGCGCAAATGCGCCGGGGAAACGCAGCAAGACACCGTTCGCGAGCGCCGCCCGCAGCGCCCGGCGGCGTTCGGCCGCAGGCACGGCCCCGGCCCCGATCACGCGGCGCCTCCGAACGCCCCGAGCGTCCCTCGGGCTAGCGTGCAGCGGCGCATGCGATGGTATATGGTGCGCCCGGCCGCCCGGCGACGGGCCGGCCAAGGGTTCGTGCGCGCATCGCTGCGGGGCAAGGGAGGAGATCGATGAAGCTGGGCCTGTTCATGATGCCGATCCACAACCACACGAGGGACTATCACACGACCCTCATGGAGGATATCGAGGCGATCGTCCATGCCGATAGCCTCGGGTTCTCGGAGGCCTGGGTCGGCGAGCACTACAGCTCCAAGTCCGAGCAGATCACCTCGCCGCTGCTCTTCCTCGCCCACGTGCTGCCGCACACCAAGCAGATCGTCGCCGGCACCGGGGTCATCTGCCTGCCGCAGTACCACCCGGCGGTGACGGCCGGGCAGATCGCCATGTTCGATCACCTGTCGAAGGGGCGCTACATCGCGGGCCTCGGCCCCGGCGGGCTGCCGCCGGACTTCGAGATCTTCGGCGTAATGGATGCGGACCGCAACTCGATGATGATCGAGGCCATCGACATCATGATCGATATCTGGACCTCCGATCCGCCCTACCATTACGACGGCGAGCATTGGAAGATCTCCCTCAAGGACTGGATCTACGAGGATATCGGCCTCGGCTACATGGCCAAGCCCTATCAGAAGCCCTATCCGCCCATCGCCATCTCGGCGATGAGCCCCTTCTCCGGCTCGATCAAGTTCGCAGGCTCGCGCGGCTACATCCCGATCTCGGCCAACTTCATCGGCACTTGGTCGGCTAAGTCCCACTGGCAGGTCTACGCCGATGCGGCGGCCAAGGCAGGCCATTCGACCGACCCGGAGATCTGGCGGGTCGCACGCAACGTCCACGTGGACGAGACCGACGAGGCGGCCGAGGCCTTCGTGAAGAAGGCGGATGACAGCACCGACTGGTACTTCAGCTACCTCTTCAGGATCTTCGAGCGGGCCGAGATGAAGGGGCCTTTCGTGGTCAACCAGGGCGACGACCCGGCCGAGCTCACCCACGAATCGATCCGCGACAACTACACGATCTACGGCAGCCCGGAGACGGTCGCCGAGAAGATTCTGGCGTTGCGGGACGAGATCGGCCACTTCGGCACGCTGATGCTGACGGCGCAGGACTGGACCGACAAGGAGCGGATGAAGCGCTCCATGTCGCTGCTCGCCGAAGAGGTCATGCCCAAGGTCAACGCCGCCATCGGCACGCAGGTGGCGGCGGAATAGGGCAGCCTCCGGCGCGCGCAGGGGAGGGCGGGCGACGACTGACTACGCCCTCATCACCGGCGGCGCGCGCGGCATCGGCCGGGCGACGGCGGCGAGGCTCCGCGCAGACGGCTGCCGGGTCGTGGTCTTCGACCGCCTGGAGCCGGAAGACCCGGTGGACGATTTCGTGGCCGTGGACCTCGCCGATCGGGAGGCCACGGCGCGCGCGCTGGAGCAGGCGCTCAGCGGGCGGACCATCACGCGGCTGGTCAACAACGTGGGCGCCGTGCGCCCGGCCCTGTTGGAAGACGCGGCCCTCGACGACTTCGACTACCTGATGGCGCTCAACGTGCGCTCGGCCATTCAGTGCACCAAGGCTGTGGCACCGGGGATGCGGGCCGCCGGCTTCGGGCGCATCGTCAACGTCTCCAGCCGCTCAGTGCGCGGCAAGGAGCTTCGCACCAACTACGCCGCGACAAAGGCGGCGCTGATCGGGCTCACGCGGACCTGGGCGCTGGAGCTCGGCGGCGACGGCATCACGGTCAACTGCATCTGCCCCGGCCCGACGGCCACCGAGCTCTACGTCGAGGCCAACCCGCCGGACTCGCCCCGCACCAAGGCTGCGCTCGCCGCGATCCCGGCCGGCCGCATCGGCACGCCCGAGGACATGGCCCACGCCATCGCCTTCTTCCTCGACGCGCGCAGCTCCTTCGTGACCGGGCAGGCGATCATGGTCTGCGGCGGCTCCAGCCTCGGCGCCCGCGAGAGTTACGCGCCGAGCTAGGCTGTCAGCGCGATCTGCACCGGAGGGACGACGAGAGGCCTTCCCTCGCCGGCGCGCGACGGCTCGGGCAGGTCCTCGCCCTCCCGAATCGTGGTTGCGATCAGCTCGCGCAGCAAATCCCTGGCTTCGAGGAGCGCCTCGTCGCGGTTGGCGCCGTCCGTCGCTCCCCATCCGAAATCAGGAAACGAGACGACGTAACGGCCGTCCTCGTCGCATTCGATTTCGGCGGGATAGTTGTAGATGTCAGGCATGCGCTTGATCTCCGGGCCTCATGCTTCGTTCCGTACTCTGGTGTCCTGTTGCAGAAGTTCGCATGGTTTCCGGTTGGCCGCGTAGTCTCCCCGACCCTGCACTTCTTATCGTCATGCCCGGCCCCCGGATCAAGTCCGGGGGTGATCCGGGCATCTCGCTCAGCCAGAACCGTTGAATCCCCAACCAACACGTGGATGGCCGGGACAAGCCCACTGCTGTCCGGTTTAGAGGGGTGGACAAGGTGCATGACATTGATTCTATTCGTCTCCGGACGTTTTGCGGCGTTCTGGACACGAACGGAGGTCAATGTCATGCGGCACCAGAATAGC
>JAJDVB010000137.1 GCA_022826345.1 Alphaproteobacteria bacterium
TGGAGGAGCTGGAGCAGGCAGCCGCCGCGCAGCCCGAGGCCGCACCGTTGCCCGAAAGCGAAGCCGGGGCCGAGGCCCAAGCCGAGGAGGCCGCGACGCGCGCATCGGCGCCAACGCGGTGGTGCTCAAGGACGTGCCGCCGGGCGCTACCATGGTCGGGATCCCGGCGCGGCCCGCGGGTCCGGCTGCGGCCAAAAAGGACGCGTCTGCATTCGACGCCTACGGCACGCCCTCGCCCGACATCGCCGACCCGACGACTCGCACCGTCGATCTGCTGCGGGCCGAGGTGGACGCCCTGCGCGAGCGCCTGCAGGCAATGGAGCGCGCCGCTGCCGCGCCGACCGAAGCAGACGCCGGCGCCGACGGCGAGGCCGGGGGCGAGGAGGCCCCCGCGCCGCTCGGCCGCCGCGCCGCGGGCGGCTAGGCGCCGTCTCCGGGGGCGGTCCGTGAGGCTCGGCACCAGGGGGCGCTATGCGGTCATGGCGATGGCGGAGCTCGCGCTCTGCACCGGCGGCACGGGCGAGGCCCGGCCGGTGACGCTGGCCGAGATCGCGACGCGGCAGGACATCTCGCAGTCCTACCTGGAGCAGCTCTTCGGCCGCCTGCGCCGGGCGGGCCTGGTGCTGAGCGCGCGCGGGCCGGGTGGGGGCTACCGCTTGGCGCGGCCTGCGGCGGAGCTCCGAATCGTGGACATCGTCGTCGCAGTAGACGAGAACCTGCGCGCGACGCGCTGCCCGCCGGACTCCGGGCGCGGCTGCATGAAGGACGCGAGCCGCTGCGTCACCCACGACCTGTGGGACGAGCTCGGCATCCACATCCACGGCTTTCTCAGCGCGGTCTCGCTCGAAGACGTCTGCGCACGCCGGGTGCTCGGCATGAGCGACCGGCTCTCGGGTGGCACGCGCGGCCTGATGGAGCAGGCGGCAGAATGAGCGATTCGGGCCCGATCTACCTCGACTACAACGCCACGGCGCCGATCAAGCCGCAGGTCGTGGAGGCGGTGGCCGAGGCGATGATGCTGGCCGGCAATCCGTCCTCGGTCCACGGCTTCGGCCGCGACGTGCGCAAGCGCATCGAGGACGCGCGCGAGCAGATCGCGGCCCTGGTCGGCTGCACGCCGGCCGAGCTGGTCTTCACCGCAGGCGGCACCGAGGCCAACAACACCGCGCTCAGGGGCGCCGGCCGGCGGGCGCTCATTGTCAGCGCCATCGAGCATCCGGCGATCCTGCGCACGGCCGAGGACGTGGCGGACGACCTGGTCGTCCTCCCGGTGGACGGCGACGGCGTGCTCGACCTGGGCGCGCTCGACGCGGCGCTTGCAGCACATGGACCGGAGGCGCTGGTCTCGGTGATGCTCGCCAACAACGAGACCGGCGTGATTCAACCGGTGGCCGAGATCGCGGCGCGGGCGAAGGCTGCGGGCGCGCTGGTGCATTGCGACGCGGTGCAGGCGCCGGGCCGGATCCCGGTCTCCTTCGCCGGACTCGGTGTCGACATGATGAGCATGGCCGCCCACAAGTTCGCCGGCCCCAAGGGGATCGGCGCGCTGGTGGTGCGCTCAGGGCTAGACATCGCGCCGCTCATCACGGGCGGCGGACAGGAGCGGGGCCTGCGCGGCGGCACCGAGAACGCCGCAGGCATCGTCGGCTTCGGAGCGGCGGCCGCCCTCGCCCAGGACGACCTCGCAAGGGCGGGTGAGATCGCAGCCCTCCGCGACCGGCTGGAGGCGCGGCTGCGCGAGACCGAGCCCGATATCGTTATCTTCAGCGAAGGGGCGGCGCGCTTGCCCAACACCAGCTGCCTCACCATGCCGGGCGTGCAGAGCGAGACGCAGGTCATGGGCCTCGATCTCGCAGGCGTCGCGGTGAGCGCGGGCTCCGCCTGCTCCTCCGGCAAGGTGGAGCCCAGCCACGTGCTGCGCGCGCTGGGCGCGCCCGACGGCATCGGCGGCTGCGCCATCCGGGTCAGCATGGGGTGGGCCACGACCGAGGAGGAGATCGAGCGCTTCCTGGGCGCCTGGCGGGCGCTCTATGCGGGCCTCACCAACCGCTGGAAGGCCGGCGTCTCGGCCGCCGCAGGATAGGCCGCGCCCGACCCGTGCCCACCATGACCTTCATCGACCCCGACGGCACGCGCCACGAGGTCGAGGCGCCCGTCGGCGACTCCGTGCTGGATATCGCGTTCCGCCACGGCATCGACATCGAGGGCGCGTGCGAAGGCGCGATGGCGTGCTCGACCTGCCACGTCATCGTCGACCCGGCTTGGTACGGCAAGCTCGAGGAGAAGTGCGAGGACGAGGAGGACATGCTCGACCTCGCGCTCGGCCTCACGCGGACCTCGCGCCTCGGCTGCCAGATCGTCATCACCGAGGCGCTGGACGGGCTGGTGGTGACGCTGCCGGCAGAAACCAGCAACATGATGTGATGGGGGAGGTGTCCGGCTCCATCCCACGGAGACCATACGAAAAGCGTGGCGATGACCGAGGCTGAGACGGGCTTCTTCGCAGGCCTGCGCGAGGCCGCGGGGGACGACTGGCGGGCGTATGTCGAGCATCCCTTCGTGCGGAGCCTCGGTGAAGGCACTCTGCCGGAGGCCGCGTTCCGCCACTACCTGGTCCAGGACTACCTGTTCCTGATCCAGTTCGCCCGCGCCTACGGGCTCGCCGCCTACAAGGCGGATACGCTGGCCGAAATCCGCGAGGCGTCGGCCGGGCTCAAGGCCCTGGTCGAGGTCGAGATGGACCTGCACCGCGCCTATTGCGCGGACTGGGGGATCGCGGAGGACGCGCTCGAAGCGGTCGAAGCCGATAGCGCGACGCTCGCCTACGCGGCCTACGTGCTGGAGCGCGGGCTCGCGGGCGACCTGCTCGATCTGCGGGTGGCACTCGCGCCCTGCGTCATCGGCTACGGCGAGATCGGGGCCCGCCTTGCAGGCGATCCGGCGACCCGCGCCGAGGGCAACCCCTACGCACCCTGGATCGAGATGTATGCCGGCGAGGAGTATCAGGGGTTCATGCGGACAGAGATCGAGGCGCTGGATGCGCTCGCGGCGCGGCGCGGCGGCGCCGGACGCTTCGCTCAGCTTGCCGAGACCTTCCGCACCGCGACCCGGCTGGAGGCGGCGTTCTGGCAGGCAGGCCTCGACGCGACCTGAAAAGACGCCCACCTCCCCCTGTCCCCCTCCCAACTTATTCATTTCCCTCAATCGCCGGGCGCTCGCTCCGCTCGATCGTGCGCTCCGCGCGCGTGGCCGCGCGACGCTCCGCGCCATTCGGCGCGCGGCGCAGTCGCGCCGTCCGGGCCTTCGGCCCGGTAAGGCGAAGGGGGGCCGCCTGACACCCCGAAACATGGTCCGGTGCACAGCACTCAACGCCCCTGCCAGGATTGCGCCATGACGTGCGACGGCGAACGGGACAATGCCATTGCGATGAGTGCGCGCCCCATGCTCGGGCTGCTGCCGCATGCAGTCTGCAACGCCGTAGTTTGTCCCTCGGCATCCCACTTGTCCCGCTTAATCCCACTTATCCCCACTTATCCCGCTTAATCCCACTTGATCCCGGCGAATCCCGCCAACGATTATGGCTTTCCATCCCACTTTGGACGCGTGACGGGCGGTTGCGCCGCTCCCGCGCGCGCCTATAGTGCGCGCCATGCCCGCAGACACCCTCGATCTCGGCCTCGGCCGTGGCGCGCGTGTGGTCGTCGCCATGTCCGGCGGCGTCGATTCGTCCGTCACCGCCGCCCTGTTGGCGGAGGCGGGCTATGAGGTGGTGGGCATCACGCTGCAGCTCTATGCGGCGGGCGGGCCGCGGGCGCGCTCCGGCGCCTGCTGTGCCGGGGAGGACATCTACGACGCTCGCCGGGTCGCGGACCGGCTCGGCATCCGCCACTACGTGCTCGACTACGAGGCGCGCTTCAGGGAGGCGGTGATCGACGATTTCGCCGATTCCTACCTGCGCGGCGAGACGCCGATCCCCTGCGTGCGCTGCAACGAGCGGGTGAAGTTCCGCGACCTGCTGGCGCTCGCCCGCGACCTTGGCGCGGACGCGCTCGCCACCGGCCACTACGTGCGGCGCGTGGCAGGGTCGGAGGGGCCGGAGCTCCGCCGGGCGGTCGATGGCGCCAGGGACCAGAGCTACTTCCTCTTCGCCACCACGCCGGAGCAGTTGGAATTCCTGCGCTTCCCGTTGGGCGACATGCCGAAGGAGCGCGTGCGGGCGCATGCCGAACGGTTCGGCCTTGCCGTCGCGGACAAGCCCGACAGCCAGGATATCTGCTTCGTGCCTTCAGGCCGCTACGCTGGCGTGATCGAGCGCCTCCGCCCCGGTGCCGCCGAGCCCGGCGATATCGTGGACGAGGCGGGCCGGGTGCTCGGCCGCCACGAGGGCATCATCCACTACACCGTCGGCCAGCGCCGCGGCCTCGGCATCGCGGGGCCCGAGCCGCTCTACGTGCTCGCGGTCGACGCCGCGCGGCGTGAGGTCGTGGTCGGCCCGCAGAGGGCGCTACTGCGGAACCTTGTCTTCACCGGCCCGCTCTCCTGGATCGGCGGCGATGCGCCCGCGCCGGGCGAAGAGCGGGCGGTGGTGGCGCGGCTCCGCTCCAGCCATCCCGGCGCGCCGGCGCGGCTGGTGGGGAATGCCGATGGCACCGCCGAGGTCACGTTGGAGACGCCGGAGCCCGCAACAGCGCCAGGGCAGGCCTGCGTCCTCTATGACGGAGACCGCGTGCTCGGCGGCGGCTGGATCACCGGCACCGGGCGGAGCACCGCGCTCGCGGGCGGTGACGGCCGTGCCGACATGGCCGCGATGGCCGCTGCCTGACACCGCGCCCGTGAGTTCCAACGAATCGGCCTTCGCGAACGGCGAGGGCCCGTGACCAAGCCCCGGCTGATTACCGAGAGCGCCCCGCTCGCCGCACTCTGCGCGGCGTGGCGGGAGGCCGAGTTCGTTACGGTCGATACCGAGTTCATGCGCGAGAGCACCTATCGCGCCAAGCTGTGCCTGCTGCAAGTTGGCCCGGCCGATGGCGAGCCGGTCGCCGTCGACCCGCTCGCCAATGGAATCGATCTCGCGCCGCTCTACGACCTCCTGGTGCGCGCGCCGGTGCTCAAGGTCTTCCACGCGGCCAGGCAGGATGTCGAGGTGCTACTGCCGCTCGCAGGCGGGGTGCCGCATCCGCTCTTCGACACCCAGATCGCCGCCATGGTGTGCGGCTTCGGCGATTCGGTCGGCTACGAGACGCTGGTTGCCAGGCTCGCGCGCGGGCGCATCGACAAGACCCAGCGCTTCACCGACTGGGCGCGCCGTCCGCTCACCGAGCGGCAGTTGCGCTACGCCCTCTCCGACGTGAGCCACCTGCGCGTGGTCTACCAGAAGCTCGCGGCGAAGCTGGAGCGCACTGGCCGGCGATCGTGGCTCGACGAGGAGCTGGCGATACTCACGGACCCCGCGACCTACGAGAACCCACCCGAGGAGGCGTGGCGGCGGATCAAGGTGCGCGGCGGCGACCGGCGCTTCTTCGCGATCCTGCGCGAGGTCGCGGCCTGGCGCGAGACCGAGGCCGACCGGCGCGACAAGCCCCGTCCGTGGGTCATGCGCGACACGGCGCTGACCGAGATCGCGGCGCAGCGGCCGCGCACGGTGAAGGAGCTCGCCAAGCTGCGCTCGGTGAGCCAGCGCACCGCCGAGGGCGCCATGGGTGCGGCGGTGCTGGCCGCGGTCCAGCGGGGCCTGGCGCTCCCCGAAGAGGACTGTCCGAAGCCGCCACCCCGGCCCGAAAAGCCTGCGGCGCCTGCGGCTTTGACCGATCTTCTCAAGGTTCTTCTCACCTTCAAGAGCGAGGAGAGCGGCGTCGCTCGCAAGCTGATTGCCAGCGCCGACGACCTGGAGCGGATCGCGCGCGGCGAGACCAATGGCGTGCCGGCGCTTCAGGGCTGGCGGCGGACGCTCTTCGGCGATGCCGCCCTCGATCTGGTGAACGGCCGACTCGCGCTCACGGTGGAGCGCGGCTCGCTTCGCCTGCTTGCCTGCGACGGTGCCGGGGAACGCGCGCCGGCGTCGGCTCAGCCGCTGGCCGCCGTGGCGAAGCGGTGAGCGAGCGGGCCGCCTGGTTCGATCCGTCGCGGCCCAGTGCCGACGACCCGCGGCCCTACTCCCGCATCGGGCCGGTCAGTGTTCATCCGCATTTCGTCCTGGTCTGTGACCACGCGAGCAACGCGGTGCCGGCCCACATGGAGCGGCTGGGCCTCGACCAGGCGGAGCTCGACCGCCACATCGGCTGGGACATCGGCGCTGCGATGGTCACGAGATCGCTCAGCACCCTGCTCGACGCGCCGGCCTACCTCTCCGGCTATTCGCGCCTGGTCGTCGATTGCAACCGCCCGGTGGGGAGTCCCACGGCGATGCCAGCCGTGAGCGACGGCACGGTGGTGCCGGCCAACCAGTCGATCTCGCCGGAGGAGGCCGCGGCGCGGACCGACGCGTTCTTCCGCCCCTATCACGACGCCATCGCCGCGTGCCTCGACCGCGCGACCGGGTTTGGCGCGGTGCCGATCCTGGTCGCGGTCCACAGCTTCACGCCGATCTTCCAGGGCTTCGCCCGGCCGTGGGAGGTGGGGCTGCTCTACGAGCACGACGACCGGCTCGTGCAGCCGCTGAAGGAGGCCCTCGCCGCGCTCCGGCCGGGGCTCACCATCGGCGACAATGAGCCCTATGCCATCGTGGGCCCGTCCGACTATTCGATTCCAGTGCACGGCCAGGGGCGCGGCCTGCCCCATATCGAGATCGAGCTGCGTCAGGACCTGATCGCCACGCAGGAGGGCGCCACGGCCTGGGCCGAGACTCTCGCCGTCGCGTTCAAGCAGGTGCGGACGACGCTGGCGCCACTCGCCATCGAAAACCGGGTGCCGCCGTAAGTATCCCCTCCTCACCCCGGTCCTCTCCGCCCCCAGGGGCGGAGAGGGAGAGTAGGCGGCGTCACCTGCGTTCCCCCTCCGCCTTCGGGGGGACAGGGGGAGGTGGGTGATGTCCGAGCTGCGGTGATCCCGTACGGTCGGAACGTGCTCTCGTGAGCCGCGCAGCCCTACTCGGGTTGCGGCACGATCCTGAGGTAGGGCTTCGGGGCCTTCCAACCGTCGGGGTAGGTCTTCCTGGCCTCCTCGTCGGAGACCGCCGGCACGATGATCACGTCCTCGCCCTGCTTCCAGTTCACTGGCGTCGCGACCTTGTGCTTCGCCGTGAGCTGACAGGAATCGAGCACGCGCAGCACCTCGTCGAAGTTGCGGCCGGTGCTCATGGGGTAGGTGAGGGAGAGCTTGATCTTCTTGTCAGGCCCGACGAGGAAGACGGTGCGGACGGTGAGGTTGTCCACCGCAGTCCGCCCCTCCGAGGTCGTGCCGGCGCCGGCCGGCAGCATCTCGTAGAGGGTCGCGATCTTGAGCTCCGGGTCCCCGATCAGCGGGTAATTCACCGCGTGACCTTGTGTCTCTTCGATGTCCTTCGACCAGGCGTGGTGGTCGCTCACGCCGTCCACGCTGAGCCCGAGGACCTTGCAGTTGCGCTTCTCGAACTCCGACTTGAGGCCGGCCATATAGCCGAGCTCAGTGGTGCAGACCGGCGTGAAGTCCTTGGGATGGGAGAAAAGAATCGCCCAGCCGTCGCCGATCCAGTCGTGAAAGTCGATCGAGCCCTCGGTGGTGTCTGCCGTGAAGTTGGGTGCTTCGTCGCCAATCCTCAGTGCCATTGCCTGATGTCTCCTCCTGAGCGACCGCGCGCCGGCCGTTGCGCAGGCTGCGGTCTGGTCAATCTGGGGTCGAACGGCCCGCCGCGCGCCGTGGCGGCCGCCGATAGACGACAATGTGGTGAGCGCAGCTCGCCGCGCAAGCGCCTTTTGCGGACGGCTGCGCGGGGGATAGCCGGATCAGAGCTGCGTGAGCATGTGCTCCGCGCTGCTCACGTCCATCTCCGCCGGGTTCTCCTCCACGTTGAGGGCGGTGATCGTGCCGTCGTCGACGATCATGGAGAACCGCGTCGTCCGCTCGCCGAGCCCAAAGCCGGTGCCGTCGAGGGTGAGCCCCGTGGCCCGCGCAAACTCGCCATTGCCGTCCGCCAGCATGTCGATGGTATCGCCGCTGCCCGTGTCCGCGCCCCAGGCCTTCATCACGAACGCGTCGTTGACCGACACGCAGGCGATCTGGTCCACGCCCTTGGCCTTGAGCGCATCGGCCTGCGCCAGGAAGCTCGGCACGTGCTTGGCCGAGCAAGTCGGCGTGAATGCGCCGGGAACGGCGAAGAGCGCCGTCTTCTTGCCGCCGAAATAGTCGTCGCTCGATACGTCGCTGAGCCCGTCAGCCGTCAGCATCTTGAAGTTGACCGACGGCACCTTGTCGCCCGCGCTAACTGCCATTGTCTCCCTCTCCTCTGGCACGTTGGATCGCCGGGGCCACCCCGGTTGGCGCGCACTATGCGAAGTGCGCCGCGGGAATGCAAACCCCGCCGGTGCTGGCAGCGGCCACCGCATCGGCGTGTTCCGCCCGCTCCGTTTTCCGCCGTGCGCGGCCGTGCTAGGGAATCCGGCGGCGGCGCGTTGCGGCACGACAGGAAGGGCCCGGTGCGGGCGAGGGAGCGATGACCGAGGCGTTACCGACCCAGGCCCAGGTGGTGGTCGTCGGCGGCGGCATCATCGGCTGCAGCATGGCCTACCACCTGACCAAGCTCGGTCTGCGCGACGTGGTCCTCCTGGAGCGGGGCCATCTCACCGGCGGCACCTCGTGGCATGCCGCAGGCTTGGTCAATCAGCTACGCGCCACCTCCACGCTGACCGAGCTCGCGCGCTACGCCGTCGGCCTCTACGAATCGCTGGAGGCCGAGACCGGCCAGGCGACCGGCTTCCGCCGCAAGGGCAGCCTCCCCATCGCCCGCACCGAGGAACGGCTCACCGAGATCAGGCGCACGGCCGCGCTCGGCGACTGCTTCGGCGTCGAGGCCTACGAGGTCGGGCTGAACGAGGTTAAGGCGCTCTATCCGTTGATGGACGTCTCGCGGATCAAGGGTGCGATCTACATTCCCGGCGACGGCCAGACCAATCCCGTCGATACCGCGATGGCGCTTGCCAAGGGCGCCCGCACGAGGGGCGCGCGCATCTTCGAGGAGACGGCCGTCACCGGATTCGAGCGCAGGAACGGCACGGTCTCCGGCGTATGCACCGCGCGAGGCACCATCGCCTGCGAGACCGTCGTCAACTGCGGCGGCGTCTGGGCGCGCGAGATCGGTCTGATGGCGGGCGCCAACGTGCCGCTCTACGCCGCCGAGCACATGTACGTGGTCACCGAGCCGATCGAGGGGCTCTCGCCCGACGCGCCGATCATCCGCGACACCGACGGCTACATCTACGTGAAAGAGGACGCCGGCCGCCTGCTCGTCGGCTCTTTCGAGCCCGTTGCCAAGCCGCTGCCGTTGGAGAAGCTGCCGGCCGGCGCCGAATTCGTCGAGCTGCCGGAGGACTGGGACCACTTCGAGCTGCCGATGACCAACGCCATCGAGCTTCTGCCAGTGCTGGAGCGGGCGCCGATCCGCCGCTTCATGAACGGGCCGGAGAGCTTCACGCCGGACAACAAGTTCGTGCTCGGCGAGGCGCCGGAGCTTGCGCGCTTCTTCGTCGCCGCCGGCTTCAACTCGCAAGGCATCCTCACGGCCGCCGGCGCCGGCAAGGTGATGTCGGAGTGGATCGTCGAGGGGCAGCCCACGGTGGACCTTGCCGAGCTCGACATCTCCCGCTTCGCCCGCTTCCAGAACAACCGCCGCTATCTAGTCGATCGCACGAAAGAGAGCCTGGGCCTGCTATTCCAGATGCACTGGCCGTATCGCCAGGTGGAGACCGCCCGCCCGGTGCGGCTCAGCCCGCTCCATGCCAGGCTCGCCGCCCACAACGCCTGCTTCGGCGAGGCCGCCGGCTGGGAGCGCGCCAACTGGTTCGCGCCCGAAGGCGTGGAGCCAACCTACGAATACGCCTATGGCAAGCAGAACTGGTTCGATTATGTGCGGGAGGAGCACCGCGCCGTGCGCGAGGCGGTCGGTGTCCTCGACATGAGCTCGTTCGCGAAATACCTGGTGCAGGGGCCGGATGCCGAGCGCGAGCTGCAGCGCCTCTGCGCCAACGATGTCGCGGTGCCGGCGGGCAAGATCGTCTACACGCAGCTTCTCAACAGGCGGGGCGGGATCGAGGCGGATCTTACCGTCACCCGGCTCGCCGACGACCGCTATCTGGTGGTGACCTCGGCGGCCTCCCAGACCCGCGACCTCACCTGGATCGAGCGGAACCTGAGCGACGGCGCGCGGGTCTACGTCACCGACGTGACCTCGGGCTCCGGCGTGCTCGCTGTGATGGGACCCAACGCCAGGACGCTGCTCGGGCGAGTCAGCGATGCGGACCTCTCCAACGGTGCCTTTCCCTTCGGCACCTGCCAGGAGATCGATATCGGCTACGCGCACGCGAGGGCGATGCGGGTCTCCTACGTCGGTGAATTGGGCTGGGAGCTGCACATCGCGACCGAGTACACGGTGCCGATCTTCGACCGGCTGATGGAGGCGGGTGCCGACCTCGGCGTCAGGCTCTGCGGCATCCACGCGATGGATTCTCTGAGGAGCGAGAAGGGCTACCGCCACTGGGGCCACGACATCACCCAGGCCGAGACCCCGCTGGAAGCCGGTCTCGGCTTCGCCGTCTCGTTCAGGAAGGATGCCGATTTCATCGGCCGCAGTGCGCTGGAGCGGCAGCGCGCCGACGGGCTCACCGCGCGCCTCGTCCACGTGATGCTGGAGAGGCCCGAGCCCTTCATGTTCCACGACGAGACGATCTACCTGGACGACAGGGTCGCGGGCCGCATCACGTCGGCCGCCTACGGCTACGGCTTCGACCGGCCGGTCGGGATGGGCTATTTGCTGAGCGACGAGCCGCGCCGGTGGCAGGCGCTCGACGACGGCGCCTACGAGGTCGATATCGCCGGCGAGCGCGTGCCGGCGACGATGTCACTCACGCCCTTCTACGATCCGGCGGGCGAGCGGTTGCGGAGTTAGGGACAGCAGGGCACGGCATGGGTGATTGGTACCCAAAGGAGCGGCTGGGCGATCTGCCAGCGGAGGCGGCCCGACGCTGGGGCGCTCGCGAAGCGTTGGTCTGCGACGGCAAGCGCTGGACCTATGCTGAATATGACCGGGAGGTGGATCGCGTCGCTAAGGGACTGATGGCGCTCGGGGTCGAGAGGGGCGAGCACGTCGCGCTCTGGATGAACAACCGGCCGGAGTGGCTCTTTCTCATCTTCGCCATCGCCAAGGTCGGCGCCGTGCTGGTGCCGCTCAACACCCGCTACCGCACCGACGACGTGGCCTACACGGTGCGGCAATCCGATAGCGGCACCTGGATCAGCGTGGACCGTTCCGGCCCGGTCGACTACGCGGCCATGGTGGCGGACGTGCTGCCAGGGCTTGCGGGGCAGGACCCGCGCGCAGCCGCGATCGAGGGGTTCCCCCGGCTACGCCGCGTGGTCATCGTCGGCGAGAGCGACGTGCCCGGCACGGTGGGCTGGGAGGCGATGCTCACTGGCGGCGAGGCGGTGAGCGATGCGGCGCTTGGCGCCCGAGCCAGCGCGGTCGATCCCGACGAACCGGTGATGATCGGCTACACCTCCGGCACCACCGGGCATCCCAAGGGCGTGCTCCACACCCACTTGATGATCCGCAACATGCGCGAGCGGGCCAACCGCATCGGCCTCACCTTCGAGGACGTAATCGTCAACCCGCTGCCGCTCTTCCACATGTACGGCTTCAGCGAGGCCGGGCTGATCGCGGTGATCGCCGGCTGCAAGCATGTGCTGCTGGACCGCTTCGACGCCGACGAGTGCATGCGGCTGGTCGAGGCCGAGGGCGGCACCATCACCCACGGCTTCGACACCCACTACAAGGAGTATCTCGACTCGCTCGAGAGAACCCCGCGGGACATCTCCAGCCTGCGTTTCGGCACCTTTCCCTCCGGCATGACCAGCTCGGCCCGCATCGCGCGGCGGGTGCAGGCCGAGATGGTGCCCACCTTCACCGGCTGGGGCATGACCGAGACTTTCACCTTCGCCACCATGTCGTTCGGCAACTCGACGCCGGAGCAGCGCTCGGATGCCTCGGGCTATCCAGCGCCGGGCTTCGAGATCAAGGTCGTGGACCAGGAGTCAGGCCAGGAGGTCGCGGTCGGCAAGGAAGGCGAGCTGCTGATTCGCGGCTACATGATCACCCAGGGCTACTACAAGAAGCCCGAGGAGACCGCCGAGGCCATCGACGGCGACGACTGGCTCCATACCGGCGACACGGTGGTGCTCCGCGCCGACGGGCACATCCGTTTCGTTGGCCGCTACAAGGACCAGCTGAGGGTCGGCGGCGAGAACGTCTCGCCGGCGGAGGTCGAGGCCTTCCTGATGGCCCACGAGGCGATCGACCAAGTGGCGGTGGTGGGCTATCCCGACGCGCGGCTGGGCGAGGTGGCCGTGGCCTTCGTCGTGACCGCGCCGGGCATGACAGTTACCGGCGAGGAGATCGCCGCCTACTGCAAGGGTCGGATCGCGAGCTTCAAGAGCCCGCGCCACGTGCTGTCGGTGGATGCTTTTCCCATGACCGCGAGCGGCAAGGTGCAGAAGCACAAGCTTCGCAAGCTCGCGCTCGAAAGGCTGGGCGACCCGACCGCCGATCAGGCCGCCGAATAGACGCCGGCGTTTACGCCGCCTTGGCGAGCCCCCGCAGCACGTAGTGCAGGATGCCGCCGTGGCGGTAGTAATCGGCCTCGTCGGCGGTATCGATCCGGCAGCGGAGCGGGATCTCCTGTGTCGAGCCGTCGGCGCGGCGGATGCGGCAGGTCACGGTCATGCGGGGTGTGATGCCGCCGGCGATGCCCTCCAGGTCGATCTGCTCACTGCCGTCGAGTTCCAGGCTCTTGCGCGTCGCGCCCTCGGTGAACTCCAGCGGAAGCACGCCCATCCCCACCAGGTTCGAGCGGTGAATGCGTTCAAAGCTCTCGGCGATGACTGCGCGCACACCCAAGAGCCGCGTGCCCTTGGCCGCCCAGTCGCGCGAGGAGCCGGTGCCGTACTCCTTGCCCGCGAACACGACGAGCGGCACGCCCTCGGCCTGGTACTTCATGGCCGCGTCGTAGACCGGCATCTCGGTGCCGTCCGGCATGTGGCGGGTGATGCCGCCCTCGGTACCGGGCGCGAGCTCGTTGCGGATGCGGATGTTGGCAAAGGTGCCCCGCATCATCACGTCGTGATTGCCGCGTCGCGCGCCGTAGGAGTTGAAGTCCCGACGGGAAATCTGGCGTTCCAGAAGGTACGCCCCGCCCGGCGTCTCGGCACCGATGGCGCCAGCCGGCGAGATGTGGTCGGTCGTGATGGTATCGCCGAGGAGGCAGAGGATCCGCGCCCCCGCGATGTCCACGGGCGGCCGGGGCTCCGCCGCCATTCCCTGGAAGTAGGGCGGATGCTGAACGTAAGTGCTGCCCGCGTCCCAGGCGTAGGTCTGCCCGGCCGGCGCCTCGATCGAGCGCCAATCCTCGTCGCCGGTGAAGACATCGCCGTAGCGGCTCCGGAACATCTCCGGCGTGACGGCGCGCGCGATGGTGTCGCGCACCTCCGCCGCCGTCGGCCAGATGTCCCGCAGGTAGACCAGCGCGCCGTCACGGCCCGTGCCGAGCGGCTCCGTGCCCAGGTCGCGGGTCATGGAGCCCGCGATCGCGTAGGCCACGACCAGCGGTGGCGAGGCCAGGTAGTTGGCCTTTACATGCGGGCTGATGCGGCCCTCGAAGTTGCGGTTGCCGGAGAGCACGGAACAGACCACCAGGTCGCCGCTCTCCACGGCGTCGGCGATCGGCGGCGCCAGCGGCCCCGAATTGCCGATGCAGGTGGTGCAGCCGTAGCCCACGAGGTTGAAGCCCAGGGCATCGAGGTCGTCCTGCAGCCCGGCGCTCGCGAGGTAATCGGAGACCACCTTGGAGCCCGGCGCGAGCGAGGTCTTGACCCAGGGCTTGACCCGTAGGCCGCGCGCGATCGCGTTGCGGGCAAGCAGCCCGGCGCCCACCATCACGCTCGGGTTCGACGTGTTGGTGCAGCTCGTGATGGCCGCGATCACCACGTCGCCGTGGCGGAGCTGGTAGTCGGTGTCGGCGACCGGCACGCGCACGTTTCCTGCCTCCTCCGTAACGCCGAAGGTCGCGCCCAGCGCGCTGGCGAATGTCGGCTTGGCATCGGAGAGTCGGATCTTGTCTTGCGGCCGCTTGGGGCCGGCAATACTGGGTTCCACCTGATCCAGGTCGAGCGCCAGAGTGTCGGTGAACACGAGATCGGGCGTGCCGGCCTCACGCCACATGCCCTGCGCCCTGGCATAGGCCTCGACCAGCGCGATACGTTCGGGCTCCCGGGCGCTCCCGGTGAGGTAGGTGATGGTCTCGCGGTCGATGGGGAAGAAGCCGCAGGTCGCGCCGTATTCCGGCGCCATGTTGGCGATGGTGGCGCGGTCCGCGAGCCCGAGATCGTCGAGGCCCGGCCCGAAGAACTCCACGAACTTGCCGACCACGCCGCGCTCGCGCAGCATCTGGGTCACGGTCAGCACCAGATCGGTCGCGGTCGCGCCTTCCCGCAGCCGGCCGGAGAGCTTGAAGCCCACGACGTCCGGCACCAGCATCGAGATCGGCTGGCCCAGCATCGCCGCCTCGGCCTCGATGCCGCCGACGCCCCAGCCGAGCACGGCGAGGCCGTTGACCATCGTCGTGTGGCTGTCGGTGCCCACCAGGGTGTCGGGATAGGCGATGGTGGTGCCCGCCACCTCGTCGGTCCACACCACCTGCGCGAGATACTCCAGATTGACCTGGTGGCAGATGCCGGTGCCCGGCGGCACGACGCGGAAGTTCTCGAACGCCTGCTGACCCCAGCGGAGGAAGGCGTAGCGCTCGCCGTTGCGCGCCATCTCCAGCGCGACGTTCTGGCCGAACGCCTGGGTCGTGCCGAAGTGGTCGACCATCACCGAGTGGTCGATCACGAGATCGACCGGCGTGAGCGGATTGATGCGGCCGGCGTTGCCCCCGAGGGCGGTCATGGCAGCCCGCATCGCGGCGAGGTCCACCACCGCCGGCACGCCCGTAAAGTCCTGCATCAGCACGCGGGCAGGGCGGTAGGCGATTTCGCCTGCGCCGCGTCCCTCATCCAGCCAGCCGGCCACCGCGCGGATGTCGTCGACGGTGACGCTGCGGCCATCCTCGAAGCGGAGCAGGTTCTCCAACAGGACCTTGAGGGAGAAGGGCAGGCGGTCGATGTCGCCGAGGCCGGCTTCGGCCGCCGCCGGCAGGCTGTAGTAGTCGTATGAGCGGTCGCCGACGCTGAGCGTGCGGCGGGTTCCAAGCGTGTCCTGTCCCAAGGCGATCAACGGGTTGCTCCTTCTTCCGGCACGGCGCGCAGTGCGCGGCTTCTTGCCGCTGGCGCGCACCGCCGATAGGCTTGGCATTCCCCCAACTTCTAGGCTCGACCGGAGAGGGGTGCAAGATTCCCGGCCCGGCTAGCCCGCATACCTCACCGGAGTCACGCACTGCGCCGCGCGCCGCCTGTTTCGAGGCGCACGACGTGGCCTGCATCCGTGGCGAGCGCCCGGTCTTCTCCGGCGTCTCGTTCCGCCTCCAGCCCGGCGGGGCGCTGACGCTCGTCGGACCCAACGGCGCGGGCAAGTCGAGCCTGCTCCGAATCCTCTGCGGTTTGTTGCGGTCGGTTGGCGGAACTCTCACATGGGATGGCACGCCGGTCGACGAGGACTGGGCCGCTCATCGTCAGCGGCTCCACTACGTCGGCCACCTCGACGCGGTGAAACCCACGCTCACGGCGGCGGAGAACTTGCGCGACTGGGCGCGGCTCAGGGGGGTGGCTCGGGCTGCGCCAGGTGCTCTCGAAGCGCTCGGAATCGAGGAATTGGCTGACGTGCCGGGGCGCTTCCTCTCGGCGGGGCAGCGAAGGCGGCTCGCGCTCGCACGCCTGGTGGCGGCCCCTGCGCCGCTCTGGCTCCTCGACGAGCCGACGGTGACGCTGGACGCAGACGCATCGGCCCGCGTCGCGACCATGATAGCCGCGCACCGGGCAGACGGAGGTATGGCGATCGTGGCGACGCACGGGGAGATCGCCCTCGACGGTGCCGACCGCCTCGATCTCGGAGATCATGCGGTCCCCGCCGACATGCTGATGGCCGCAGGCGATGGAGAGTCGGAGGAGGAGCGGTGGTAGGCGTCTTCCTCCGCCTCATCGGCCGCGAGCTCACCCTCGCGGTGCGAGGCGGTATCGGCACCCTGATGGCGGTGGTCTTCTTCGTCATCGCCGTGACGCTCTTCCCGCTCGGCATCGGGCCGGAGCTCGGCCTCCTCAGCCGCATCGCGCCCGGCGCCGTCTGGGTCGCGGCGCTGCTCGCGGCGCTTTTGTCTCTGGATCGCCTGTTCGTCGCCGATCACGAGGACGGAAGCCTCGAGCAGCTGATGCTCGGCGTGCTGCCGCTTGAGTTCGTCGTGCTTGCCAAGGCCGTGGCGCACTGGCTCACCACCGGACTCCCGCTGGCTGCCGCCGCGCCGGTGCTGGCGCTTCTCCTGAACATGAGCGTCGACGGGCTGGTCATCCTGATCGTCTCGCTCCTGCTGGGCACGCCGATCCTCAGCCTGATCGGCGCCGTGGGGGCTGCACTCACCGTAGGCCTGCGCCGCGGTGGTGCGCTGATCGCGCTTCTGGTCTTGCCGCTCTATGTTCCCGTTCTCATATTCGGCGTGGGCGCGGTGGAAGGCGCCGTGCTCGACGTCGGCGTGCATGCGAACCTGTCGATTCTGGCGGGTGGGCTCGTGGGCGCGCTGGTGCTGGGTCCGCTGGCAGCGGCGGCGGCGCTGCGCATGACGGTGGAATAGATCTGGGTAGGTCGAGGCCGGGCATGGCGACACGAGCGACAGGCGCGACGAGGCGAGGGAGAGTCGGATGGACCAGCATCCACTTCTTCGCCAACCCGGCGCGCTTTCTCCGCGTGGCGCGTGCGGTCTATCCCTGGGCGGCGGGTGCGACTGCCGCACTGATCGTGGCCGGCCTGGTGCTCGGCCTCTACGTCGCGCCGCCGGACTATCAGCAGGGCGACGCCTACCGCATTATCTTCGTCCACGTGCCGGCGGCGTGGATGTCGCTCTTCGTCTATGTCGTGATCGCGCTCTGCAGCGTGGCCAGCCTCGTCTGGCGTCATCCGCTGGCTGACCTGGTGGCCAAGTCGAGCGCGCCGGTGGGTGCGGCCTTCGCCTTCATCACACTCTTGAGCGGGTCGCTCTGGGGGCAGCCGATGTGGGGCACCTGGTGGGTGTGGGACGCGCGCCTCACCTCGATGCTGATCCTGTTCTTCCTCTACCTCGGCTACATCGCGCTGCACGCCGCCTTCGACGATCCGGCCAAGGGCGCCCGCGTCGCCGCCATCCTTGCGCTGGTGGGCGTCGTCAACGTGCCCATCGTCAAGTTCTCGGTCGACTGGTGGAACACGCTGCACCAGCCCGCGACGATCTCCAAGATCGACGCGCCGTCGATCGACAGCTCCATGGTGGCGCCACTTCTGCTCATGGCGGCAGGTTTCATGACCTACTATCTGACCGTGCTGATCCCGCGCGTGCGCGCCGAGATCGCGAGTCGGCGCATCCGCAATCTGCGGCTGGCCCAGGTTTCCCGATAGGGCCGCGTTAGCGCGCGTGCAGGGAGTGTCCCGTTAGCCTTCGGCGACGGCGCCCAGTGCCAGGTATTTCTCCCGCCGCTGGCTACGCAAGGCCGCGCCGTCGAGGCCGCGCAGGTCGGCGAACGCCTCTTCCAGCGCCGAACCGGCCCGATCGATCGCGCTTGCCGCATCCCGATGCGCGCCGCCCACGGGCTCCGGCACGATGCCGTCGATCACGCCGAGGGAGTGCAAATCTTCCGCCGTCAGCCGCAGCGCTTCCGCCGCTGTCTCCGCAAGGGCCGCGTCCCGCCACAGGATCGAGGCGCAGCCTTCGGGCGAGATCACCGAATAGATCGCGTGCTCCATCATCAGCACGCGGTTGGCGACGCCGAGGGCAATCGCCCCGCCGGAGCCGCCCTCGCCGATGATGAGCGCGATCACCGGGACCCTGACATCGAGACAGGCCTCGATGCAGCGGGCGATGGCCTCGGCCTGCCCGCGCTCCTCGGCGCCCACGCCGGGATAGGCGCCCGGCGTGTCGATCAGCGTCAGCACGGGCACCTGAAAGCGCTCCGCCAGCCGCAGCAGGCGCGACGCCTTGCGGTAACCTTCGGGGTTGGCCATGCCGAAGTTGTGAGCGACCCTGCCCTCGGTATCAGCCCCCTTCTCCTGGCCGATGACCATGGTGGTGTGGCCCTGGAAGCGCCCCAGCCCGCCGATCACCGCCCGATCCTCGCCGAAAACGCGGTCGCCGGCGAGTGGCACAAAGTCGGTGATCAGGCGCGCGATGTAGTCGGAGCAGTGGGGCCTCAGTTGATGACGCGCGACCTGTGTCTTCTGCCAAGGCGTCAGGCGGCTGTAGGTCTGCCTGAGCAGACGGTCGACCTTGCCCTCGAGGCGCGAAACCTCGTCGAGCATGTTGACGCCGCTGTCATCGCTGAGGTGGCGAAGCTCCTGGAGCTTGCCTTCAATCTCCGCGATCGGCTTCTCGAAGTCGAGATAACTGTTCATCGACTCGCCCACTAACCCGCTTCATGTATAGCACGAGGCGGCGTTACGACAATCGGAACCTCGAATTAGAATTATCGGCACCCGCCTCTCGTCGCGACGGTCGTTTTTGGCAACTGGGGTCCCCTGCTGGCGGCATATGGGGAGCGTGCCAGCGACGTGCAACCCGGCCCTCGCAACGCGTCCGAGCGGGGCCGTTGCCTCAGGCGTCGTGGCCCCCGGCAGCGCGCGAGCGCGGGATTACGCGGAGCTGGGTGATCTGATTGCGCTTGCGGGCGCGGACTTCGAAGGTAAAGCCATAGAGCGAGAACGATTCGCCAATCTCGGGTATCTCCTGTGCCTCGTTCAGCACAAGACCCGCAATGGTGGCGGCTTCCTCGTCTGGCAAGTCCCAGTCATAGGCCCGATTGAGATCGCGGATCGCAACGGTCCCCGGAATCAGGACCGAGCCGTCTTCGCTCTCGACCACCTCGCTGAGCGCGACGTCGTGCTCGTCGTCGATCTCGCCCACGATCTCCTCGATGATGTCCTCCAGGGTCACGAGGCCCATCAGCGAGCCGTATTCGTCGACGATCAACGCGAAATGAGCCCGCCGCTCGCGGAACGAGTGGAGCTGCTCGTCGAGCGGCGTGGTCTCGGGCACGAACCAGGGTTCGGTCACGATCGACATGACGTCGAGGAGGTCGAGGTCATCGAGGCTCGCATGCATCGCTCGCAGCAGGTCTTTGGCATGCAGAACCCCCACGATGTTATCCGGCTCGCCCTTCCAGACCGGCAGGCGCGTGTGAGGACTGCGGACGACCTGGTCGAGAATGTCGGCGGGCGCTGCGTCGGCGTCGACCATCTCCATGGTCTTGCGGTGAGTCATGATCGCGCCGACTTCAATTTCCTCCAGGTCGAGGATGCTGCGGAGCATGTCGCGCTCGTGCTTGACCATGGCGCCTTCCTGCGCATGCAGGGCGATGGTGCCGCGAAGCTCCTCCTCGGCTGCACTTGCCTCCCGCTCTCCCCGAGAGGCGCCGGCTGCACGCAGCGTGGCCGAGACGACCATTTGCACCGCGTGAACGATGGGGGAGAGCAACCAGACGACCGGGCCCAGCACAGGTGCCACCCTGAGTGAAAAGTTGTCCGGATTGCGGATCGCGTAGGTCTTAGGCAGGACCTCAGCGAAGACCAGGATGATGAGGGTCATGCCGATCGTCGCATAGGCCACGCCGGCATCGCCGACCACCGAAATCAGGACGCTGGTGGCCAACGCAGACGCGAGGATGTTGACGGCATTGTTGCCGAGCAGAATCGCGCCGATCAGTCGCTCCCGATCGTCGGTGAGCCGCTCGACCGCGCGCGCACGCCTGTCGCCGGCGCCTGCCAGATGGTGCATGCGTGGGCGGGAGGCCGCAGTGAGTGCGGTTTCGGAGCCTGAGAAGAAGCCCGATAGCGCGATCAGCAGGCCAATCGCGCCGATGGTGATGGCAGTCTCGGTCGTCATGGGTGTGTCGTTGGGGATTGTGGAGGGATGTAGTTCGGAGGCGCAGTGGACCTCATTCGCCGAAGGCTTGGTCGAGCAGGGCGCCGAGTGCCTCCGGGGGCACGTCCCGGCTGAGGAAGGCATGCCCGATGCCGCGCGTCAGGACGAACGTCATCCGCCCGCCCTGCACCTTCTTGTCATGTTTCATTCGCTCGATCAGTGCGGCTGAGTTCCACCGAATCGCGGGAAGGGCGTCTGCCTCGCTGGGCAGCCCAACCGCGCGGAAATGGGCCGCAACCCGCCCGGCGTCATCCTCGCCGCACAGGCCGAGGGCTGCGGAGAATCGGTGCGCCAGCACCATACCATAGGCCACCGCCTCGCCGTGCAGGAGCGATCCGTCGTAGCCGGCCTCCGCCTCCAGGGCGTGGGCGAAGGTGTGGCCCAAATTGAGCAAGGCCCTGCTGCCGCTCTCGCGCTCGTCGGCGGCGACGATGCGCGCCTTGGCCCTGCACGAGTGGGCGACGGCGGTTCGCAGCACGTCCGGATCACCGTCGAGGAGTGCCGGGCCGTTGGTTTCGAGCCAGGCGAAGAACGCCGGGTCGTCGATGAGGCCATACTTCACGACCTCGGCATAGCCTGCCCTGCGCTCGCGCAGCGGCAGCGTGGCCAGCGTCGCCACGTCGGCGAGCACCAGGCGCGGCTGGTAGAACGTCCCGATCAGGTTCTTGCCGTGGGTGCTGTTCACACCGGTCTTGCCGCCGACACCACTGTCCACCTGGGCAAGGAGCGTTGTCGGGATCTGAACGAAGGGGATGCCGCGCAGCAGGATGCTCGCGGCGAAGCCAGTGAGGTCGCCCACGACCCCGCCGCCCAGTGCTACCAGCGCGGTCGACCGCTCAATTCCGCGATCCAGGATGTCGTCCAACACGCCGCCGAGCGTCGCCAGGTCCTTGCTGCGCTCCCCCGACTCGACGATCAGGTGGGAGGGTGCGAAGCCGGCCGTTCGCAGGGCGTCGAGTGTCGCGTCGAGATAAAGCCCGGCCACGACGCGGTCGGTGACCACAACCGCCGAGCGGCTTGCCAGGAGCGGCGCCATGAGCCGTCCGGCCTTGTTGACGAGGCCGGCACCCACCACGACGTCGTAGCTGCGCGGTCCGAGTTCGACGCGCACCGTCTCCCGGTCATGGTCGGTTCGTGGGTCGGGGTCCGCCGTGCTCACCGCGTCAGGCCTCGATGCTCGCCGATGACGAATCGGGACCCGGCTCTCGCCGTTGCGCCTCGACATGCGCGCCAAGCGCGCCAAGCACCGCCTCCACCGTCTGTTCGTGCGGTCCGTCCCCGCTTTCCACGACGACGTCGGCCTCGGCATAGATCGGGTGACGCTCGTTCATCAGCCGCTGCAGGATTTCGCGCGGGTCGCCGCCGGCCAGCAGCGGGCGGTTGTTGCGCCGCGAGACGCGGGAGACCAGCAAGTCCAGGTCGGCGCGCAGCCACACCGATATGCTGCACGCCCGGATCGCCGCGCGCGTTTCGGGGTCCATGAACGCCCCGCCACCCGTTGCCAGCACATGCGGCGGGCGGGTCAGCAGCCGGGCGATGACCCGCCGCTCGCCGTCGCGGAATGCCGCTTCGCCGTGTATCTCGAAGATGTCCGAGATCGAGCATCCTGCGGCGCGCTCGATCTCCTCGTCCGCGTCGACGAACGGAATGCCGAGTCGGCTGGCGAGCCGGCGGCCGATCGCGCTCTTGCCCGCACCCATCAGGCCCACGAGGACGACCGAGCAGTCTATCCGTGGGCACCCCAATTCTGCCGTCATCGGCTCAGCGGCACACTCCGCCCCGCCCGGCCGCGGGTCGTTGAAGCGCCGCGCCCGCGCCGATAGACTGCCACACCATCGCCATAATCCGATTCTAACACACAAGCGTCGAATGCCTCGTGGCTGATTCAGCGTCGACGCGTGTTCAGGAGTGAAGGCACGTCCCGTTGAAAGTCCTCGTCATCATCCTCTTGCTCATCATCGGCGGCGGAATCGGATTTCTTCTGACTTGGGACATCCCTCCGCCGCCCGGTCCGGTCGAAAAGGTGCTGTCCAATGATCGCTTCGAGAAGTGAGAGCGCCGACAGCCCGCCTTTCTCACCACGGTCACGGCCTGCGTCGCGCCCAGGCGTTCGATCCGCCAGAAGCGGGCCGAAAAGCGTATCGGGGAATACGGTTGAGGCCCGCGACGAAGTGGGCGGGCGCCTGGGTGCGACCCGAAGGGCGGCGCTCTCCGGCCTACAGAGTGCGTCAAGCCACTCGCCCGATGTCCCCGCATCGCACTTCGCGGCTTTCCTGCTCTGTAGGCCGGACAGCGCCGCGCAGACCATGACCCTGGTGAGAAAGGCGGGCTAGGTAGTCGGATGTTCCGACTGCCTCTTTGCCCTTCGCGAGCTGGCCGAAAGCCGTGGTCCGCGCTTGTCGGCGTAATCCTTCCTGCCGTCCTGCTACTGATCGCGACCGCGGGCGTCGGCATCGCACAAGAGGCCGATGAACCGTTGCGGCTGATCCCGCAGCAGCAGAGCGAGGATGTCGACGAGAGCGGTTCGGAGCCGGGCGAGGGCGAAGGCGCGTCCCCGAACACCGATTCGGTCGTAGGCGCGGAGGGCGACGACGCGACCGCCTCGGCCGCTCCCGCATCGGCCGAAGGCGGCATCCATGTGGGCGCGCTCGAGGCCATCGATCCTGATGCGGCTGGCATTCCGGTCGAGGGAATCGAGCCGTTTTCCAGCGATCTCTGGTCGGGCTCACGTCGCTCAAGGGTCGAAGCGTTGCTGCCGCGCTTGCCCGTCGCTGCGCCTTCCTTTGCCATGCGGCGTCTCGCGTTGGGGTTGCTCACCTCGTCGGCGCAACCGCCTGCGGGTGAGGGCGAGGCCGGTGCGCTCGCCCTCGCGCGGGCCGAGCGCCTGGTGGCGATGGGTGCGCGCGACGTTGCTCTCGCGCTGCTGGAGAGTGCCGGTCCGGCCGGGGGCCAGAGCCTCACCGCCCGGATCAAGAACGACCGCCTTCTCGCTGCGTTCGATCTCGACACCGCTTGTGCGCAGATTCTCGGCAAGGCGGGGCGGGCCGGCGATGGCTATTGGCGCCGCGTGCGCATCCTCTGCCAGGCGCATGCCGGCCTGATCGAGGCCGCGACGCTCGGCCTGGAGCTGCTGCTGGAAACGGATACCGCGCCCGACCAGGTGTTCGACGACACGATCTATGCCATGGCGGGGTTGGCCGAGCCGGTCGTGGATTCGATGGCCGATCCGACTCCCCTGCGAGTCGCCGCCTGGCGGCTTGCGCAGCTCCCGATCCCGGCGGAAGTGGTGGCGAGGGCAGTGCCCGATGTGCTGCCGGCGATTGTCGTCGCGCCGGAATCGCTGCCGGGGACACGGCTGCTGGCGGCGGAGCGCGCGGAGGCGAGCGGCGCGCTTCCCATCGAGGCCCTTCGAGATATCTATCGAACCATGTCGTTCTCGTCGGAGGAGCGCGCCGACGCCCTGGCGCAGGTCGAATCGCTGGAACCGCCGCTCGGCCGCGCCTTGATGCTCCAGGCGATCGAGGCAGAGACGGCGCCTGCGCTCCGGGCGGAGCTGTTGGCGGAGGCGCTCTTTCTTGCCGAGGCTCAGGGGGCTCACGGGACTGCGGCGCGAGCGTTCGCGCATCTGGTGGGCACGGTGCCGCCAGCGCCCGCGCACGTCTGGTTCAGCGCAGCAGCCGCGCGAGCCTTCATCGCGGCCGGCGAACTCGACGCGGCTGCACGCTGGTACGCACTGGCCACGGACCATGGCTCGCGCAACCCCGAAGCGTTGCGCGCCTCATTGCGGCTCTGGCCGTTGATGCTTCTGAGCGGCGATGACGACCATCTGACGACAGCCAAGTTCGATGCGTGGCTTTCTCTGCGGGCCGACGAGGGCGGGCGCACTGTGGCGGTCGCGCGGGCGAACTGGCTGGCGATTCTGGTGGATGCGCTCGGAGGCCACGTAGACCCGGAGGTCTGGGATCGCCTTTTGCTCGACGAGCCGCCCGTGGCAGCGCGGGGACCGGCGCTGGCGCTGGCAAACGGACTGCTGAAGGCGGCCGAAGGCGGGCGGCTCGGCGAAACCGTCCTGTTGGCGCTGCTTCTGCTCGGCGACGCCGGTCCCGCCGCGGCCGGCATCGCGACCGTCGGGCCCGTGGTCTCCAGCCTCGTTTCTGCCGACCTGCAGGAGGAGGCGCGGGCGATCGCCCTGGAAGCGGCGCTCGCGGCGGGGCTTTGACACGTCGAGGGCGGCCAGGGACGGCCGAAGCCGCGCTCCGAGAGGGCGACGCGGCCGCCATCGAGGCGTTTCTCGAAATGGCTGCGGCAGAGCGCGGGCTCGCCCGCAACTCAATCGATGCCTACCGGCGTGACCTCGCCTGCTTTGCCGCCTATCTCGCGCCCTCGGGTGTGACGCTGGCCGGGGCCGACTCCGAGTCGGTCCGGGGTTTCGTGGCTGAGCAACGCCGCTCCGGCGTTGCGGCGCGCACCGCGTCACGTCGGCTCTCCTGCCTGCGCCAGTTCTATCGGTTCCTGCTGACCGACGGCCGGCGCGACGACGATCCCACTGCCCCGGTGGATTCGCCGACGCTCCCTCGCACGCTCCCCGGCGTCCTGAGCGAGGAGGAGGTCGAACGGCTGCTGGGGGCAGTGTGGCCTGATGAGGATGCGGCGGAGATGTCGTCCAAGCGCGAGGCCGACGGGCTTCGCCTGCGGGCCATGATCGAGCTGCTCTACGGCAGTGGTCTCCGCGTCTCGGAGCTGGTGTCGCTGCCGCTCCACGCGGTCTCCGCCGAGACGCAGAGCCTGCTGGTGCGGGGCAAGGGCGGCAAGGAACGCCTGGTTCCGCTCGGGGTGCCGGCCCGCCGGGCGCTCGACGCCTATCTCGCGGTGCGCGATCGCCACCTGGCTGACGGTGCGCCGTCCCGCTGGCTGTTCCCCTCGCGCGGCGCGAGCGGTCACCTGACACGGCATCGCCTGGCGCAGATGCTCAAGGCGTTGGCGCAGGCGGCGGGGATCGAGCCCGGCCGGGTCTCGCCCCATGCGCTGCGCCATGCC
Source organism: Alphaproteobacteria bacterium (assembly GCA_022826345.1). The sequence goes on from JAJDVB010000137.1 coordinate 25,305, forward strand.
TTCGCCAGCCATCTGCTCGCCCACGGGGCGGACCTGAGGGCGGTACAAAAGATGCTCGGCCACGCCGACATCGCGACGACGGAAATCTACACCCACGTCCTCGATGAGCGGCTCAAGCGGCTGGTCGAGGCCGGGCATCCCCTCGCCGCCGCTGGCCGCGCACGCTCGGGCGGCTAAAGACGTGCTCGAGCAGACATATTTCAGCCCTGTACCCAGGCCTCCGGTTGTCGGCCTGCGGCGCGCTGTACTAATGTGCCCGACTGCCGCGGGCCATGCGACCGCCGCAGGGGAAGAGCCGTCTGGATGGGCCTGCGAGCGATCATGGAGCACAGACTCGGCGTTCCGGGGATGACGGACAGGCGATGAGCGGGCAGCGGCCATTCCTGATTCGCATGAGCCTTTTCCTGGCCCTCGTGGTCGGGGTGGTGGTCGTGCTGAGCGACACCCTGGGCGATGCGTTCTTCGCCAATTCGATCTTGAACGGCGTCATCCTTGGCGCGCTGGTCATCGGCATCGTCTACAATTTCCGCCAGGTCCTGCTCCTGAAGCCGGACACTGCCTGGCTCGCGGCGGTGAAGAGCGACGATGTGCCGGGCGCGGCACCGCCGGCGGCGGCACGCAAGCCGCGCCTGCTGGCGCCCCTGGCGACGATGCTGGCTGACCGGCGCGGCCGCATGACGCTCTCGGCCGTCTCGCTCCGCAGCCTGCTCGACGGCATCGGCTCGCGGCTCGACGAATCGCGCGATCTCTCGCGTTACATGATCGGCCTGCTGATCTTCCTGGGCCTGCTGGGCACGTTCTGGGGCCTGCTCCAGACCGTGACCTCGGTCGGCGGAGTGATCGGCGATCTCTCGGTCGCCAATCAGGACATGCTCGGCGTCTTCGACGACCTCAAGGGCGGCCTCGAGGCCCCGCTCGAAGGCATGGGCACCGCCTTCAGCTCGTCGCTCTTCGGCCTTGCCGGCTCGCTCGTCCTCGGCTTCCTCGACCTGCAGGCGAGCCAGGCGCAGAACCGCTTCTACAACGAGCTGGAGGACTGGCTCTCCTCCTACACCCGGCTCACCGGCGGCACGCTCGGGATGGACGGCGACCAGTCGGTTCCGGCTTACGTCAGCGCGCTCCTGGAGAAGACCGCCGACAGCCTGGAGGACCTGCAGCGAAAGCTCGCCCGCGGCGAGGAGCAGCGGGCGTCGTCGTCCGCCAACCTGCTCTCGCTCACCGAGCGGCTGGCGACGCTCACGGACCACATGCGCTCCGAGCAGGACCTCATGGTCAAGCTGGTCGAGAACCAGCTCGAGATGCGCCCGGTGCTGGAGCGGCTCGCGGCCGGTGCCGCGCGCGAGACCGGCCTCGACGAGCCCAGCCGCGCCCATCTGCGCAACATGGACGTCTATCTCCAGCGGCTCCTGGAGGAGAGCGTCTCCGGGCGGGAGCAGTCGGTGTCCGAGTTGCGCAGCGAGATCAAGCTCCTTGCCCGGACCATAGCGGCGGTCGCGGAAAACAACCGCCGCTAGAGGCTGAGCGCGGGAGGCCGCCCGGTGAACGCCGCATCGCGCCTGAGACGCAGAGGCTCGCGCGCCGACTACTGGCCCGGATTCGTCGACCTGATGTCGACGCTGCTCCTGGTCATGATCTTCCTGCTCGTCGTCTACATGCTGGCGCAATATTTTTTGCAGCGGACTCTCTCGGAGGAAGCCGAGGAAAAGGACGACATCCAGGCCGAGCTGAACAGCCTCGACGAGATGCTCTCCCTCGAGCAGCAGGCCAACGCGGACCTCAGGCTCAACATCGCCCAGCTCGCCGATCAGCTTCAGTCCTCGCTCTCCGTCCGCGACCAGCTCATCGCCGAGCTTTCGATGGTGACCGGCGAGCGCGACACGCTTCAGCTCAGGCTCAGGGAGATGACGGGCGAGGGGCAGACCGCGCTCGCCGAAGCCGCCCAGGCGTCGATCAGGGCCGATGCCGGCGAGGAGAAGATCAAGGTCCTGCTCTCCGACGTCGAGCGCCTGCGCCGCGACATCGACGCGCTGCAGGCCGTGCGCAGGGACCTCGAAGCCAAGGTCAGCCTGATGGCCGCGGCGCTGGTGGAAAGCCGCAGCGAGCTCGACCAGAGCGAGGACGAGACGGCGGCCGTGCGCGCCGACCTCTCCGCGCTCCGGGACACCACGGCGGAGCTGGAGGCGCGCCTGTCGGACGAGCAGGAGCGCACGGTGCTCGCCCAGCGCACGCTGGAGGAACGCGAAATCCGCCTCGCCGAGGTGCAGGCCCTTCACCTGGCAGCCCAGACCACCATCGAGGGCAACGAGGCGTCGATGAGCGAGACCCGCGCGCTGAGCGCCCGCCAGCGCGACCAGATCGCCGTCCTCAACCAGCAGCTCGATGCGCTCAGGGCGCAGCTCAACCGCGTCGAGCAGGCGCTCCAGATCTCCGAGCTGAAGAGCGAGGAGCAGGAGGTGACCATCGCCAACCTCGGCCAGCGCCTCAACATGGCGCTCGCCGCCAAGGTCGAGGAGCTCGCCGCCTACCGTTCCGAGTTCTTCGGCCGCCTGCGCGAGGTGCTGAGCGAGCGGCGCGACTTCACCATCATCGGCGATCGCTTCGTCTTCCAGTCGGAGGTGCTGTTCGCCTCCGCTTCCGC
>JAJDVB010000098.1 GCA_022826345.1 Alphaproteobacteria bacterium
CCGATCGCCGGGTTGAACGCATTATCCGCCGCCGGCTTGGCGGATGGCGCGGGTTTTGCCGGCATCCGCTCCGCCCGGGCGGATTGTGCCTTGAGCGCCGAGAGCTGAGACTCGAGCGCCTGCAGGCGCGCTTCGTAGTCCTGCTTGAGAGCCTCGATCTCTGCCGCCAGTGCCTCCGCGCTCGGCGGCGCCGGAGATTGGGCGCCGCTCTGGGCGGAAAGCAGCAGAGCCGGCAGCGCGACCGCGGCAAGGCGGGCTATCCCGGTGCTCTTACGCATTGCACTCTCCTTCAGACAATGTAATTCCGCAAACCCACGCTGAGCAGTGCCGGCGTCCCTTATTAGCAACATGATAACCTTACGATTAACATTATGATATTACGCCACAGTCGGCAACCGCAGCGTAGGTATGAGAACGCGTTGGGCCACTAGCCACCTCGCCTGCGGGAGCGAGGTGGTGTAGTCTTAGAGCCGCCCGGGACGCGCCGCCGGACCGGTCGACACCGGAGACCCAGTGCCATGAACAGCCCGCAGGAACGGAATGGCGGGTTCCTCCCCGACCGGCACGATCACGGCGACTGCGTGGAAGCCGCGCTGGAGGAGGCGATAGCGGTTTGCGGCGACCGCGGGGTGCGGCTGACGCCAGTGCGCCGGCGGGTGCTCGAAATCATCTGGCAGGGCCACCGTCCGCTCGGTGCCTACGCCATTCTGGAAGTGCTTTCTGGCGAGGGCCATTCTTCCGCACCGCCCACGGTCTATCGCGCGCTCGAGTTCCTGCTCACCCAGGGGCTGGTACACCGGCTGTCGTCGCTGAACGCCTTCGTCGGCTGTTCCCGTCCCGGCCATCCGGGTGCGGGGCAGTTCCTGCTGTGCACCGCCTGCGGCACGGCGGCCGAGCTCAACGACCCGGACATCGAACGCGCGATCGAGCATGGCGCAGCGGCGGAGGGCTTCGTCTGCCGGGATCATACCGTGGAGATCAGCGGCCTCTGCCCGCGTTGCCGCGAGGCCTGACCGACTACTCGAGATCGTTCCGCAGGGAAGGTGGTCGAATAGCTCGGCCTTTCGGCACTCGCCCTCACAGATCCGGGCGTGCGGCCTTCCCGCATGGCATCTGTCGAATTCGGGCCGCCGTTGCGGGCAGGACAGCGCATCGCGACCAACGGGGCCGGCGTCATTCTGGGCACCGGAAAGAGGGAGGCTCAAAGGCTGGGTAATCCACTTGAACGAGATCAAGGGGCATGACCGCGACGACACCAGCGAAACAACCTTTATTTTCGGCCGGAAGGTTCTTCCGGGTTCAGGTCGACCGCCGGATCGAGGACGTCGAAGACATGGCCAGATGCTCGCCGCGAAGTCGATCATTTCTGCCAAATGGAGCGCGCCGGTAACGCGGACCGGCGCGACTTGCGTGAACCGATCGAGCGCGGTGCGCCGTCACATTGTGGGACGATACCTTTGTCGCTACGAGGAACCGGAAGCACGCCGAGAGTGAAGCCCGGCGCATCCCATCAGTGCCCGGATGCGAGCCGCCCGCGCCACCTGAGCCTATTGCATCAAGTCCGATTGGAGCTCTCTCATGAATCCTTCCAGGATGACAGATCGCTGTCGGTCGCGGGGAAGCAGCAAGGCGACCTTGAAGGTTACGTGAGGCTCGAAATCGATGAAGTCGATATCGCCGTCCCGGTTGTGGCGAGCGGTCAGCGGATCGACCAGGCCTATCCCGGCGCCGTGGCGGATATAGGCGCACACCGATTCCATCGTCTGCGTCTCGATCACGACGTTCCAGCGGGCGTTTCGGAAAAGGAATGCCTGCTCCGTCTGCGAATGGACTGCGTGCTCCGGTAGCAGGGAGATGAACGGAATGCCATCGAGTTCTTCTGGACGGACGGTTGCCCGCCCGGCGAGCGGGTGATCGCGCGGAACGGCGCAGACGCAGCGAAACTCAAACTCCTCGATCTCGACCGATGGATGGTCGATCGGCGTCTCGACGATGGCAAGGTCGTATAGCTGGGTTTGCAACAGTCCCTGCATCATCTCCGAGCGGCGCGCGAGCACGGTCACCCGCAGCGCGGGCCGCCCGGCGCGGAAACGGCTCACGACACGCGGCAGGAAATCGATCGCGATATCGGGATATGCGGCTATCACCAGATTGCCGAACGTCTGGTCGCGGATTTGACGCGCCCTCTGGCTGGTCAGCTCGACGCTGTCCAGGGTGCGCGCGACATCGGACGACAGGTAGTGCGCCTCGGGCGTCGGCACCAGGCGGCCCCGGATCCGCCGGAACAGTGCAAAACCGAGCTCGCGCTCCAGGTTGGCTACGAGGCTGCTCGCCGATGGCTGGGAGATTCCCAACGCCTTTGCCGCGCCCGTCACCGTGCCCGTCGTCATGATTTCTCGGAAGCACTCCAGTTGACGAAAATTCATGGTGTCACCGGCAGTGCCCAGTCATAGAAAGACCCTATGGTACACGGAAAACAAACTATTGTTCACTATGCTCGGCGATCCGTTACGCTTTCCCATCGGTGCGTGGCTATACCCAGTCCTCTGAACGCTCGCGCAGCCGCAACAGGCCCGACCGAATTCGGTCCGGCCCACCTCTAGGGGAGACATCGGATGAAACGCAGCGCCATTCTTTCCATCGCCGCGGTGGCGTTGATCGCCGTGGCGGCCGGTCCGCCCGGACTCGGGCAGACCGCCGAGGCCCAGGGCATGAAGACCGTCCGCGTCGGCATGAGCTGGATACCGAATGTCGAGTATGGCGGGGTGTGGCTGGCCCTGGAGAAGGGCTACTTCGCCGAGGAGAAGCTCGACATCAAGTACTTCCCGGGCGGACCCAACGCGCCCAAGCCGCTGGTGACGCTCGCCGCCGGAAAGGTCGATATCGGCTATGGCGGCTGGTTGCCGTTTCTCGATGCGGTCTCGCGCGGCAACGATTTCGTGCTGGTCGCGGCGACCTTCTCGGTCTCGCCGCTCGGCATCCTGTCGCTGGGCGGCAACCCGATCACCAAGCCGGCCGACATCGTGGGCAAGAAGATCCTCGCCCAGGGCGCCAAGGAGCGCAAGGCGATCTCGGCAACGCTCAAGCTCAACGGCCTGCCCGACAAGTGGCAACACGTCCCCGCCGGCTATTCGCCCGAGCCGCTGCTCAACAAGCAGGGCGACGGCTACACCGCCTTCGGCACCAACCAGGCGGTGTCCCTCGAGCTCAAGGGCCTGAAGCGGGGCAAGGATTTCCACTTCGTGTCGTTTGCGGATCTGGGCTACCGGTCCTACGGCACCATCATCTTCACGACGCGGTCCTATCTTGAGTCGAACCGGGCGCAGGTCGTGGGTTTCCTGCGCGCCCTGACCCGCGGCTGGATCGACAATGCGCGAGATCCGAGCGTTGCCGCCGGGCTGGCGGTCAAGAAATACGGCGCGGATCTGGGGCTGAACCCCAAGCAGCAGCTTCGCCAGAACCAGATCCAGATCGAGATGATGAAGGATCCGAAGAATCCGGCGCAAAAGATGCTGGTCATCGATCCGGCCACCATCTCCGGCCCGCTCTACGCCGCGGCCAAGGCGACGGGGCGCAAGAACCTGCCGCCGGTCGACAAGCTCGCCGATCCGTCGCTGATGAAGGAAGTTTACTCGAGCCTCAAGTAACCGCGCGATCGAACCGTGCCAGGGGGGCCGGCGTGTCCGGCCCCCGGCGGCGCGCGGCCACGCGTTCGGGGTAACTCCAGATGACGGACCGAAAGCGCGAGCCGGTGGATCTGCTGATCGCCGGCGCCGACGTGGTGTGCCTCGACCCGGCGGGGACGGTGGTCCCCGACGGCGCGATCGCGGTCTCGGGCAACCGCATAAGCTGGATCGGGCCGGGTTCCGACGCGCGTCGACTGTTCGACGCCGCCTCGACGGTCGACGGCGCCGGCACGATCGCCATGCCGGGACTGATAGACACCCATGTGCATACCGCCCAGCATCTGCTGCGCGGCAAGATCGCCGAGATCGCGCGTCGCGAGCGGGTGAAGATTCCGATCTGGAAGAACTACTACATCCCGTTCGAGGCGATGCTCGACCCCGAGGACGTCTACCTGAGCGGGCTCGCCTGCTACGCCAACATGATCACCGTCGGCACCACATGCTTCGCCGAGGCCGGCGGGCCTCACCCCGACGAGATGGGCCGTGCCGCGCTGGAAACCGGCATACGCGGTTTCCTCGCCTGCTCGATCATCGACCAGGGCGAGGCCTTCCCCGTGCCGATGCGCATGGAGACCGATCGCGCCCTGTGCACCAACGTGGAGCTGGTCGGGCGATGGGCGGGCCAGGACCGGGTGCGAGCTTGGCTCGGGCTGCGCCAGATCATCACCTGCTCGCCGGCGCTGATCGGGATGACGGTCGAGGCCGCGCACGAGCTGGACAGCCGCATCCACGTCCATCTCTGCGAGGGCTCCTACGAAATCGACTACACGATGGAGCGGTTCGGCAAGCGCCCCGCCGAATACATGGAAAGCATCGACGGGCTGGGCGATTTCCTCCATACCGCCCACTCGACCCTGGCCTCGCCCGGCGAGATCGAGCTCTACGCCGAGCGCGACTGCTCGGTCGGCCATTGCCCGTTCAACAACTACCATGTCGGACCCCATCCCCTGCTGCGCATGCGCCAGCGCGGCATACGGGTGGGGCTCGGGACCGACGGGGCGGCCTCGTGGAGCTCGCTCGATTTATTCCGGGCGGCCCACGCGGCGCGTATCGGGCAGCAGGCGGTGGCGGGGACGCCGCTGCACTTCCACGACATCATGCCGAGCGAGGAGCTGATCCGCGTCGCGACCGGTGGCGGCGCCGCGGCGCTCGGGGTGGAGGAGGAGATCGGCAGCCTTGAGGTCGGCAAGAAGGCCGATATCCTGATCGTCGAATGCGGCGAGATGGATCAGACTCCGCGCTACGATCCGCTGTTCGCCGTGGCCACAATGACGGTCGGGCGCGATGTCCGCACCGTCGTCATCGACGGCGAAGTTGTCATGAAGGATCGCGAATTGCTCACCGTCGATCGCGACAGGCTGATCCACGACCTAAAGGCGCGCCTCCCCGGGCTCATGGATCGGTTCCAGAGCGTCGCCCGCTGAGGGTCGCCGCCCGGAGGACCACGGCATGACCGGCGCCGCGATCTCCATCGAGCACGTCACCAAGCGGTTCCCACTCAAGGGGCAGGCCGACGGCGTGCTTGCCCTGGAGGACATCTCGATCGCCGTGGCGCGGTCCGAGTTCGTTGCCCTGCTGGGGCCGAGCGGGTGCGGAAAGAGCACCCTGCTTCGGCTAGTCGCCTCGCTGGAGCGCCCGACGGAGGGCACCGTGAGCATCGGCGGCGAAGACCCCCTTAGCCTGTCGGCGCGCCATGCGCTCGGCATCGCCTTCCAGGACCACGCGTTGCTCCCCTGGCTCACGGTCCGCGACAACATCGCGCTCCCGTTCAGCCTCGCCAACCGTCCGGTCGATCGGGAGGCGGTCGGCGGGCTGATCGACCTCGTCGGGCTCAACGGGTTCGAGACCGCGCGCCCGGGACAGCTTTCCGGCGGCATGCGCCAGCGCGTCTCCATTGCGCGCTCTCTGGTGCTGGAGCCAGAGGTGTTGCTGCTGGACGAGCCGTTCGGCGCGCTCGACGCGGTGACCCGGCGGCAGATGAATATCGAGCTGCAACGAATCTGGTCGCGCCAGCGCATCACCACGATCCTGGTCACCCACTCGGTCGACGAGGCGCTGTTCCTGGCCGACCGCGTCCTGGTCCTCAGCGCGCGGCCGGGCCGCATCATCCGCGAGGTGGCGACGCCCTTCGACCGCCCGCGCGATCCCGCGGTGATGAGGAGCACCGAATTCCACGATCTTGTCGACGACCTCACCGACGCCCTGCATCCTGGGGAAGGGACGGGGCATGACGGGCCTTAACCCGACTTCCGCAACTGAGCGGGCATTTCAACTAATTTGACGGGTTTCCGGCCGGAGAAATGGCGGATTTCCGGGCTTTGCGTCTCCGGATCCGCGTGTAGTGCCGACCTACCCCCTTGATCGGGATGCGGGCGC
>JAJDVB010000050.1 GCA_022826345.1 Alphaproteobacteria bacterium
CGAAGGACTGGAACGAAATCCTGATGCGGTCACGGTGAATGTTCGCTCGCTCGACGCTCTCCCGGATCAGACAAGCGACGCATCTCGACCATCGAATAATCCGAAAACACCACCATCAATTACCAAGCCCACGCTCACCAGCCCTGAGGACGCTCATGCAGAAACAGGCCCCAGCGGACGAGCGCGGTCCAGTAGACCGAGCTGGGCTGCCGGGCCAGCGATCCGCGCGCGCGTTCGCCGATCACACCCTGGGATTTGCCGTTCTTGAGGAGCGGCCCAATAAGGTCGAGTTCAGCCTTCCGCAGCTGCGTTGAAACGTCGGAGGCGCCGGTTCTCCAAGCTTCGAGCTGACGGTAAATCCACGGAACGAACAGCACGTAACGCAATCGCGTCTGGATCGTAGAGGTTCCGGGAAAGAGAGCTTCGGAGAGCGCGTCACGCAAGCTGCCGAGGCCCATCTCGTCCACGGTTCCCTGTTCATTGAAGAGGTCCAAGACCTGCCGCATCCTGTCCCGGTCGCTCGCCGTCAGGTCGAGCCAGGTCAGCGTTGCGCCCATGCCCTTCTATCCGCCAAAGTGAAGTTGAGATGTGGTGCGTTGATGAAGTGATCGAAGTGTAGCTGTCACATATTGAGCCTGCGCGCTTCCGGGGCAATGTTTCACGCCCGACTACACCTACACCCCTAGCCTCTGCGCGCAACCGAGTAGACGGTGCCTGAGGTCACAGCGACGACCATGCCGCGCTCCGCGCCGGTCATGTCGAGGTAGGCGTGCACCTGAGCGCGGTAGTGATCGAGGGTCTCGGGCGATGGGTCCACATCGCTCTTCCAGTCGATCACCACCTGCGGTACTCCGTCCGCATCGAAAGCGATAGCGTCGACGATTCCTGCCGCCGCTTCCTCATGCGCTGCGGTCTCGGTGCAGCCATAGACCGCGAACTCCGGTACAAGGCTGGGCCTGAGGGCAGCGACCTCTGGCAGCGACAGGGCACGGACGACGCAGCCGGCGAGTTCGGCCGGCGCCATCCCCTCCGCAGGATCGTCCATCACGGGAAAGTCTAGGGCGCGGATCAGGGTCTCGGCGCGGTCCGAGAGCGCCGGCAGCGTTTCCGCCGTCTCGCCGGTGAGGACCTCCTCGATGAGCTTGTGCAAGATGGTGCCGCGCTGGCGCCCGCCCTGGATCCCGGCCGTGGCGGCGCCATCCGCCGGCGCGTCGTCGCCGTCGGTCGCGAGGATCGTTGGCGCTTCCTCCCGCAACACCGGCTGGGCGCTGTCCTCGTCCCGGCTGGGTGCACGCCAGACGATGCGGTGCGTGCGCTCGGAGATCGCGGCGGCCTCGGCGGCGAAGGTCTCGCGTGTCTGCGCGTTCTCCGCCGCGGGCTCGCCTGCGTCCATCTCCGGTGGGAGATGGTCCAGATCGAGAGCGGGCAGCGAGTCCAATCCCAGACCTACGACGGAGCGCCAGGCCGAATCGGCGGCGGCGACATCGAGCCGGGGTAAGACGAGCAGCTCCTTCGCCCGTGTGCTGGCGACGTACCAGAGGCGCACCCGTTCGCGACCGAGTTCTTTTCCCTCGTCGTCGCGGGCCGCTTCGTGACCCGTCGGCGCCACGCCGAACACGGGGCAATAGAAGCGCCCGCTCGCACGATCGGTGACGGCGCTCCCCGCCGACATCACCCGCGTCATGGTGTTGACGGGCACGACGATGGGCCACTCTAGCCCCTTGGCCGCGTGCATGGTGTAGAGCGCGACCGCATCCTCCTGGGCGTCGGGGCGGCCTTCCACGGCGCGGGCTTCGTCGCTCCATGCGGCCGCCATGGCCTCGGCGAAGACGCGCAGGCCCCGCACCGCGTAGGCGCAGCTGAAGCTGAGATAGAGATCGACGTTGGCCAGCGCCCGCTCGGCCTGGCCGCGGTGGCGCCGGAGCAGGATGGGCCGGACCCGCAGCACGTCGACCGCCTGGGAGAGAAGCGCGTGAGGCGTGGTCGCGTTCACCTGGCGGCGCAGCGCCTGAAGCTTCTCGACGATGTCCCGGGCGAGCGGATGCGCGATCGCCTCCGGCGCAACGTCGAGATCGAGCCGCGGCAGTTCGTCAGGCCTATCGTCATCGCGCGGCAAGGCCCAGACGATGTCGAGCAGCTCCTCCTCGCTCAGTCCCACCAGCGGCCCGCGCAGCAGCGCGCCGAGGGCGAGCCTGTCGCGCCGGTCCGAGAGCACGCGGGTCACGGCGATGAGGTCCTGGATCTCCTGGCGCCGGTAGAGGCCCTTGCCGGCCTGCGTGGCGACGGGGATGCCGCGCTGCTCCAGCGCTTCCTCGTAGCGCCAGAGTTCGTTCCCGGTCGGCGCCAGCAAAGCGATGTCGCCCGCCCTGCACGGGCGCTGCCCGCCGTTCTCGCGGTCGCGAATCGGCTCGCTGCTGATCAGGCGGGCGCACATGTCGGCGACGGCCTCGGCCTCGCCGTCCCGCTGTTGCGCCGCCGTCGCCTTGCCGTTCTCGTCCGCCACCGCGATGTCGAGAGCGGCGACGGACGGCCCCTCCGCCCGCGCCAGCTGGAAAGGATCGAGGGCCTGAAAGCCCGGTTGCCTGTTCGCCTCCGAGAGCGGGGTCTCGAAGCGGGCGTTCACGTACTCCATGATCGGCGCGCAGGAGCGGAAGTTGGTGGCGATGGAGAGTACGCCGTCCGCCGCCTGCGCGCGGAACACCTCCCGTGCGGTGACGTAGGCCGCGATGTCGGCGCCGCGAAAGCGGTAGATCGCCTGCTTGGGATCGCCCACGAGAAAGAGCGCGCCCGCACGCAGCGTGAATGCCGTCCAGTCGCCGGCGTCGCCGCCGGCCGGCGGCTCGCCGCAGAGCCGCCAGAAGATCTCGGTCTGGAGCGGGTCGGTGTCCTGGAACTCGTCGACCAGGACGTGGCGGAAACGCGCGGCCAGCGCCCGGCGCACATCGTCGTGATCGCGGAGGAGATCGCGCGCCGAGAATACCAGGTCGTCGAAGTCCAATAGCGCCGCCGCGCGCTTGTGCTCCCGGAAGCGCGCCATCACGGGCTCGACCAGAGGCACGAGGTCGGCGAGCACGTGGGTGGCGACGGCCCCGTGAAACGCCGTCCACGTCGCGCAGCAAAGAGCATAGAGAGCGCTGGCCGCATCGTTCAGGCGATCCGCATCGGCCTTGGCCAGACCCGCACGTTTTGCAGCAGCGCCCCACTTTCCCTTCTTGCGATACGCGCGAAAGGAACCCGATCCGGTAAAGAGATCGTCGTGGGGCGCCGTGACCAGCAGCCGGACAAGTCGGTCCGGCGTCTCGGCCGGCAGCGCCTCTTCGATCTCTTCGGCCAACTCGTGGAAGCGGCCGGCGATGGCGGCGGTTTCGGGCTCCTCGGCGTCTTCACTGGCCAGGAATTCGTTGAAGGCTTCCACCGCCTCTCTAAACGCGGCCGCCAATTGGGCCATGTCTTTCCGCTCATAGGGGGCGAAGGCCCGGTGACGGCGGAGATGATCGAGGACGGTGCGGATCAGTCCGAGAGTCGCGGCGGGATCGTGAAGCACCAGCTCGGCCAGCAGGCCACCGGCCTCGCCGGCCAACTCCTCCCGCAGCCAGTTATCGACGATCTCGGTGAAGGCAAGCTCCGCCTGGTCGCGGTCCATCACGCCTGCGCCGGGGTCGATATCGGCTTCCACCGGGTAGAGCGTGATGAGGCGCTGGCAGAAACCGTGGATGGTCGAGCAGGTCATCTCGTCGAGCGCCGCATCCGCCGCTGCGAGGTTGCGGCGCTGCTCGTCCGAGAGGCCCCCCGGCAAGGCGACGCGAAGCTCGGTTGGAATTTCGCCGGCTGCGAGCGCGCCCACGAAGGCCCGCACCCGGATGAGCAGCTCGCTCGCGGCGAACTCGGTGAAGGTCACGGCGGCGATGGACTTGGGCGCCGCACCGCCTGCCAGCAGCATGGCGATACGGCCGGCCATGACCGCGGTCTTGCCCGAGCCAGCCCCGGCCTCCACCAGGAAAGAGCGGTCGTGGACCGCGACGGCGGCCCGCCGCGCGCCATCGTCGGAGAGGGTGCGTCGCCGGGCCGCCATCACACGGCCTTCCAGATCTGCGCGGCATCCCCCAGGCGCGCGGTGGCGGCGGTCTCCTTGCGCGGGCGGTAGACTGCGCCCGCGTTGGCCGGGAGCGCAAAGGCGAGATCGTCATAGTCCCCGCCGGTGTCTTCGCCCATCACCGCACCGCCCGAGGCGAGGCTGGCGCGGGCGGCCCGCAAGTGGCCGGTGAGCGTGCGCAGTACGGCGTCGGGGTCGTCAAGCCGCAGGTCCAGCTCGTCACGCGGATAGAGTAGCGATGCCGCGATGGCCACCTTCTTACCCAGCAATGCCTTCACGGCGAAGGCGTAGAGGCAGCGCTGAAGCTCCTTGCCGCCGTCGAGAACGATGTCGTCCCTGGGCGCGCGCCCGGTCTTGTAGTCACGCACCACTGCCTGGCGGCCGTCGGCTGAGACATCCAGCCGGTCGATGTGGCCCCTGATGCGGAAGTGGGTTTCGGGAATTGCTACGGGCGCCTCGGCATCCCACGGGATCGCCCCATCGGACTTGGACCGCGCCCCGCCGAACGGGACCTCGCCATAGGCACGCGCGCCAGCAAGGTCCTCGTCGCGGAAGGCGAGCGCCCGGCTGCCTAGCGTGCGCACCTCGTCGAGCGTGCGGTGCCAGATCACGGGCGGTGGTACGGCCTGCTCGGCTTCCCAGGAGCCTGCGACGTCGGCGACCGCGGCGTCCACGGTAGCAGCGATCCGCTTCTCGGACGCGTTGGCGAGGCTGCCATCCGCCTCCAACGTCCGCAGGGCGCGGTCAAGGGTCTGGTGAACGAGACTGCCCATGGCGAGCGCATCGAGCGTCAGGGGATCGTCCCCACTCTCCGGCGCATCCCAGTGCAATCCGTAGCGCCAGACGAAGCCCAAGGGGTTGCGCAAGAGCATGCGCAGCGAACTCGCCGACTGCGTGCGATCGAGGATGGCGCGGATCACCGGGTGATCGGGTCGGACGACGCCGTCGTGCGGCGTGATCTCATCGCGCAGCCAGTCGAACCAGCAGTCCGACGCTGCGCGCGCCTGGGGCAAGACGTGGAACTCCGCCGGCCGCGCCATGAGCCGGTCGGCCTCGCTGAAGGCGTGCACGGGCACACGGTTGCGCGGCACGTAGCTCTCCTCCGCCTGCACCTGGAGCAGCAGCGTGCTGCGGCCGAGCAGGCGGCCCTCCTCGTCCCGCCGGGCGCGGGAGAGCACGATCTCGCTCTCCGTCGTCGCCAGGATGGTCGCAAAATCGCGGCGGTCGGCGGCGGCGACCGGCAGCGGATCGAGGTCGGCCGTCGGCACGATGTGGTCGGAAAGCAGGCGGTCCTCCGTCATGGCGCGCGGCCAGCGCGCGGAGTTGAGGCCCAGAAGGCGGACAAAGCGCCGCGGCGATGCTGCGAGCGCGCTCGCCGGCATCCAGCAGGTCGAAACGCAAGCGTCAAGGCCATCGTCCTGCTTCAGCGCCTCCAGGGTGAGGTCGAGGGATGCGGCCGGCCCGGCGGCGAGCGCCCGCCGCCAGATCGCGCGCACCTGCCCGTGCAGCAGCATCTCGCCCGCGTCCTCGGCGGCCTCGATGCCCCGGGACAGCAGGCCGGCGATGGCGGCGAGCGCCGGGCCGCGGTCGCGCCCGCCCGGCCAGTCGTCGGTCGTCAGCCTGTCGAGCAGGCGCGCCCATGCCTCCGGGGAGGAAAGCGGCGCATCGCCCGGCAAGATGCGCGTCCAACCATCGGGCAGGTCCGCGAACGGGCCGGGATAGCTGCGCAGCAGCGTGTTCAGCCGCCGCATCCGCGTCTGAGAGAGGCCACGCAGGAGGATGTCCGCGAGCGCTGCCGCCGCCTGTCCCTCCCGGCACGCCGTGATCTTGACGCCGTGCACGAAGTGCAGGTCGAGGCTCGAGTCGGCGCGCAGGGCAAGCAGGTGGTCGTCGTAGTCGGCGGGCGTGGCGGAGGCGATGGCGATGTCGGCGGGCTCCGCCTTGCCGGATGCGAGAAGCTGCCGCGTCCAGCGCATGGCCTCGACCGCCTCGTGATAGGCCGTGGCTGCGCTGATGCCCGAGACCGCCGGCGCCTGCGCCTCCGACCGCACGATCTCGATCGCCTCGGCGTCGAGCCAGTCGGGTACCGGGCGGGGGCCCGCGATCCAGCGCACCGGCACATGGCCCGCGAGCGCGTGCAGCAGCGGCCGCCACACGGGTGATAGCTCGGTGATGCCGACGATCTCGATGGGCCCGAACAGCGCCGGCGCATGCTCCAGCCGCGCGCTCCCCGCAACGACGAAATCGGCGGGCCGCATCATGGCCGGCGGCAGCGCCTCCACGACTGCCGCCTCCAGACTGGCAATCGACTGGAGGCGGGGATGCTCGCTGGCGCGCTCCTGTAGATCAACACCGGCGCGCCACGCCTTGCGTAGCGTGTCGGCGGCGGCGCCCACCATGCCCGGCAGCGCCTTGATCCCGTCGAGCTCGCCCAGCGCCGTTTCCGGGAGCACGGCCGTGATGGCCTCCCGCAGCGCATCGTCGTCTACCGGCTGCGCCAGCCCGCCCGCGAGCCGCGCCGCCATCTGCTCGAAGGTCATGATCTGCAGCCCGTGCCGCCGCCCCCGCGCCGCCTCCAGCCGCAGCTCCCGCATCCTGAGCAGGCTATGAGCGATCATTGTGTGGCGCACTGCACTCTTTACCCCTTCTCCCCAGTTGTACGTTCGATCTCGTCCGTCACGGCACTGACTTGCTGATTGGACTTGTCGTAGTCGGGCGCTGGCTGAAGCTTCATGTGTTGAAAGGCTACGGCACGCTTGTCATCCGGAAGTCGCACTTCCACGCGTGGACAGGGCAACAAAATACGATCTCCTCCTGCATCCTCACCTTGGCAGTGTTTTGATTCGAAATCCGAGATTATTTTGAAGCCCCGGAGCGCTCTCGTCCAGAAGCCTCTCCAACTTGTCTATGCTAGTAACTCTGTCCGCTACTTGCTGAAACAAGCCCAGAACAAGAAGATCCATAGCTGCCGACTCTAACCACTCGACATCGGCCATATATCCGCAAACAGCTAACGCTCCCGTCTCCTTCAAAAAGGTGTTCAGTCGATTGCCATGTATATCTAATGTGGAGCACGATCCAAAATGAATTATACGTCCCCTGCAAGCATCGTTCAGTTCGTTCTGCAACTCATCCAGCGTTACACAATTATTTCCATCGCCTACCAGTATGGCTTCAGGCTCCCCGTGAAAGCCAAGGTACAGAATTGGATAAGATCGGTATGCCTTCCACTTTCTCAAGTGATAGTAGAATTCTTCACGTGTTGCGGTCCTATGATGCAAATAGGGAACTTTCAGGCCATACATCGTCTGAAGTAAGTGGAGTATCGGTTGGACTGATGTTCTATCGCGATGCCCGAACCAGTGGCACTCCAAACAGAAAATTCCCTTCTTGGCCATTGTATACACTCCGTTTGTCGACCACCATCACTTCGACCATAGGCCAATTCGGCGCTCAGAGCGACATTCATTTTCTGGTATTCGGATGAATCCTCTGCTTCTTTTGTACTGCGGCCAACAAGGGGAGTCGTAATCGCCTCTAACACCATAACCGCCATATAGTAGAAAGTCGGGAGTACCGGCCGGATTCCCAATAACGGTTCTGAAAAATATGGCCCTCTCGTCTCGAAAATCCGTCCAGTTACCTCCCAAACCAGTGCCGGGCTGAACAACAGCAATAACACTCGGTATAGCATTGTTTTCAACATACAAGGACTGAAATGCAGCCACACCCTCTGAGCGAACATAGAGAAAACTGAACCGCTGGGGCCCATGGTCCGATCCCACGTCAGGCTCGCGTTCGAATATGGACCACTCGCAGAAGGGCGCATCTACCTTGGGCGGCCTTCTTCTCTCATTCTCTAATTGTACGCATGGAATGGGCGGGGGCCAACCGCTCGTGAATAACTCAGCTTCAATAACAGGACGAGTTGCGAGGAGCATATATCCTCTAAAGCCTCGGTGATTAATTTCGCTAATCCACTTATCGTGCGTGTGGCGATAATCGACGTAGACAAAGCTGAGTACGGTTCCTCCAAGATACTTGACCGGATCTCCATCGAACCCGGAGGCTGGATAGTAAAGAGATCCCTCTAGAAGCTCCTTTAGTGGCAGCGGCTTCCGCTGCATTGTAGCGGGGGATAGATCAGCCAGCCACGGGGGTATAGCTGTTGCAGGGGGAAGATCAAACGCCATTGCATGTCACCTTCGCATAAATTCAGCCAGTTGAGGCGCTTGGCGATTACCTAAAGCGATCAACTTGAGGCGATCTCCAAGCCATTCCTATGGAGTTCGATGATGCGCCGCCAGCGCCGCGCACATGTCGGCGAGGCGATCGCGCAGGCGGTCGGGTTCTTCCACCGTGACGCTCTCGCCCCAAGTGACGAGGTGCCAGCACATCTCGGCGATGCCGCCGGCGGTGAAACGCACCGTGAGCGTGCCGTCGTCATTTTGCTCCATCGTCTGGCTGGGGTGGAAGAGGAAGGCAGATGCGTCCCGCCTCGCCTCGGCCTCGAAGCGCAGCACCACGTCCACCGGCTCCTCCTGGAAAGTGCCAAAGGAACGCCGCGCGTAGGCTTCCAGATCGAAGCCGGGATCGCGCGTGAAAGCCTCGCTCGTGACTCGGGCCTCGCTCATGTTGGCGAGGCGCCAAAGCCGCATTTCGTCGGTCCAGTCCGTCCGCCCCACCAGGAAGGCGCGGTTGCCGTAGAGCAGGCCGTAGGGCTCGATGCGCTGCCAGCTCTGTTGCCCGGTCGATCGGGCGAGATAGCGCAGCGAGACTACGCGGCGCGTGATGATCGCCTCGCGCAGGAGCGCGAGCAGCTCCCGGTCGAGCTGCGGCCTCGGGCCGGGATGCATAGCCAGTCCTTCGGCCTGCACCAACGTCTCGATGTCGGCCTCGATACGCTTCAGCGAGTCCACGCGCAGGGTGGCCCGCAGCTTGGTGTCCAACTCGCGCAGCGCCGCAGCCCGCGCCTCGAAGCCGGTGCGCTCCAGCGTCTTGGCCGCCGAGCCCAGCTCTGCCACGTCTTCGGTCGAGAGGGGGACGAGGCGGCGGAGCGCGTCCGAGCGCAGCCGCCAGTGGTTCTTGTTGTCGTCGTGCTCCGCCAGTTCCAGCACCCCAAACGCCTCTTGGACTGCGTCGCGCATGCGCTCGGCCGTGCGCCGACTGACGCCGAACTCTGTCTCAATCTCGTCGAGCGTCATGCCGCCGCGCAGGCCCTGCATCCGGATCGCCAGCTTCACGATGTTCGTCAGCCCTTCATAGCGCACCGGAGTTCCCTCTCCCGGACCTGCGGGTTCCGCGCCACTCAACTTAGCGGGCGACGGCGAGGCGCGGAACCCGTGCACGGCCTTCCCTACAGTCCGAAGCCGACGGGCCGGGGCCGGTCCGGCTTGGCGGCGCATTCGGCGCTCAGCATGGCCGCCAACGCCGCCGGTTCCTCCAGCCGACCCAGAAGCGCGGCCTTCCGCCGCACCACGGCGAAGTCGCCGGGGGCAAGGGCGGTGAGTCGCGCGATCTCCGCCGGCGGGGTGAGACCGAAATAGGTGCGGAAGGCTGCCTTCGCCTGCACCGGCGAGAGGTAATCCAGCGCGACCTTGAAGACGAAGCGCCGGAGGGTCGCCGCGTCCAGGTGCTCGGCGAAGTTGGTAGTGCAGGCGAAGGGCAGCGGGTGAGTCTCCATCCAGGTCAACATTTCGTTCACCTGGCTCACCTCCCAGGATCGCTCGGCGCCGCGCCGGTCGGCGAGCAGGGAGTCCGCCTCGTCGAAGATCAGGAACGCACCCATGTCCCGCACCTCGGCGAAGGCGGCGGCGATATTCTTCTCCGTCCCTCCAACCCACATCGACATCAGGTCGGAGGTCCGCTTCTGCATCACCTCCAGACCCATGCGCTCGGCGAGGTAGCGGACGAAGGCGCTCTTGCCCGTCCCCGGCGGCCCTTGCAGGCAGATGGAGAAGCGCCGCTCGCCGCTGGCGACAAGGCTGTCCGCCAATGCGACCGGGTCGGTATCGGCCCGGATCAGCGCGGGGTCGTAGAGGGGCGGTGCCCCTTGGGGTGGGGCCTCGCAGCAGAGCACCCGGGAGAGACCGCGCACCCCGTGCCGCACCGTCTCGATGCCGCCGCCAGCGATTCCTGCGGCCTCGGTGGCGCCCGCGGCCACACCGGGAGTGGCGGCAAACTCCTGCGCCAGCGCGTGCGCCTCGTCGGGCCCGGCCTCGATCCCGTGATGGTCGAGCTGCCGGGCCCAGATCCGCGCCCTCACCGGCGCCGTTGGCGAACGCAGCTCCAGCGCGAACATCATGCGGCGCAGCAGGGTCTGGCTGACCGAACTGGCATCGTTCATGGCCCACAGCGTCGGCGCGGGCGCCCGTTCCAGCAGCCGGTGCATGTACACCTTTGAGCCGCCGCCGCGGGAGCCTGAGAAGAGCGGCTGTCCGAAGAGCGACAGGCCGCCGCCGGCGGAACCCGACAACAGATCCTCCATCTCGTCGAAGAGAAGAAGAGCGCTGCGATTGCGCGCCACAAGGCGCTGGGCGAGCCGGAGTTCCTGCAGCCTCTCGCGCCGGCTCGGCTCGTCCCCGTCGTCGTCCGCTTCACCGACGCTGTACAGGGTGACGCCCAGCCGCTCGGCCAGCACCTTGCAGAACTCGGTCTTGCCTGTACCCGGCGGGCCGTAGAGCAGGATGTTCACGCCCGGCGCTCCGCTCTCCAGCGCACCTTGGATCAGCCGCTTGATGTGATCGCGGTCCTCGGCGATGTGATCGAAGTCCGACCACTCGAGCTCGCTCGCGGGCGCGGCGTCCAGCAGCAGGCGGTTCACGTCGAGGCCGCTGCGGCCCGGCATCGTGGCCAGTCGACGCAGCCGGTCCACGACCGTCACATCGCCATCTTCGTCGATGGAAACGAGCCCCGCGCTCACCAGCGGCGCGCCGCCCGAGAGGCGACTGTGAACGGCGCCGGCCGATACGCCGAGCAGAGTGGGCATGGCAGCCCCCCTGACGTTGAGGGGCATCGTCCGCCTGCTGGTACGAACGAAGATCTCGTCAACGATCGACTCGATGACGGGCTGAGTCTGGTAGCGCAGCAGGAGCTCGAGGAGGGCGACGTCGATGGTCGAAAGGCCCGTGACCTCGCCCAAGCTCCTGAGCCGTTGCGCCGTCCGGTCGTATTTCGTCCGCTTCAAGGCCGCACGCTCCTCCCGCAGGACTTGCCGGAGCCGGCGAAACTGGCGTGCGGACATTCCCTCCTCGGGCTCGATGTCGGCCTTGACCATGCGAGAGATCAGGCTCTTGCTCTCGTACAATGAACGGTTGTCGCGGTCGGCCACCCATTCAGCCAGGGCCTCGGCCTCGCGGTCCCGGTGATGCAGCCGCTCGGCGGCATTGGCGAGGTAGGAAACGACGAGAAGGCGCTCATAGGGGGTCGTCATGGCTCTCTCCGCGTTTGGGGCTTGGAGAGAAGCTAGCGGAGGTCTACGTCAGATATGGACGTATCCCGTAAGTGAATTCGAAAAAATGTGGCGCAACGATTTACGGGGGTGTTGGTGGCCCCGTGAACGGGCCAGACCCCGACAACCGTGGGGCACACTCACGCCGATGCAGGCTTTGCGGCGAGTAGCGCCTCGGCGAGCGCGGCGAGGTCGTCGGGCCAGTAGGCCATGGGCCGAGGATTGCGGGCGCCGAGCGCTTCGTGGGGTCGGCAGGCCTGCACCGGCAAGACCCAGCGGCGCGGAATCGCGCCCAGCCCATCGGCCGCGCCCAGCAGCGCGCCCGCGATGGCGGCGTTGGTGTCGGTATCGCCGCCCTTGCCCACCGTTGCCACCAGCGCATCCTCGACCGTCACGCCCCGTACCAAGTGGTAGAAGGCGTTCTGAAGGGCGAGCAGAACCCAGCCGCTCTTCCCACCGTAGTAGGCTTCAGGTGCCTCGCCCTTGCCAGCCCGCTCAAGAGTATCCTTCACGTTATTTGTTCCTGCGTGGGACAGAGCGACCCGGAACATCGCGTCGCGGTCACCGGAGCGGATGCCCTCCGCGATGGCCGCGGCGAACGCGCCGCAGGCGTCCACGCAGACCTCGTGTGGGTGGGTCAGCCGGGAATCCTCCCGCGCAACACGGTCAGCAACGTCGGGCTCGCGCGCCCAGATGCCGATGGGCGAGACCCGCATGAGCGAGCCGTTGGCCTGGCTGCCCGCGTTGGCCCGTGACGACGCGGCCTCGGACTTGTGCCCGGCATCCGTCTCTGCCGCCGCCGAGAGCGCTTGGCGGGTCGTGAAGCCCATGTCAAATGGATCGGAAGCGCACCATTCACCGTAGGCCGCCGCGACCGCCTCCCGGTCGTAGTGCTTCGTCTCGATGAGCGTGCGCACTAGGGCGAGGGCGAGCTCGCTGTCGTCCGTCGCTTGCCCGGCCAGAATGTCCCACGTTCCCCCGTCCTGAAGGTAGCGAACACCGTCGGGGTAGCGGCGGGCGATCTCGTCTTCGTCCTCAAACTCCACCAGCGCGCCCAAGTTGTCGCCAATCACCTGACCGAAGAGGCAGCCCCTGGCGCGGTCCAGCACGTCGTCATCGACGGTTCTCGGCCACGACAGCCTGACCGCTGTCCGCGAAGGCTCGTCCCGCGGCGCGGGAGGCCACGGTCGCGCGGCCAGATCGCGCGCGGCCGCCGGAGCGCCTCCGAAGCAATGGCGCACATGGCTTGCGCCGTCCGGGCCGTAGGTGACCTCTTTTCCGTCTTCATTGAGCAGCACGCCGCCCGCGCCCCGCAGCAAGGCATGGCCGCCGGCGTAGTCGAGCCCGATGGGCGCGCCCAGGGAGACGGCGGCCACGCCGTCGCCGGCCGCGACCCGGGCCAGCCGGTAGGCGATGCTCGGCATGTTGATGAAGCGCGCAGGTGCAACGCCGGTGCCGAACCCGACCGGCCTCTTCGCTCTGCTGTGGTCGAGAAAGACGATCGCGCCTTCGCTCAGGCCCGCTTCCGCCAGATCGACCGTCACCTCAGTGCCGCTGCGCCGGATATACGGTAGCCCCTCTGCCCAGGCGATCATGTCTCTTCCTAGGTCCGGGCTCATGGGCGCGCAGACGACACCCAGCACCGGCACGCCGTCGCGCAGCAATGCGACCGACACCGCCGAGCCGCGATATCCCTGCAGGTAGGCCCGCGTGCCGTCGTGCGGGTCCACCAACCAGCAGTATGGCGAGCCGTCGCCGGGCCTCGTGGGCGTTTCCTCGCCGACGAAGCGGGCCGGCAGAATGGCGGTCAGCCTGTCGGCGAGACACCGCTCGATCTCCACATCGATCTCCGCCTTGCTGCCCGCACCGCGCGGCCCTGTCGGCCTGCGCGACTCCTCGACAAGCATCGTCGCCGCCTCGTCGACCGCGTCGACCACCGTTGGCAGCAGAGAAACCTCAAGCGTCATCCATCCTCCCTCGGTACGACGGCCAATGCGGCCGGTCTAAAGCAATCCCCACCAGCCTGTGCGGCGGCTGGCGCTGACATGTGTTTCATGCCACCATATTGGAAACAAGTGCCGAAGCAATTTCTGGCTTGAGGAAGAGACTCCGGCAGCCCTTTCGCCCTTGGGCCAATGGCTCCGAGAATGTTGTTCGGCACGCAAGTTGGTCACCGATCAGAATGGTAATGCGTTGATTCCCATCGATTCCTAGGGGTCAAACGATGACGCCGAACAACAAATTTGTGCGGCGAACAACAGAATGCCTCTCACCGGCCAACCACAGACGGAGCCGGTTATCCGCTGCTTGCCCAAATCC
This sequence comes from Alphaproteobacteria bacterium, assembly GCA_022826345.1. The sequence goes on from JAJDVB010000050.1 coordinate 13,863, forward strand.
ATAGCCGTCCACGAAACCCGGGCAACTCTACAGTGGTGATCTATGGTGCCGGTGCCTCAGTCTTCAGTGAACCCCAGCGCGCTTTCATCCAGCTTGAGATCACGCACATTCGCCTTGACGGTGTCGACCACATCCTTGGGGTAGCCGCCACCACCTGCCCGACCATCGATATCCAGAATCAGCCGCAGGGTGCTGCCCGGTGTGCGGGTCAGCTCGACCAGCAGGCCATCCATGATGCGCGCGACTTCGAGACCCGCCTTCTCTGCGTCGATTTCGAGGTTGGCGAAGAAGCGCCTCGGGCGCGGCTCCGGTTGTGGCGGCGGGGGCACAGCCGGATCGGTTCCGGGCTCATCTGGGGACGGGGGAGGCGTTGTCCCCTCGACGCCGTCGCCCTCGTCAGACGTGGGCGGGATTGCACCGCGCCGGACCAGCAACCCGCCCTCGAAGCTCAAGGACGTGAACGTCTTGCCGTCGATCACCCCTTCGTAGGAGCCAACATCCTCGTCGAAGGCGGAAGCGAATGCGTAGTCGTAGGCGATGTCCTCGACCAAGCGGTGCAGTGCGCCGTCGAGCGTCGCGTCGTCGCGCAGACGGGGCAAGTAGACATAGGAAGCGAACCAGTCGCGGATGTCCGAGATGGGAACGTGCGGCCGGTCGGCGGACCATATGGGCTGAAGGCTGTTCAGGAGATTGTCGGGTCCGATCTTGTCGAACACGGTACCGTCCGTACTCACCCTCTCCCACACCGCCTGCGGCACGCTCTTCGCCCCGCCCCGGTTCACCAGCCGGGTCGAGCGCATCACATAGCCCGCAGACATGACGCTGACATCGTCCGTTACGTCTGAATACCCCGGATGGAGGATGTGCACCCAAGCTCCTCGGACGCTGCGGAGCAGCGCGTCGCGGCTGCGTCCGGCCTCCTTTTCGGCTTGACCGATCTGCGCTTGGGTCAGGTTCTCCCTGATGTCGGCGTCCTTCAGGATCGAGTCCCAGGCACGCTCCCGCCGGGCGTTCTCCCGCGCCGCGTCGATATTGGCAGCGTCGGCCGCGACGAAGACCAGCGCGTTGCGGTAGCGTCGTTGCCCCGTTCCGCGACGCTCGACCGTGTCGCGTGCGTGCGCCGCCGCGGCCGAGTCGGGACCGCTCGACGCGTCGTGGACCGCCGCGGGCGGCAGGATTATCAACGCAACATGGCGGCGATCCTCGATGTCGGCGGGATCCTCCGGCACCGTGTGCAAACGCGGGAAACCGGCACCGCGACTCTCGGCACGAAGAATCTCGACGATCCGCTGATCGGCCTGCTCCGGGGTCACGTCGCGAGCACGGTCGGCCGCAAGCTTGTTGAGCGTCGGCTTCGGTGAGAACCAGTAGCTGTCCCCGTCGCGATAGAGATGGGCTGCCCGCGCGGCGATCTCCTGAAGCGCTTCGCCGTAGATCGCGATTTGGTCGTCCGGCTGGGCACAGGCGAGGCGCAGGTACGTCCCGCTCATGCTACCTGCCGCCGCGCCGGCATGGGGCGCGGTGGCGAGGAACACCGCACGGGCTGCACGTGTCGCCGCCCTGGCCTTGAGCAGGCGCGGGCGCTGCGCCTCGATCCGCGCCGCAAGCGACTGATCACCGTCAACTTCGGATTGCAGGATCGGCCCATAGGCACGATCAAGCGGTTCCAGCAGCGCCGTGCGCACCTTGGTATCACGGAAGGGCAACAGAGCCGGCGTGATGAGCGGCGCCGTGCTCTCTCCACTCCACAGCCCGTAGACTGCGTTTGCCATGATCTTCAGGATGCCCCGCGTGCGCTGGAACTTGTCGAGCACCGACCAGTCGCCAGAGAAGCGCCGCAGCACCTCCGGGTGGATGGGATAGGCACGGCGCATCTGTTCCTCGTAGGCCGCCTCTCGTACCTCCGGCGGAAAGTCAGCGCGGTTCTCGCGATAGAGTCTGCGAAACGCCTTGATCGTATCGTCGCGCGCCTTCTCGCCCGCCTCGTCCAGTGGCTGGAAGAGTCGGCGTCGCACGATCTCGAAGGTCTCGATCCCACTCGCAGGGGTCCAGGCAGACTGCACCCGCCCGAATATCTTCTCCAGGCGCTTAAGCGCGTCATGGCCCTGCTGGTCGCCGACCTCGAAGCCGGACTCGGGCAGAGAGCCGACCACGACGGCGCCCGGCACCGTCGCAGCGGCTTCGGTGAGCGACTGTATGAAGGCATGGAAGGCGTCGTATTCGAGGCCACGTAACTGGCGCGCGAACGCCACCACCTCGTCCAGCAGGATCAGGCACGGCGCTGCATCGCGCAGGATCGGGATCAATCGTTCGGAGCCGGGATTGGTGCCGGCCTCCTCCGACGCCTCGATTGTCTCGACCGCCTCCCAGCCACCGAGCCTCCAGGCAATATAACCCCACAGCGTGCGGATCGTGCGCGCGCCTTCCGCGTGCATCGCCTCGGCGGCGCCTTTGTGGGTGCCGACGAAGACCGCGCGATTCACTGGGCCAAGGGTAGTGACGCCGGCTTCTTTGAGGAGCGGCGCTATGCCGTGAAGCTCCTCCGGCTTGTAACCGGCGTTGGCCGCGCCGGCCAGGTGGTAGAGCGCCAGCATGGTGTGGGTCTTGCCACCGCCGAAGTTGGTCTGAAGCCCGATTACCGGATCGCCGCCCTTGCCGGAGAGGCGTGCGATCGTCGAGATCAAGACGCGGCGCAGGCCTTCCGTCGCATAGGTGATGCGGAAGAACGCGGCTGGGTCCGTATACTCTTCGCTGCCCTCGCCCTGGTCGGCGTGCGCCAGGTTGGCGGCGAACTCTGCGTCGGAGAAGCGCGCTTCCAGCACGTCCGGATGGGGCTCGCAGACCTCACGCCAGGGACGGAGCGCGGCTGGCGGCGGGGGCTCCTCCAGCGACGAGGCTCGCTCTTCCCGCGTTGCCGGGCTTCCGTCGGCCGCGCGCTGCTCCTCGTAGAGCTTTTCGAGGACGGCCATCTGGGGCTTCGCGCCGACGGCGGCCAGAAGCTCGCGCATGGCGTCGAGATGACGCAGCGCCTCGCGTGCATCCATGCTTCCCTTGAAGTGCGCAGTGGCGTTGCGTGCATCCATGGCGAGGAAAATGAAGCTCCGCGCCTTCCTGATATCGTCATCGAAGCGGAACAGTTCGCTCCAGTTGTCGAGCAGCGTCTTCAGCAGCGCGTAGACATCGAGCTCCCCGCCCTGGTCGTCGCCGCGCGCGCGGCTGGCGTAATGGCGCCAGTGATTGCCGTGGCGATCCTGCATGTGCTTCGCCACATAGGGTCCGAGCCCGACGCGCAAGGCATCCAGCCCCGTATCGATCCGCCCCTTTGCCGCGCGCGCCTTGTCTGCGTCGCTCATGACGCCTCCACCCTCACGTCGATCATCTCGCTGTGCCCATCCTACAGTGCGGGCCGGCCCCTATTCGACGCCGGGCAAATTCGGTTGCGGATCGCCTGCCGGAGTGACGTCCGCCGCAGCCGCTTCGAGCGCAGGCCATTCCTGCGCCAGCATGTTCCAGGTCTGGGCTTCCGCTGAGCGGCCCTTGCGCTCGCATATGTCGTAGAGGCGGTAGGCGAGCATCCGGGCGGCCTCGCTGTGGGCGGGGTCCATCTTCGCCAGCAGGCTTGCTGCCTCGTCGATCCCACCGGCCGGCGATTCCAGAACGCGCGCCAGATGCTGCGCGCACTCCCAATCGGTGAGGCGGGAGTCAGTCGCAGGGTCCCAGTTATACCGGGCGCAATTCATATGAACCGATACGGTGAGGCATTGGGATCATCACGATGGCGCGACGGCCCAGTTGCGCCGGGTCGTGTTCGTGATCACGTCGGGCTGGTCGGTCAGCCATTGCCACCCCGTCAAGCAG
>JAJDVB010000106.1 GCA_022826345.1 Alphaproteobacteria bacterium
CTGCTTGACGGGGTGGCAATGGCTGACCGACCAGCCCGACGTGATCACGAACACGACCCGGCGCAACTGGGCCGTCGCGCCATCGTGATGATCCCAATGCCTCACCGTATCGGTTCATATGAATTGCGCCCGGTATAACTGCGGGTACCAATCACCGAACCCCATTGCCATTATCGCAATTTTGCTATAAGCCTGATGGGCAATGGGGTGGTCCGTTGAGACGCTGAATGAGACTGTAGGCCAGGAGTTGCAGTCACTACCCGTCGATATGCGGGCCAGGTTCTCTCGAATTTGCCATTTGATTTCCACCGTCGGATTGGATCGCATGGGTGCACCGCACGTTCGGCATCTGAGCGGCCCACTTTGGGAAATGCGTATGAGCGGCAGGGCCGGTATTTCTCGAGCGCTATACGTGGTGAACAGAGAAGAGCGTCGAGTGGTGGTTGCGCGGGCGTTCGTGAAGAAGACAAGGAAGACGCCCCGCAGAGAAATCGATCTGGCGCTGCGCCGTGCCAAGGAGCTGACCCAATGACCAAAGTAGCCGAGTTGCACGAGAAATGGATGCGGGAGCCGGAATACCGCGAAGCCTATGATCGGCTCGGCCCGGAGTTCGAATTCTCCCGTTGTCTGATTGAGGCTCGTACTCGCGCCAAGCTCACTCAGGCAGAGCTTGCTGAGCGGATGAAGACAACGCAATCGGTCATCGCTCGGCTCGAAAGCGGCCGCAACCGTCCGTCGACCAGGACACTGGAGAGGATAGCGCAAGCAACCGGTACCAGGCTTCGTATCAGCTTCGATCCGGCTTGACGATCAGTCTGGATGCATCCCGCGTTGACCGGGCTTCCGTGGCGGTGAGACACTACGCGCGCTTGGGGGCGCCCCGAAGCCCCCGCGGAGGATGACGCGATGACGAGCAGCACGAACGGACGCAATGGCGGTGGTTTCGAGACCGACGTGGTGACCCGCGAGATCGTGCGCGGCAAGCTGCTGGCGGTGGCGGACGAGATGGGCGTGGTGCTCGCGCGCAGCAGCATGAGCCCGGTGATCTACGAGGTGCTCGATTTCGCCTGCGGCTTCTGCGACGCGGACGGCGAGCTCGTCTCCCAGACCAACGGCATCACGGTCTTCACCGGGACCTTCTCGATCCAGGTCAACATCATCAAGGAAAAGTTCGGCGACCGCATCCGGCCGGGCGACATCTACATGCTCAACGACCCCTACCACGGGGGCACCCATTACAACGACGTGGGCGTGGTCAAGCCGGTCTTCGTGGACGGCGAGCTGTTCGCCTTCGCCATCTCGATCTCGCATTGGACCGACGTCGGCGGCAAGGCGCCGGGGTCGCTGCCGGCGGATGCGACCGAGGTATTCCAGGAGGGCATCTGCTTCCCCGGCATCCACATCTACAAGGGGGGCGAGCGCCAGGACGCCATCGTCGAGATGGTCGCGGCCAACGTGCGCCTGCCGAAGATGGCGCTCGGCGACCTCAACGCGGCGCTGGCCTCGGTGCGCATCGCCGAGAATCGCTGCCTCGAGCTCTGCGAGAAGTACGGCAAGCAGGCGGTCTCGGAGACCTTCCGCCATATCCTGGAGACCAGCGAGCGGGTGAGCCGCGAGGCCGTCGCCGCGCTGCCGGACGGCACCTACGAGGCCGAGGACTGGATCGATGGCGACGGCATTACCGAGGAGCGCTTCCGGACGAAGGTGGCAGTCACCATCGACGGCGACGACATCACCGTCGACTACACGGGCTCCTGCGATCAGCTTCAGGGGCCGGTCAACTGCTCGCGCTCGGCCCTTGTCTCGGCGGTGAAGACAGTCTTCAAGGCGATCGTCGATCCCCAGTCGCCCTCCAACGAGGGCTGGTTCCGGCCGCTCAAGGTGAAGGCACCGGACGGCACGGTGTTCACCGCGACCAAGCCCGCACCCGTCGGCTGGTACTACGAGGGCACCGGCCAGGCCTCCGAGCTTGCGTGGAAGGCGCTGGCCCCCATCGCGCCCAAGCGGGTCAGCATGGGCAGCGCCAACAGCCTCTGCGTGACGGTGCTGGGCGGCCACGACCGCGCCAAGGGCGAGCCCTGGGTGATGATCGAGCCGAGCATGGTGGGCTGGGGCGCCACCGACGAGCGCGACGGCAACTGCGTAACCAGCGCCATCACCAACGGCGACACCTTCAACTACTCCATCGAGCTTCTGGAGGCGAAGTTCCCGGTGCGGGTCAACCAGTACGCGCTCAACACGCCGGGCGGCGTCGGCGCAGGCCGCCACCGGGGCGGCTACGGCTCGATCCGCGAATACGAGATCCTGACCGACGACGCGGTGCTGTCGGCGAGCTACGGCCGCTCGATCGAGAAGCCGTGGGCGCAGGAGGGCGGCGATGAGGGCTCCTGCAACTACTTCGAGCTCCATGTCGGCAATGACGCCCGCCGCGCCGCGCGGGCACCCACCACCATCATGAAGCGGGGCGACATCATCCGCATGTTCACCGGCGGCGGCGGCGGTTACGGCGATCCCTTCCAGCGGCCCGCCGAGGAGGTGCTCGCGGAAGTCCGCGCGGACTACCTCTCCGCCGAGCGCGCCCGTGAGGACTACGGCGTGGTCATCGCGGCGGGTGGCCGCGCCGTCGACGAGGAAGCGACCGCCAAGCTGCGCGCCGCAGCCGCCTAGCGCGCGGGTCGATCATGGGCCGGCTCGCGTCCGACATCGGTGGCACCTTCACCGATCTGGTCTATTTCGACGACACGCAGGGCTCGCTGCGCACCGCGAAATCCCTGACTACGCCGGGGGACCTGACCCAGGGCGTGATCGACACCGTCGACCTCTCGGGCCTCGCGCCCGGCGAGGTGGACTTCTTCGTCCACGGCGGCACTACGGTCATCAACGCCATTACCGAGCGCAAAGGCGCGAGGACCGCGCTCGTCACGACCGCGGGCTTCCGCGACGTGCTGGAAATCCAGCGCGGCAACCGACCGGACCTCTACAACCTGCGCTTCGAGAAGGAGCGCCCCTTCGTCCCCCGTCTGCTCCGCTTCGAGGTACGCGAGCGGGTGGATGCGGCGGGTAACGTGCTCCGGCCGCTGGAGAAGTCCGACCTCGACCTGGTCGTCGCGCGCTGCCGGGAGGAGCGGGTCGAGGCGATCGCGATCCAGTTCCTCCACAGCTACGTGGCACCCCGGCACGAGGCCGAGGTGGCGGCCTATCTGCGCGAGCGCCTGCCAGATGTGAGCATCACCGCCTCTCACGAGATCACCCGCGAGTGGCGCGAGTACGAGCGCGCCAATACGGCGGTGCTCAACGCCTATGTCCAGCCCATCGTGCAGACCTACTTCGGGCGGCTGGAGGAGGCGCTGGGCGGCGCCGACATCCGCTGCTCCTACGCCGCCATGCAGTCCAACGGCGGCACCACCAGCTTTTCCTGGGCGAAGGAACACCCGATCACGCTGATGGAATCGGGGCCGGCGGCGGGCTGCAACGGCGCCGCCATCGTCGGCGACCTCTGCGAAGAGCCCCGAGTCATCTATCTCGACATCGGCGGCACCACCGCCAAGTGCACCACCATCGAGGACGGCGCGCCGAAGGTCACCACCGAGTACCGGCTGGAATACAGCCGCACCCAGTTCGGCTACCCGCTGCGCGTGCCGGTCGTGGATATCGTCGAGATCGGGGCGGGCGGCGGCTCCATCGCCTGGTTCGACAAGGCCGGGCTGCTCAAGGTGGGGCCGGTCTCCGCCGGCGCCGATCCGGGTCCCGCGTGCTACGGGCGGGGCGGCACCGAGCCCACCGTGACCGACGCCAAGCTCATCACCGGCGTCATCAATGCCACCAACTTCGCCGGCGGGCAGTTCGACCTCGACGAGGGCAAGGCCCGCGCCGCGATGGAGAAGGTCGTGAGCGGCCTCGGCACGGACGTGGTGGAGGCGGCGGTCGCGGTCATCCGCACGGTCGAAGCCAACATGATCAACGCGCTGAAGCTGGTCTCGATCCAGCGCGGCCACGATCCGCGCGACTTCGCGCTGGTGGTCGGCGGCGGCGGCGGCCCCATGCACGGCGCACCGCTCGGCCGCGAGCTCGGCGTGAAGGAGGTTATCGTGCCGCTCTATCCCGGCCTCTTCTCCGCCTGGGGGATGCTGGCCACCGAGCCCCGCCGCGACTTCATGCAGACCGTGCTGCGCCGCGCCGAGGAGGTCGAGGCGGGCGACGTGCGCGCGGTCTTCGCCGGCCTCCGGGAGGAGGCGGAGCGCTATTACCAGACCGACGCCCACATGGGGGAGGCGGAGATCGCCTACGAGGGCCGCATCGACCTGCGCTATCTCGGGCAGGAGCACCCGGTGACCGTGCTGGTGGACATCGAGAGCGCCGAGGTCGAGGCCATTCTCGCGGCCTTCCACGATGCGCACGAGAAGACCTACACATTCCGCCTCGACGACACCCCGGTCGAGTTCGTGACCTACCGGCTCACCGCCTCAGCCAAGGTCCCGCGGCCGGAGATGACGAGGCTGGCAGCAGACGGGCGCTCGATCGAGGCCGCGACGCGGCCCGCGCGCACGGCCGATTTCGCAGAGGACGGCCGCCACGAGGCTGCGGTCTACGAGCGCGACCGGCTGCCGCCCGGCGCGGAGCTGGTCGGACCGTTGATCGTGGAGGAGGCCACCGCCACCACGCTCGTCCACCCCGGTCAGACTCTGCGGGTCGACGACTACGGCTTCCTGCGCATCACCGACGCCTGAGCCAAATGTTTCGCAGGGCTACGGCCTGCGTCGCGTGCGACGCAGGCAAGTGGTGTCTGCTCGCTCCATACCGAACGGAAAGAACGTGACCGATGCCGGATAACGCTTCCATGTTCGATCGCACGATTCCCATACTCGCTTCGCTGGATATCGCGGCTTCGCTGGACTTCTTTCATAAGCTCGGTTTTGAAACCCACAACTTCGGCGACCACGACTACGGCATCGCCGTTCGCGAGCACGTCGAGATTCACTTCTGGCATTGCACAGACAGGCGCGTCGCCGAGAACACCTCATGCTACGTCCGCGTGAACGACATACACGCGCTGCACGCAGATCTCGCCAGGCGCATCGACGTGGGCGAGGTCGTCGAAACGTCATGGGGCATGGACGAGCTCTATGTGTGGGACCCGAGCGGCAGCCAGGTGAAGTTCGGTCAAGTGACGGAAAGAATGATTCGGGCGGACACCATACAAAAGGCGCCTCCGGACTAAGTCGGCCTATACAGCGCCAGGCCGGCGGGGACTTCTGGGCAGCCGACGCCTTGGCGGCTTATCGCCATTACGCCCTTCAGGTGCATATGCAGCTGCCATATCTTTCCACGACCAAAGATCCAACCCCGAGAATGGAGCCTCACAATGAATGGCACGCCTTTCCGTTTCTCAGATCGACAATTTTCTACATTAGGAAAGCTGTTAAGAAAAGTATTCCTATACTCAGCATTGGCAGTGTCGTTCGCGCTGACCTCTGCTGCATATGGTCAGATGAATATCGAAGATTTGGTGAAAGTGTTGAATGCTGGAGACGTTGAGATTTTGTCGCTCACCGGGAATGGAGGCTCATCAGGACCTGTTTTGGAAGGATACTTGCTGAACCAGAGTTCTATTTCTAGGAATCTTGACGTTCGATTAGGCACGCCACTGTATTTCGAGAACAAAGGCGCCGGGCAAAACATGATCGCAACACAAATTTACGAAAGAGACTTATCCTATATGTCTGATGGTGAGAATTCCTTCATTTCCTTGAAGTCCAATGAACGTCTCTCGATCATGCTCATTGCTTATTGCGTGGACTTCTATAAGGAGAATCCATCGGGAGATGATTCGTTCGTGATCACAGGTTTACCATCTGACCTGATTGCCATTGCGAAAAAGATATCTGCATACGAAGGAGCTAATCCAAGCAAGGATGTGACGCTAAGTGCACAGCTCGCTTTATGGAAAGTTCAAGGAATTAGTCTCAAAGAAATAAGAGAAAGATTCCCATTTGACTCTGCCGATCAAATGGAAATGCACGCGATCCTACGTGCAAGTGAGTAAGGACGAACCTACTGGTGAAAATAAGAAAACTCTTGCGGACAGGGTTCACATATATGTACAGATAGGATAATCGCCTGACAGTTACCGCCCGCGGTGGCACGAGTTGTTTGCCCTAAGTCGCGTCAGGCCGGCGGGCGAGGGCGACAGCGCAACCCGTGGACAGCAGCTGGCCGGCGGTCACAGCAGCATTGGTGAGCGCCGTCGTGGTCACGCGGGTCGCGTCGATCACCCCCGCCTCGCGATAGGGGCGGAAGGCGGCGGCGCGCGCGTCGAAGCCGATATCTGCCGGGGCTTCCCTCAGCGCTTCCAGGGCAAGTGCCGGCTCGCACCCGGCGGCGCCCGCGATACGGCGGAAGGGCTCCTTCAGGGCACGGGCGAAGGCGCGGCGCTCGGGCTCCGCCGCTCCGGCGGCACCGTTCTCGATGGCGAAGGCAGCGCGCGCGAGGGCCACGCCGCCGCCCGCGACCACGCCGTCCGCCGCTGCGGCGCGGGCGGTGTTGAGCGCGTTCTCGCAGGCCTTGTAGCGCGCCTTCCACGCGGTCTCGGTGACGCCGCCGACCCGAATGTTGGCGACGCCTGAGACGAGCCGGGCGAGGCGGGCCTCGTACTTGCCCCGGTCGTAGCTCTTCCGCTCGTGTTCGATGGCGTCGCGAATTTGCGCGGCGCGACGCTCCACGGCCTCCGGCGCACCGCCGCCACCGAAGATTGTGGTCGAGACCCCGTCCACGATCGCCCGCTTGGCGCTGCCGAGCGCCGCGGCGTCGACCTTCTCGGCCGTGAGCCCGGTCTCCTCGCCGACTAGGCGCCCGCCCGTGAGCACGGCCACGTCATCGGTCGCTGCGTGGCGATAGATGCCCGACTCCGGCCCCTTCACTGCCGCGCAGCTGACCGTTCCCTCCCGGTGGTTGGTGAGCATGACCGCCAGCGCCTGGTCGGAGACATCCTGCGCGAGCACCAGCAGGCTCCGCTTGGCCTCGCGCGCCGCCTCCAGCGCGGGCAGGAGCTGGGCCGCCTCGGTCAGCTCGCCCTGGCACATGAGCAGGAAGGGCTGGTCGAGCTTGACCTCCGTTTCGCCCGCCTTGAGCAGGAAGTTGCGCGAGAGCAGACCGTGCTCAAAGGCCATGCCGCTCATGTAGTCGACCGTCGTATCGACGCCCTGATGGTAGGAGATGTTCACGACACCTTCCGCGCCGAGCCGCTCCACGGCTTCCGACACGAGGTCCGCGATCTCGGCGTCGCCGTCGGCTGCGACGCCGGCGAGTTGCGCGAGCATGGCGCGGCCTGCGACCGGGCCGCTTTGCGGCTCCAGTGCCGCGAGCGCCTCGCGCGTAAGCCTGTCGAAGCCGCGCCGCACAGTAGGCGGATCGATTCCCGCCGCCACTAGGCGCAAGCCCGCCTCGGCGAAGGCACCGGCGAGCAGCGCCGTCGTGGTCGAACCGTCGCCCACCGCATCGCGGGTCTTCTTGACGCAGGCCTTGAGCAGTTCCGTGCCGAGGGTGGCGAAACGGTCTTCGTCCTCCAGGTCCCGGATCGCCGTGAAGCCGTCCCGCGTAAGCTCCGGGAAGTCGTCCGCGCGCTCCAGCACGACGCGGCCGCCGTGGGGGCCTAGCGTCAGCCCCGCGAGCCGCGCGGTGTGCCCAAAACCCGCCATCAACGCCTCGCGGGCGTCGGCTCCGGTCTTGATGTGCTTGGGCCGCTCGAGCGCCATGGGATGATCTTCCGCGCTACTGAGCAGCGGTCAACAGCAACGGCGCGGCCGGACGTTTGCCCAGGCCGCGCCGTGCCTTGTCGAACGGGAGCGGATCAGGCCGCGCTGAAGCGGTTCCACTCCTTGATGTAGCTGGTCACGTGCGTGGGCCACACCATCCAGAACGCGATGTTGGACTGGCGCCGGGTCTTCGGCCCGGTATCGCGGCCCTTGCCCATGTACCAGGTGCGGTACTCATCCTCGGTCAGATAGTCGAGCACCGGGTCGGGGCAGGGTGAGTAGTAGCCCTGCGGCGCCACGGCCGAGCCCCACCAGCCGTCGAGGCACCAGTCCATGTAGGCCATGGCGACCTCGGGCTCTGGCGCTTCGCTGGAGAGACACATGGTGTGGACCCAGGCGGCCGTGCCCTCGAAGACATCGACATACCAGCACGGGATGCCGCGCTTCTTCACGTCTTCGACCACCGGGTTCCAGCAGTCCATGCCCCACACCTCCTCGGAGGCGAGCAGGTTCACGGCCTCGCCGTAGTTGTTCCAGATGAGGCGGAACACGCCGTCGTTCTTGGCGGCGATGAGGTAGTCCACCACGCCAGCCACCTCGTCGGGCTCCATGTCGGAGTTGCCGACCTTGGGCGGGTCCATGATCCCGTTCTTCCAGAGGAAGCTGTAGGCGCGCGGCGGCCCCATCAGCTCGTCGTTCTGGATCGAGGTCTTGCCGACCGCATCCACATCGCGCCACTTGCCCGTGTAAAGCAGCCCGAGCGAGTCGGGGATCGCGAAGTCCGGCTGGGTCGGCGCGAACTTGTGCGGCAGCACGCCGAGCGCGTCCATGTTGTAGAACTGGGGCACGCCGTAGAACGAATCCTTGTTCTCGTCCCAGTAGACGATGTTGGAGGGCCAGCCGGTCACCTCGTCGGCACCGATATGGCCGGGCTGGGTGTAGAGCGAATCGGCGAACTCCCAGTTGGTGATCTTCTCGGCCGGGATCGGCACGATCACCTCGGCCTCCCGCAGCGCGGGCTGGCGGTAGGCGTTGGTCTCGACCATCGAGTAGGTCTTGTTGCCGCCGGTGATGAACTTGGTGATCATCTCGCTCAAGCCGGCCACGGTCCCGGTCACGTCGAGGCCGGTGTCCTCCTTGAACCTGTTGAAGAAGCGCTCCTGCACCGAGACGCCGAGGCCGATGGTCTGCATCGGGTCGTCCTGGGTGATGCCGGCCACGCGCTCCGCGAGGCCCGCCTTCGCAGTGCCAGTGCCGAGCACGGTGCCGGCAGCGGCCGCCGTCACGCCGGCTGCGGCGAGGAAGGTGCGGCGGTCGATGCCTCCGCCCTCCTGCTCCTCCGCCTCGGCATCGCGGAAGCGCTTGATCGCCTTCTCCTCCGCTGCCATCGCGGTATGGAGATCCATCCGATCCGACAGACGCTCGTACTTCTTCTCAAGATGTTTGCTATCCATGGTCTCCTCCCTGTGAAGTCTCAGTTGCCTGTTCGGGCCATCCGGGCGGCACCCGGACGGCACTCTAAACCTGGTGCTCCTCCTGCCCCGTGAAGCGGGGCCGGTAACGGCTCGCGGTCATCAGGTAGCCGAAGATACCGATCACCGCGAACGAGATCAGGGTGATGATGACGCCGACCGCGAAGATGCGCGGCGTGATGCGGATCGTGGTCGCGCCCAGCACGTCCAAGGGCAGCGTGTTCTGCGATCCGGCCACCAGCACGGTGCGGGCGAATTCGTCGAAGGAGAGTGTGAAGCCGAAGAGTGCGGACGCCATGATGCCCGGCTTCATGATCGGCAGCGTGATGTGCCAGAACGTGCGCCAGCTGTTGGCGCCGAGGCACATCGCCGCCTCCTCGGTCGAGCGGTCGAAGCGGTTGAACACCGTCAGCATCACGATGAAGCAGAAGGGGAAGGTCCAGAGGATGTGGACCGGCAGCGTGGTACCCAGCCAGTGCTTGTCGATGCCGATGCCCTGCCAGAACAGAGCGTGGCCCAGGCCTACCGTGACGCCGGGGATCATGATGCCGACCAGGTAGAGATAGAAGATCGGCCCCGCGCCCAGGAAGCGCGCGCGCATCGCCTGCGCCGCCATGGTGGCGAGCACGGTCGAGATGCACATGACGAGGAGCGCCAGCACCAGCGAGCGCAGGCCGGCATTGCCGAAGTCGCCCACGTACTCGCCAATGTCCCGCGCCGTGCCCGAGGGATTGAAGAGGCGCTCGTACCAGAAGATGCTCGTCCCCTGCATCGGGAAGGTGGGCCCACCGTCCTCCCCCTGGAAGGAGAGGATCACCATGACGATGAAGGGCCCGTAGAGCATGAGCACGAACACAACCACATAGACCGCGAGGACGATCTTGACCCAGCCGAACTTGGCGACGTAGTAGCTCGTTGGCTCAGGCACGGCTCAGAGCTCCCGCCGCAGATTGACGAACTGGAAGATCAGCACGATCACCGGGATCGAGACCAGCACCATGACCACCGCCACGGCGGAGGCTGCGGGCCACTGCAGCAGGCCCTGCTGCTGGATCAGCACGTTGGCGAGCATGGTCGTCTTGCCGCCGCCGATGAACTTCTGGATCGCGAACTCGCCCATCATCACGACGAAGACGAAGAGGATCCCGGTCGCCAGCCCCGGCTTGGTCAGCGGCACGACGATCTTCCAGAAGGTGGTCCAGGCCGAGGCGCCGAGGTCGCGCGCCGCCTCGATCACCTGACGGTCGATCTTGGCCATGGAGAAATAGATCGGCCCGATCATGAACACCGACCAGATGATCGCCATGGAGAACACCATGGACGGCTCGCTGTAGAGCAGGATCTCCGCCGGCTCGTCGATGATGCCGATCCCCATGAGGATCTGGTTGATCAGTCCCTTGCGGCCGAGCAGCGGCAGCCACGCCACCATGCGGATCAGCGCGCTGGTCCAGAACGGCACGATGCAGAGCAGCAGGATGTAGAGCTTGAGCCGCTCGCTCTTCACGAAGAAACAGACGTAGTAGGCCACCGGGTAGCAGAGCAGCACCATCAGCGGCAGCACGATGATCGCGATGAGGAACGTGAAGCCCAGGGTCTGCAGGTAGGTCGCGGTGGTGAAGAACTCGATGTAGTTGTCGAGCACGAAGCCCGGCTTCATGCCGTAGGCCCAGGGCTTGTAGAAGCTGAAGACCACCACCGAGACCAGCGGGATGCCGCAGAAGAGCGCCATCAAGATGGTGGGCGCTGCCACCAGCATCAGCGCCTGGCGCGCACGTTTCTTGGTGAGCGTCATCCCCGGCGAAAGGGCCGGGACCGGCGTTTGCGTGACGTCCGTCACCTGGCCTTCGTCCCGGCGGTCATAGCTGCCTGCGCCCCCGTGGCGGAGTGGTCCGCGCGCTCACTCGAACACCACCAGCGCATCGTCGGTGTTCCAGCCTACTCTCACCTTGTCGCCGTGGCCGAGCGCGGTAATCGCCGGGGGTGGCTCGTGCTCGTCGACACGGATCGAATCGCCGCTCGGCAGGTCGACGTTGAACTCGATTTGCGAGGTCTCGAAGATGGAGAACGACACCTCGCCCTCGACCATGTTCTCCGGCGTCTCGCCGTTGAGCAGCAGGTTGGTCAGGCTCGCGCGGACCACCACGTGGCAGTCCTTGCGCGCCGGCGCGTCGTCCGCGATCCGCGCGCGGAAGGTGCCAGCGGGCCCGGTGACGGTGGCGACGCCGTTCTCCACGCCGGTGATCTCGCCCGCCAGGATGTTGTTCTTGCCCACGAACTGAGCGACGAACAGGTTCTTCGGGCGGTGGGTCACGTCCTCCGGCGGGCCGATCTGCTCGATCCGGCCCATATTCATAATCACCACCCGGTCGGAGACCGCGAAGGCCTCGGTCTGGGTGTGGGTGACGTGCACGAAGGCGACGCCGAAATCGGTGTTGAGGCGGCGCAACTCGCGCTGCATCCGCAGGCGCAGGTTCGCGTCGAGCGAGCCCAGCGGCTCGTCAAGCAGGAGCACGTCGGGCCGCGTCACCAGCGCGCGCGCCAGGCCCACGCGCTGCTGCTGGCCGCCCGAGAGCTGCTGGATCGCGCGGTCCGCCAGGTCCTCGATATCCACGGCGCGCAGCATCTCCAGCGCGCGCTGGGCACGCTCCCCCGACGAGACATTGCGCATGCGCAGGCCGAACTCGACGTTCTGCGCCACCGACATGTGCGGGAACAGCGCGAAGTGCTGGAACACCATGGCGGTGTTGCGCTCGTGCGGCTCCAGGTGGGTGCAGTCGCGGCCCGCGATCAGGATCTGGCCCTCGGTGGGCTCCTCGAAGCCCGAGATCATGCGCAGCGTCGTGGTCTTGCCGCAGCCCGACGGGCCGATGAAGGAAATGTACTCGCCTTGCGCGATGTGGAGCGTCATCTCGTCGACGGCGAGGATGTCCCTGCCGAAGCGCTTGGTGACGTTGATCAGATCGACGGCGATATCGCTCATCGTGCCTCCCACCGCCGCATTGTCCCCCCCTGTCGCGCGCTGCCACCCGCTCACCAGGCTGTTGATTCTGACATCCCGGCTTCTACGGCTGATCCCGGTCGCGACGAACAATATTACTATCACTCAGCGCTTCCTTTGCAGCAACCCACCTCCTTGGGTTACCGGACCGACCAAGTCCGGTCCCGTCAGACGTGCTCGTGATTTGATATATGATATATTTTAGGTGGTACCTGGACAAGCTCGAATTTGCGCATGTCGTTCTGGGCTGTAGAAAGAGCCTGGAGGCGAGTGACGGTCCGAGGGACGCTTCATCCGGGAGGTGGCGATCGACGATGACAATCCGGACCAGTTCTGCGCCCGGGGTCGGCACGCACACTGGGGGGAGCAAGACCGGTGATGACACCGAAGTCATACTGGTCGTTCGAAGGGCTTTCATCGAGAGGCACTGAACCGGCTCAGCTTGGGCAACACCGCCCAGCGCGGTCTCGGTATCATGACGATACGCCTGCCTTATCGACGTGGCGTCCAATCGCTTCGTAGGCGGCGAACCCCAGATGAGTCTACTCGTTGTACATTAAGCTTCTTTTGTTGCGATTACCGTTAGTCACATGACAGTGGAACGCGAGGATTAAAGGAACTGAGATAATGCCGTAGTTGGTAGCCGACGGACCTGACAATCAGAACGCGACGCCACTATTGGCGACAGTGGATTCGGGAGCACCCCATATGGAAGAAAGAATCGAACATACGACACTTTCCGAGAAGGCTTATGAAAAAGTCCGATCTGGACTGATCTCTGCCCGCTTTGAGCCGGGTGAAATACTAAGGATCAGGAGCCTCGCGGATGAATACGGTATCTCGGCGACGCCAGTGCGAGAGGCGCTGCAACGCCTTGTGGCTGAGAATGCCTTGGAGCTGCAGCCGAACAAGTCGTTTAAGGTGCCTGTCCTTTCGACGGCACGATTCGAAGAGGTACGCCGAATTCGCTGTGCGCTGGAGCCCATGGCAGCCGAACTCGCCTGCCCCAATTTTACAGAGCAAGACATGAAGGCTCTAGCATCATTGGTTGAACAAATGGACCGATCCATCAACAAATTGAATAGAGCGGACTATACGAAACAAAACGAGAAGTTTCATTTTTTCATTTACGAAAGGGCCAACTCACCCTTGCTATTGGACATGATCCGAGATCTTTGGGTGCAGGTTGCTCCTTTTTTCAACAGGCTATTCCAAGGAACTGACTACCTTTCTAATAGTAACGTGTGGCACAAGAATATTGTTTATGCATTGGAGAGCGCGGATGTGCAAGAGGTGAAGTTCGGCATCACTAGCGATATCGAAACTGCCGGAAACGAACTTCGAAAGATACTGCAAGACTCTGAAAGACTAGATTGACTGCCCGGCCATCAGTCGCCAGATAGCGCGTGAGACCGGTCTCCCCACCGGCGACAGGAAGAATTGAGCGTCGGGCGGCCCCCCGCGCTCAGCGGGCGACGGCGTCGCCCTCCAGGTAGCGCTTGGGCCAGCCGATGCCCTGCCATGTCTGAATCTGTACGGGGTCGAGACGGATCAGCCAGCGCTTCCAGCTCATCGTGGGCTCCAGGTAGCTCGGGCCGTTCTCGCCGTAGTAGCGAATCGACATTGCACGGGCGACCTCCACCCAGCGGCCGCCCACATTCGGCTGCTCGACGATGGCTGCCTCGCACTGGGCGAGGAAGCGCCGCTGAACGCCGGTATCGGAGGCACGGTCGGCCGCCGAAGATTCGTCGATGGTCACCGCACAGCGCGGCCTTGCTTCGAGATAGCGCGCCCAGGCGGAGCGCGCCCGCGGCACGACCCAAAGCGCCGCGCCATCCCACTGGTACCAGCAGGGCACGACATATGGCCAATCGTTGTCATCGAGACAGGCGACGCGGGCGAGGAACGGCTCATTCAGAAAGCCGTCGACCTCGTCCGCACTCATCTTGCCGATCTTGCCGCGCCAGCTCTCGTCGTTCTCTCGTGCGCTCATCGTTTACCCCTCATTCGCCGTACGCGGCGCCCCGTCACTGGATCTCGTCTTCCACATCGGCGCCGAGGTGGAACAGGCAGTCGCCCCGCTCGACCCGGCCTGGCACGCGCTTGCAGACGACCAGACCCGTTGCGTCGAAGTGAACCTCCGCCGGCGCCCGCCACGGCGTCTCCGGCGTGTGGATCAAGCCTGCGAGCTGCCCCTTCTCCACCTCGGCCCCGAGCTCCTCGACAGGCTCGAACAGCCCGTCCTCGCTGGCGTAGGTGAAGAATTCCCACGATTCGGCGGTGAGCAGACGCGTCTCCACCGCCGGCTCCTCGTCGTCCTCGACCGGGCCGTGCCAGACGCCGACGTGGCGGAGCACACGCCTGGTGCCCGCCTCGCAGATGCGCAGGCACTCGGGCGTGACCGTGCCGCCGCCGCCCATCTCGGCGGCGAGCACGACCACACCGCGGCTGATTGCCGCCCGCATGTTGGTGCCGGTCATGCCTTGGACCGCCGGGAAGAGGAAGCCGTAGGGCGCGCCGAAGACCCGGCCTAGCTCGTCGATCTTCTCCTGTATATCCGGCGGATTGGCGGCATCGCGGAGGATCGTGGTGGGCAGGTACATGAGCGAGCTGCCGCCGGAGTGGAGATCGAGCATGTAGTCCGCGCGCGGCGTGAGCTCGGTATCGACGTAGTGTGCGAGCATCTCGGTGAGCCGCCCGTCGTGCTTGCCGGGGAACACGCGGTTCATGTTCAGCTCGTCGACCGGCGAGGTCCTGAGCCCCGCCTTCGCGGCCGGGTAGTTGGCCATGGGCAGGACGATGATGCGGCCAGTGACGTCGGCAGGCTCCAGGGCGCGGATGAGCCTGGTCAGAGTCACCTGACCCTCGTACTCGTCGCCGTGCACGCCGGACGTGAGCAGCACCGTCGGTCCGTCGCCGTTCTTGACGCAGACGAGCGGCACCGGCAGCCAGCCGTAAGCCGAGCGGTGGACGGAGTGGGGCAGGCGCAGATGGTCGCACTGCTTGCCGTCGCGGTCGAAATCGATCCGCGTGCTGAGCCGCGTGCCCGTCTCTTCCATGGCATCGTTTCCCGAGGACTGTCTGGTCGCGTCAGTCTGCCCGCCTCCGGGTGGCGGCGGCAATGGCGTCCGATAGCGCGGCAGTTTGACGCAAGGAGCCGCCGGCGCCAGTCTCCGACATGAAACCACACGGGAGGGACGGCATGGCACTCTACGAAATGAGGACCTACACGGTACAGGTCGGCAAGCTCGCCGAGGTGGTCGCGCTCTATAAGGACGAGGGCTGGCCGGTGCTGGAGAAGGAAGGCTTCGGCGCCAATCTGGTCGGCTACTTCGTCGCGGACACCGGCACCATCAACCGGCTGGTTCATATCTGGAAGTTCGATGACGACGCCGCTCGCCGCGCTCATTGGGCACGGCTCTTCCAGAGCGAGGCGTTCATGCGCTTCGCCGGTAAGGCCCGCCCGTCGGTGCTGACGCAA
The DNA here is from genome assembly GCA_022826345.1 of Alphaproteobacteria bacterium. The sequence goes on from JAJDVB010000106.1 coordinate 15,703, forward strand.
GAGGTGGTGCTGCTGAACGAAGCCCCCTTCGGCCCGCATCCTTAGCGTTGCTCCGGCCCGCGGTCGGGATTGGCACGGGCCGGCCTACTTCTTCAGCTTGGCGAGAATTGTCTCGACACGCTCCAATGCGGCGCGGGCGTTTGCCGCTTCCTCTCGGACGGTTCTGAGCGTCGCCTCGTCCTCGGTCTCGTCGCCCCTGACCGGCCGCAACTCAAGGCGCGCATCGTGCAGGTTGTTGATCACGACCGCGATCACGAGGTTGATCATGATCACCGCCGCCAACATCACGAAGCTTACGAAGAAGAGCCACGCCATCGGGTGGAGCTCCATCGCGACGTACATGATGTCCGTCCAGTCCTCGAGCGTCATCACGCGGAAGAGCGAGAGCAGCGCGATGCCGAGGTTGCGCCAATGCGTGGGGTCGTGGTCGCGGAAGAGGTGCACGCCCGCGATCGCATAGACGTAGAAGACCGCAGACAGCAGCAGCATCACGTGACCGAGCCCCGGTAGGGAGCGGATCAAGGTCGAGACGATGACGCGAAGCTGTGGCACCACCGTCGCCACCCGCAGCACCCGGAGCAGCCGCGCCAGCCGCGCGATGAGGGCGAACTCGCCGGCGTCCGGCAGGAAGGCCAGGACCAGGATGGCGAAGTCGAAGAGGTTCCAGCCGTCCTTGAAGTAGCGCTCGAACCGGGGCGCGACGGCGGTGAGCTTGATCGCCGCCTCGACCACGAAGACGGCGAGCGTCACGTGAAAGACCCACTGAATGGCGTGGCCGAAGCGCGCGTGGAACGACTGGCTGGTCTCCAGGCCCAGGGCGAGCGCGGTGATCAGGATCATCGCGATGATCAGCACGTTGAACGCCGGCGCCGCAACGATGCGCGCGCACAGCCGCTTCAGTTCGCTCATGTGAGGACGCTCCCATGATCGCTGCCGGCACGACCCGATGGAGGCCGGCGAGGAGCGCTTTCCGGCGGTGCGGCGAGCCGGCCCGACGGGATTGCCTGTCCAGTGCGGCTCTTCGTCGATCCCCGCATTGGCTCGCGAATGGAGGGGAAGGTCCGGCGGGCCGACATCGCCGCGCTGCACCACGCTCTTCGGGCGACGCCCAATCGGGCTGGCCGGACGCTAGCGGCGTTTTCGACGTTGTTCAACCTCACCGGGAGAGGGGCCTGCGACCGGGCGAATTCAACCCATGTCCGCGACCTGCCCCCGTCTTTGGGGTCAGGCCTGATGGTGTGCTCCGGGGTGTGGGGCAGAGTTGGAGCGGAACCCTCCCGTGATTTTTGCTTCGATCCTCGAAACATAATCAACTAGTATTATATATATCTCATAGTTATGTTTTGGACAAAATAGACTTATGTTCTGCATTTTGATATTCGATTTTTGTGATCGATTTGGACACCAAGCAACTCCGCTCCTTCCTCTGCCTGGCTATGGAACGGAGTTTCTCCAAGGCCGCCCTGCAAATCGGCTGTTCCCAGGCGACCATGTCAATCCGCATCCAAAAGCTGGAGGACGCGCTCGGCATCCGCCTGTTCGAGCGGGGGCCTCACGAGGTTGCGTTGACGGCCGAGGGGCGCGATTTGCTGCCGGACATTCGGGCGTTCGTCGATATGCAAGACCGCATGTACGAGCGCACGCAGTCGTCGCGCGAATTCGGCAGCGTCAGGCTCGGCGTGGCCGAGGGCTACGAGGCGGCGCTCCTGCCGGGTCTGCTCAAGCACATGTGGCAAGACCACGCCGCCGCGGAACTCGATATCCGTTGCCAGCCGAGTTGGCGTCTGCAGCAGATGATCGAGGCACGCACGCTGGATCTGGCGGTCGTCACGCTGCCGGAGGAAGCGCCGTCGGCGACGACGTTGTGCCGAACCCAGCTCCATTGGGTGGCGGCCCCAGGGTTCGATCTCGCGCCATCGATGCCGTTGCCGGTGGCTTGGCATCCGGACACGTGTCTCTTCCGATGCATTGCGGCTGCGGCGCTCAAGGATCAGGGCGTTCCCTATTGCGAGGTCCTGTGCAGTCCCGATACCCGGGTCGTCCGGGCCGCCGTCGAAGCCGGCACCGCCGTCACTGTCATGGCCGAGGGGACCGTTCCGGAGACGTTGAGAGCGATATCCGAGTCGTCCATCCTCCCGCCGCTCGGCAAAGCCCCGATCCAACTGCTGGAGCGGCCCGGTCTGCAGTCCGAGGCGTCGGCAGCGGTAAGGCGGAAGCTGCTGGACGCCTACCGGGAGTCGTGAACGCCCCTGCCTGACCGGTACGCGTCGAGAGCCCCCACAGCTTCTTCCGACGCACGATGCAGCCGTCATGGGCAATCGCCTTGCCGGCTCTCCAAGAGCGGCGACAGGAATCTCAGGGGCGTGTTCGTAACTGTCTTGGAAATTGAGTCCCGTAGATTTCCAATCGATTCCCGACTCGAAATCAACAAATGAACATCGCGCGTGAACGGCTCTTACCTTGTTGATTTGATTGGTACGCCCGCCTGGACTCGAACCAGGGACCCTCTGACTGAGTCTCCCGGCTATCAGTCGCGAAATAGCTGCGCACTTACACAGAAGCGCGCCGAGTCCATCTCCAATCAGCCGGCAGGACGTGCCGTGCCGTGCTCGGCTTGGAAGAGGGCGCGGGCTTGCACTGGCCCGCATTTCTTACCTCAGGTATTCCCGATGAGGCGTCATAAATAAGCCATTCTAATCAATGGGCTGAAAGACAATCTCCAGAGTTTCGCGAACCGAAGTCTGCAAAATACACACCAAATAAGCACGGAGAAAGAAACTCCAGACCGCTGGAGACCACCAGATGCCGCGCGCGTCCACCCGCGAGGGCCGGCACCGCCATTGAACTGCACGAGACACGGCTCGCCGCCTACGCCCTGATCGCAACAGCTGGTAACGGCTCGGCACCGGTCAATGCGCCGGCGGAGCCGCGTTCTCGCCACGTACCTACGCCACGGCCATGCCCACGCCTTGCGCTCTGTCGCCGACCGGCTGATCGCCGTCGCCTGCGCCATGCTCGAAAACCAGACACAGTTCGCACCAGATCATCTCCGCCGACGCCATGCCGCCTAAAACACACAAACCCAACTCCGGCGGGCACAAAGCCGCCGCAGCCGCTTTACGGATGATGGGGAGCCCCCCCCCCCCGCACGCGCTGGGCCAAGGCGTCCTCGGCGATTCGCACGATGAACGTCTCGCTACCGAACATCGCCCTCCGCCCGGCTTCCCCGTCAGTGCTCGGTCGAGCACGGTTCCTCGCCGAGCAGCTGCGCCAGTTGCGCTCCAAGCTCCGTTACGTCTTCGGCGGCGAGCCCCAACTCGAGCCGCGTCGCCTCGCCCGCGGTGGTGTGATACTCGAGGTCCACGCCCACGTACGCCTTACGGGCGCCGGCCCAGCCGCTCCTGATAGTCGTGTGTCCGCCAATTCGCGCGGAACAGCCACTGCTCTTCCGGCTGCCGCTCGGCGAGCGCCGGGTCGATTTCGACCTCGTCGAAGCCGCTTCGCCGGGCCATGGCGTATTGATCAGCGAGGAAGCGGCCGGATGCACGAAGCCGGCCCCCGTAGCCCAGCAGCCGCAAGTGGCGGGCCAGCGAGAAGCCCCGGCCGTCCATGTGCGACGGGAAGGCGATGCGGATGAGGGCGATGCGCCCGAAGAGGGGCACGATGTCCTCGGCCTGCGCGGTGTTGTCGACATCCAGCGCGGCACCGTGAGGCAGAGCGGAACGGTCGTCCTCTCCGCGCCACCGGATGAATTCGCCGCGCCAGTCGTCGTCCTGGAACCCGGTGTCGCGGACGAGAATACCGGGGCTCCCGCGTCCCACGCTAGCCTCCTGTGGCCGGGGCGGTGTCGGGATAGAGCGCCGCCTTGAAGGGCTGCATCCCGACGCGCCGGTAGGTCGCGAGAAAGGCTTCGTCTTCGTCAGACCTGAGCTCAAGGTAGGTGTCGATGAGCCTGTCAACCGCGGGGATGATGTCATCTGAGGAAAAGCCCGGGCCGGTGCGCTCGCCGAGCGCGGCGGTCTCCGTTCCGTCGCCGCCCAGCGTGATCTGGTAGTTCTCGGCGCCGGCGCGATCGAGGCCAAGAATGCCGATGTGCCCGACATGGTGGTGCCCGCAGGCATTGACGCAGCCGGAAATCTTGATCTTGAGATCGCCGACAAGGCGCTCGTCCCCGCGCTCCTTCACACGGGTGGCGATGCCCTGGGCGATAGGGATGGAGCGGGCGGTGGCCAGATTGCAGTAGTCCATCCCGGGGCAGGCGATGATGTCCGATGCCAGGCCGACGTTGGCGGTGGCGAGCTCTGCCTCCCGCAGCGCCGCATGGACCGCCGGCACGTAGCACCTGTGCACGTGGGGCAGAATGCAGTTCTGCTCGTGGCTGATCCGGATCTCGTCGTGGCCGTAGCGCTCCGCGAGGTCGGCGATAACGCGCATCTGGTCTGCGGTGGCATCGCCCGGCGTCGCGCCGTGGGCCTTGAGCGAGACGGTGACGATTGCGTAATCCGGATTCCGGTGCGGGTGCAGATTGGTGTCGACGAAGGACCGGAACACCGGATCGCGCACGAGCGCCGTATCGAACGCTCCGGTCGGTGCCTGAATGTATGCCGGTGGCGCGAACATCGCGCGTATGCGCTTGAGAAGCCCCTGGTCCGCGCCCCCGAATGCCTTCCGCTGAAGCTGGAAGCGTTCCTCGACGCGCCCCCGGAAAGCCTCGATCCCGTGCTCGCCCACCGTGATCTTGATGCGCGCCTTGAACCTGTTATCGCGGCGCCCGATGGCGTTGTAGACCTGCAGGATGGACTCGACGTAGGGAAGCAGGCCGGCCTCAGGCAGGAAGTCGCGGATGACCGTTCCGATCACAGGGGTGCGTCCGAGCCCGCCGCCGACCGAGATTTCGTAGCCGATCTCACCGGCCCCGTTGCGAACGATGCGGATGCCGATGTCGTGCGCGCGGGTCACGGCGCGATCGACCGGGGAACCGCTCACCGCGATCTTGAATTTTCTAGGCAGGAACGCGAATTCCGGGTGATCCGTCGACCATTGCCGGAGCAGCTCGGCGGTCGGGCGGGGATCGGCGATTTCGTCGGCGGCCGCGCCGGCAAAGTGGTCGGCGGTAACGTTGCGCACGCAGTTTCCCGACGTCTGGATCGCATGCATCTCCACGTCCGCGAGGGCGTCGAGGATGTCCGGCACGTCCTTCAGCCTGGGCCAGTTGAACTGGACGTTCTGCCGGGTGGTGAAGTGTCCGTAGCCCTTGTCCCAGCGCTCCGCGATATGGGCGAGCTGCCGCATCTGGCGGCTGTCGAGCGTGCCGTAAGGGATGGCCACACGAAGCATGTAGGCATGCAGCTGCAGATAGAGCCCGTTCATCAGCCGCAGCGGCTTGAACTCCTCCTCGGAGAGCGAGCCGTCGATCCGGCGTTCCACTTGCTGGCGAAACTGCTCGACCCGATTGCGCACGAATTCCCGGTCGAAGCCGTCGTATCGGTACACGCGTCAGCTCCCCGCCTGCTTGCCGTGGAAGTAGTTGGAGGGCCCGGCCGCACGCAGAACATCCCGCACGTGGACTGGTCGGGGCCCTTGATTCCCTCCGGGCGCAGCGGCTGCCAGGTAGGGGCCGACGATGGCATCCTCCTGCGCTTCGGCCGCCGCGAGGCAACGGTTCGCCTCGGCCTCGTCCTCGAAGAGGCGGGCAGCGCCCGGATAGCGAGTCCAGGCGCCGTCGGGCGCGAGATAGAGCACGTCGCCATTGCAGAGGTCGTTGGCGGTCAGGACGCAAGGTCTGAAGGCGCGGGCCATCAGACCGCCTCCCGGTGGGCCTCGAAGTCCGCGTTCGCCTTCCGCACGGCCTCGCGCGGCAGGATGCCGAGCATCAGCATTGCCGGTCCCCCGACGCGCGTTTCTTCCAGCACATCGGGCAGCCCGAGCAGCGTCGTCGCGACGATCCGCTTGTCCTGGCGCGAGGCGTTCTCGACGATCGTGACCGGCGTCGATGGCGCTGCGCCGCGCATCAGCAGGCGCCCGCGCAGGAAGGCGGCTGCCCGCTTGCCCATGTAGATCGCGGCGACCGATCCGGGCCGGGCGAGGGCGGCCCAATCGTGCTCGGCGAACCCGTCGACATCGCGGCCGGTGAGGATCCGAAGCTCCGAGTTCCGTCCGCGGCGCGTGAGAGAGACTCCCAAGTCCGACGCGGCACCGGAGGCGGCCGTGATTCCGGGAACAACCTCCCAGGGGATGCCGGCGGCCTCCAGCGCCTCGATCTCTTCGTCCAGCCTGCCGAATACCGCAGGATCGCCGGACTTGAGGCGGACCACATGATCGCCCGCCTGGGCATGACGGACCAACAGCTCGTTGATGCGCGCCTGCGGCCAGGACGGGCCGTATCCCGATTTGCCGGCGCAGACCCGCTCCGCCTCCCGCCGCGCAAGCTCGAGCACCTGTGTGGAGACCAGCCGGTCGTGCACCACGATGTCCGCCTCGTGCAGCCGGTTGCGCGCCTTGAGCGTGAGCAGCTCCGGATCACCCGGCCCTGCGCCCACGAAGGAAACGAAGCCCGAAGGGCGTGTTGCGGTTGCGGCCTCGTCAAGCAGCGAGCAGAGCGCTTCGCGGGCGCCGTTCCCGCCCTCCCTGGCATAGCCGCGGGGGCCGCGCCGGAAGAAATACTCGGACCAGAGCGCTCGTCGCATCCGGCCGGAGGGAACGGTCACGCACCTGCTGCGGAACGCCTGTCCGATGCGCGCCAGCGGCCCCAGAGAGATCGGCAGCTGGGCCTCGAACGCCGCCTTGAGGTTCCGGGCCAACACCGGAGCCGTCCCCTCGGTCCCGATCGCCACCGTGACCGGGTCGCGGTCGACGATGGCAGGCGTGAGGAAGTCGCTGCCGTCGAGATTGTCGACGATGTTGACGGGGATTCGCCGCCGCCGGGCCAGCGCGGCGGCGCGCGCATCCTGCGAGGGATCTTCGCTCGTGCAATAGAGGAGCGCCGCACCGTCGAGGTCTTCGGCTGCCACGCGGCGCTGGTTGTGGCGCAGTGCGCCTTCGCGGCGCCACGCCAGGATCTCCGGGTCCGGGTCGGGGCCGAACACGGCGATCTCGGCGTCGGTTTTGAGCAGCAGGCGCAGCTTGGCCGCTGCAGCGTGTCCGGCGCCGGAGACGACGACTCGCCGACCCGCGAGACGGAGAAAGATCGGGAAATGCTGCATCGCGACCGCCTGTTGCCGATTGCGCTTGATGTCGGCGGATAGTACATAATTTCTAGAAACGCGATAGTATCCTTGAAAAATAAGGACTAATATTATTATACTGTGAGAAATTTAGAACCATTTTTCCAAATGTGGTGGAGGTTGAGATGGCTGTCCAACTCGATGGCGTCGATCGGAAAATTCTTGCGGCGATGCAGGAGGACGCCTCGCGCTCCCTCGACGACATCGCGAAGAAAGCCGGCGCTTCGCGCACACCGGTGTGGCACAGAATACGAAAGCTCCGGGCTGCCGGGATCATTCGGCAGAACACGGTTCTTCTCGACCCCGACAAGCTGGGGCTGGAGGCGTGCTTCTTCGTGCTCATCCGGACCTCCGAGCACCAGAAGGAGTGGCAGGACCGGTTCCTGGAGACGCTGAAGGAACGCCCGGAGGTGTTGGAGGCCCACCGTCTGGCTGGCGACGTCGACTACATCCTGAAAGTCCGCGTCCAGAACGCCAGGGCCTACGACGATTTCTACCAGGCGCTCATTTCGCAGGTGAAGATATTCAACATCACCTCTCTGCTTTCGATGGAAGAGATCAAGTCGACGACCGAGCTCCCCCTTTGAAGCCAGGGCACCGGTAGCCGCCGACAGCGGCCGGTTCCAACAGTCTTGACCGGGTTCCGCGCCTGACCCACTATGGGCACCACAGCGCCGATTTGAGCGACAGCTTGCGGGCGCTTTACAAGTGCGGCTAAAGCGTTGGGGCCCGCCCGGCAAAGCCGCGGCGGGTTTTTGTGTGCGGCGGGCCACGGAGGCAGGGCGTGGCGGCGACACGAAGGCACCACCGACACTCACAGATCGACGGTCCGAGGGACAGCCGGCGTACAGCGCGCGTGGCTGCGCTTGAAGCGTCGGCGGCCGAGCGCGTCCTGCTGCTGGATGGCGCCATGGGCACCATGATCCAGCGCCACGAGCTGGGCGAGGCTGACTTTCGTGGCGCACTCTATGCCGACCATGACAGCGAGCTCGCCGGCAACAACGACCTGCTCTCGCTGACCCGGCCGGAGGTCATCCGCAACATCCATGCGGGTTTCCTCGACGCCGGTGCCGACATCGTCACCACCAACACCTTCAACGCGAACCGGGTGTCGCAGGAGGACTACGGCCTTGGCGGCGCGGTGCGCGCCCTCAATCTCGCGAGCGCCCGGATCGCGCGCGAGGCCGCCGATGCGGCGGCCAGCGCCGAGCGGCCCCGCTTCGTCGCGGGCGTGCTCGGCCCCACGAACAAGACCCTCTCGGTCTCCCCCGACGTGAACGACCCGGGCAAGCGCACCATCGATTTCGCCACCCTCGGCGCCGCCTACCGCGAGGCAGCGGAGGCCCTGATCGAGGGCGGGGTGGACCTCATTCTGCTGGAGACGATCTTCGATTCGCTCAACGCCAAGGCGGCGCTGGTGGCGCTGGACGAGATGTTCGAGGCCAGCGGCACCCACCTGCCCATTCTGATCTCGGGCACGGTCACCGATCGTGCTGGCCGCATGTTGAACGGTCAGACGGTGGAGGCGTTCTGGCTGACGCTCGCCCACGCGGCGCCCTTCAGCATCGGGCTCAACTGCTCCTTCGGGGCGGCTGACATGCGCCCGCACCTCGCCGATCTCGCGCGGGTCGCCGAGACGCGCATCAGCGCCTACCCCAATGCCGGGCTCCCCAACGAGTTCGGCGGCTATGACGAGACGCCGGACGAGACCGCAGCGCAGCTGGGCGAGTGGGCCGAGGCCGGCCTGGTCAACCTTGTAGGGGGCTGTTGCGGCACCACGCCCGCGCACATCGCGGCCATCGCGGACGCCGTCGCGGGCCATCCACCGCGCGCGGTCTGCGCGAGCGAGCCCAGGCTCCGCCTCGCCGGGCTCGAGCCTTTCGAGAGCGGCGACGACGGCAGCACCTTCGTCAACGTGGGCGAGCGCACCAACGTCACGGGCTCGGCCCAGTTCCGCAAGCTGATCACCGCCGGCGACTACCCGGCCGCGCTGGAGGTCGCGCGCCAGCAGGTCGAGAACGGCGCCCAGATCATCGACGTCAACATGGACGAGGGCATGCTGGACGGCGAGGCCGCCATGGCCCGCTTCCTCAACCTGATCGCGGCCGAGCCCGACATTTCGCGGGTGCCGGTGATGATCGATTCCTCCCACTGGCCCGCCATCGAGGCCGGCCTGCGCTCGGTCGCCGGCAAGCCGGTGGTCAACTCCATCAGCCTTAAGGAGGGGGAGGAGCCGTTCCTCGAACAGGCCCGGCTGGTGAGGCGCTATGGCGCGGCCGTGGTGGTCATGGCCTTCGACGAAGAGGGGCAGGCCGAAACGCCCGAGCGCAAGCTCGCGATCTGCGAGCGCGCCTACCGCCTGCTCACCGAGCGTGTGGGGCTTGCGCCCGCCGACATCATCTTCGACCCCAACATCTTCGCCGTCGCCACCGGCATCGAGGAGCACGACGACTACGCCCGCGCCTTCATCGAGGCCGCACGCCGGATCAAGGCCAGGTGGCCGGAGGTCCACGTCTCGGGCGGGGTCTCCAACATCTCGTTCGCGTTCCGCGGCAACAACACCGTGCGCGAGGCGATGCACGCGGCCTTCCTCTATCACGCGGCCGGTGCCGGCATGGACATGGGCATCGTCAATGCCGGCCAGCTCGCGGTCTACGAGGACATTCCGAACGCGCTGAGAGACGCGGTCGAGGACGTGCTGCTCAACCGCCGCGCCGACGCCACCGAGCGCCTGCTGGAGATCGCCGAGCGCTATCGCGACGCCGGCGCCGGCGCCGTGCGGGACGAGCACGCCGACGCCTGGCGCGAGCAGGACGTGGACGGACGGCTCCGCTACGCGCTCGTTCACGGCATCGCCGATCACATCGTCGACGATACCGAGGAGGCGCGGCAGGGCGCCGAGCGCGCGCTCGCGGTGATCGAGGGGCCGCTGATGGACGGCATGAACGTGGTCGGCGACCTCTTCGGCGCCGGCAAGATGTTCCTGCCGCAGGTGGTCAAGAGCGCCCGCGTGATGAAGCAGGCGGTCGCCCATCTCGTGCCCTTCATCGAGGCGGAGAAACGCGCGGGCGGCGCTGCGCCCCAGGCCGCCGGCAAGATCGTCACCGCCACGGTCAAGGGCGACGTACACGACATCGGCAAGAACATCGTGGGCGTCGTGCTCCGCTGCAACAACTTCGAGGTGATCGACCTCGGCGTCATGGTGCCGGCGGCGCGGATTCTCGACACCGCGCGCGAGGAGAGGGCGGACCTGATCGGGGTCTCGGGGTTGATCACGCCGAGCCTCGGCCAGATGTGCCTGCTCGCCGCCGAGATGGAGCGCCAGGGCCTCGACATCCCGCTCCTGATCGGCGGGGCCACCACCAGCCGCATGCACACCGCCGTCAAGATCGCGCCCGCCTACAGCGGTGCCGTGGTGCACGTGACGGACGCGTCGAAGGCGGTGGGCGTGGCCGGCGCGCTCATCAGCACGGAGCGCCGCCAAGCCTTCGCAGCCGAGGTCCGCGAGCGCTACGACGCAATGCGGGAGGCGCATTCGCGGGGCCAGTCGGGCAAGCGGCTGCTCTCGCTCGCCGAGGCGCGCGCCAACCGGGCGCGACCCGACTGGGGGCGCTACCAGGCGCCGGCGCCGGGCTTCGTCGGCGTGCGCACCATTGCCGACGTGACCGTCGCCGATCTCGTCCCCTACATCGACTGGACGCCCTTCTTCCGAAGCTGGGAGCTGGCGGGCACCTACCCGGCGATCCTCGACGACGAGACGGTGGGCGAGGCGGCACGCTCCCTCTTCGACGACGCCCAAGCCATGCTGGAGAGGATCGTCGCCGAGGGTGCGTTCTCACCGCGCGGCGCCGTCGGCTTCTGGCCTGCCTGGAGCGTGGACGACGACATTGAACTCTTCGCGAACGGCGAGCGTGCGCGGCCCGTCGCCACGCTCCACACGCTGCGCCAGCAGATGGCGCGCCAGCGCGAGCGCCCCAACCGCGCACTCGCCGACTTCGTCGCGCCCAGGGAGACCGACGTCGACGACCATGTAGGCGGGTTCGCGGTCACTATCGGCGCTGGCGTGGAGCGGTTGGCAGACGCCCACGAGAAGGCCCACGACGACTACGGCGCCATCATGGTCAAGGCCCTGGGCGACCGGCTGGCGGAGGCCTTCGCGGAGTACCTGCACGAGCGGACGCGCAAGGAGTTTTGGGGCTATGCGCCGAACGAGGCCCTCGCCAACGACGAACTGATCGGCGAGCGCTATCGCGGAATCAGGCCCGCGCCCGGTTATCCGGCCTGCCCCGACCACAGCGAGAAGCGCACCATCTTCACGCTACTCGAAGCCGAGGCCCGCACTGGGCTCAGGCTCACCGAGAGCTACGCCATGTGGCCGGCGTCGTCGGTCTGCGGCCTCTACTTCAGCCACCCGGAAAGCAGCTATTTCGGGGTGGGCAAGCTCGGCCGCGATCAGGTCACGGACTATGCGCAGCGCAAGGGGGCCACTCTAGAGGAGACAGAGGCGTGGCTCCTACCAAGTCTCGCTTATGACCCGACTGGCGCACCGCAGTCCGGGGAAGTCCAATGACCCGGCTGCGGGGCCGTTTCAGAGGTCGCAACGCCTTCGCTGGAGCGGTTCTCGTCGGCGTACCGCACGCAGTCCCGGTCCCGCGACAGGGGGCCCTCGTGGAGCATGTGAGCGCTGTGGAGGAGAAGCGGAACGTCCCGGCAAATGCCCGGTGCAAGTGGAGTATTGTAACCCGCCGCTCATCAGTTCCCGGTACGGGAGTACGCTCACCAGTTCCCGGTACGGGAGTATCAGCTCCTCACCGTTCCGATCCACCGCGGACAGGCGTCACCGCTGCTTGCCTTTCGACGATGTCCGTCCCGTCTGCCTCGTTGATCGCGCGCCAAGCGGCACGATAGGTTGTCGGTCTCTCATGTTGCCCGTTCTGCATTGCACGCCCGACAGCGGACAAGGAGCGAGAGGCAGACATGCATCGGAACGGCAGCAAACCAGCTCACGGACATTGCCCTCCGAGACTTGCTAAGTCCATGAGATTGGCCCGAGACTACCGTATGTTGCGTCTCGCAACTCTTACGGATGGCACGACGACAGCCCCCGCCGGTTGCGCTGCGGGGAGGCTGCCCGTGCTCTTCCAGCCGGGGCAGTTCGGCGGGGACTGTCGATGACACAAGAACATACGATTATCGACACCGATTTGCGCCGGGCCTATGAGACAGACGGTGTCGTATGCCTGCGCAGGGCTTTCGATCCGCACTGGCTGGAGGTCGCTGCCGACGCCATCGAACAGGGGCGGGCGAATCCCGGCCCGATGTACATCGACTATTCGGCGGAAACAAAGCCCGGCACCTACTGCACGGATTTCTGGATCTGGCAGCATGTGCCGGCGATGCGCGCCTTCATTTTCGAATCGCCAGCGGCCGGGTTCGCGGGCGAGGTCATGGACGTCGGCGCCGTGATGCTGGTGACGGACAACTGGTTGGTCCGGGAAGCCGGGGCGGTCAACAGGGCGCCTTGGCATCATGACGGGCCCTATTTCGACCTGGACGGGAAATGGTGTGTGCTGTGGATGGCTCTTGAGCCGGTTGGCCCCGGCGAAGGCATCGTGTTCCTGAAAGGCTCCCACAAGTGGGGGAGGCTCTTCATGCCGGAGAGCTTCGCAGGCACCGGCCCGAAAGCCGAAGTGCGGGAACCTTACGAGCGAACGCCCGATTTTGCGCAACAACCGGGGCATTGCGTCCCGGTCGAGTACGCCCTGGAACCGGGCGATTGCGTGGTGTTCGATGCTCTGACCGTCCATGGCGCTCCCGACGCCAAACCGCAAAAGCACAACAGCCGGCGCCTCACCATGCGCTTTGCGGCAGGCAACGCCATCTATCGACGCCGGGGCTCCTGGACCCGTGAGATGACGGACTATTTGGAGCGTGAGTACGGCCTGACCGAAGGCGGGTCCTACCGCTGCGATCTGCTACCCATTCTGTGGTCGAGGGAAGGCGTCTAGCTGCCCGCCCCTCGCCGACGGTCGGATGGTCTCGAGGGCATTGCGCAAGGCCTGTCGGGAATTGGCGGGCGAAGAGCGGACGCCCCTTTCCGCACATCACGTCACGGGCACACGGCAAACCTGCAATGCTCACCATGGTCACGGCCCGCGTCGCGCGGGACGCGGGCCGTACCCGCGCGACGGGGGCGGGCGCTTGGGCACGACCCAAAGGCGGACCGTTGCTGCGCGATCCCGAGGGCGTCACGCCACGACCATGTACCATCAAAGTAATTCCTGAACTCGACAAAGATTTCCTCTCCCGATTTGCAGAAATTATGCATCAAACATGAAACAGATTTGAAACAGAACGGCGCGGCCTGTTGCATTACTTGTTTTCCTCGTTGAACGGCCGGGGCAGCCATGCACCCTCGACCCGCCACGCGCGCGACTTGACATATCGCCAAGCATTGTGTAGTATCAGCATCGCTGATTTAAAGTAGGAAAAGCATAATAATCGCTATAAATCAGCCTTCTTTTATTTCAAAGTTGACAGGAGTGCGCCGTGCAGACGGCGGCAAGTGAAGAGGTGTGTCGATGTGCGGATTCGTGTGCCTGTGGCAGCTTGACGATCCGGCGCTGGCTCGACGAATGATCGAGAAGATCGCGCACCGCGGGCCTGACGGATTGGAAGTCAGGCGCGCCCCGAATGTGCCTGCAGTGATGGCTCACTGCCGCCTCGCGATCATCGGCCCTGAGAGCGGCACTCAGCCGATCTACAGCGATGACGATGTTCTTGTTGCCAATGGCGAAATCTACAACCACGCCGATCTGCGCGCGATTCTTGGCGAAGGTGCATTCGAGACGGACAGCGACAGCGAGACGATCCTGCATCTCTTCCAGTCCGACGGGCCGCGCTGGATCGCCAGGCTGGACGGCATGTTCGCATTCGTTCTCGCCACGCCAGAACGCGTCATCGCCGCCCGCGATCCGCTCGGCATCAAGCCTCTGTACAAGGCCCGCCTGGACGAAGGGACCGTCTTCGCGTCGGAGTTGAAGGCGTTCGACGATATCGCCGTGAGCGGTGTCGAAGAAGTCGCCCCAGGCGTCATGTACGACAGCGTCGCCGGGCACCGGGAATGGCACCGCATGCCCCAGGGGGCAGCCGAAACGCTGCCCGACGAAGACCCGGAACCGATATGGCGGGAGCTGCGGATCGTGCTCGAAGCCGCAGTCCGAAAATGGATGGTCGCCGACGTGGAGGTCGGCTGCTTTCTCTCCGGCGGGCTGGATTCGTCGATCATCGCTGCGCTTGCGGCGGGCGCAACCAGCCGTCCTCTGAAGACCTTCTCGGTCGGCATGTCCGGCAGCCCGGATCTGGAGGCGGCACGACTCGTCGCCGACCACATCGGCTCCGATCACCACGAGCTCGTCTTCAATGCGGACGACGTGGCCGGGGCCTTGTCGCATGTGATCTACCATCTGGAGAGCGCGGATGTGGATGTGGTGCGGAGCGCGCTGCCGACCCACTTCGCCACCACGCTTGCGCAGAGACACGTCAAGGCGGTGCTGACGGGCGAGGGGGCGGACGAGCTTTTCGCCGGTTATCGCTACCACCACGGCTATGCCGGACGTCCGCGTGCCCTCGCCGATGAGATCACACGTTCGCTGGGCGCCATGCACAACATCAACCTTCAACGTGTCGATCGTATCACCATGGCCCAGGGACTGGAGGCGAGAACGCCGTTTCTCGATCGCGATCTCATCGAGTACGCCCAATCGATCCCGGCGTCTCTCAAGATGAAGGTCGTCGACGAGGGCACGCGCGACACAACGGAGAAGTGGGTGCTTCGCAAGGCCTGCGAAGAGTTGCTGCTTGCGGAGGTGGTATGGCGCAAGAAGGCTCAGTTCGACGAAGGCAGCGGCACCGTCCGTGCGCTCGAGCAGGTGCTGGCAGAGACTATCGGCTCATCCGGCCCGGTCGATCGAGCGTGCGAAGGGGAGCTTTACGAAAGAGTAATTCGTGAGCGGTACAAGGATCCCAAGCTTATCTTCGATAACGCCGGAACCTGGAGTGCCGAACGCATAGCCGCGTAACCGGGATCGTGCTCTGCGCCTCAACGCGTCGATTGAGGGGGACTCGAAAGCTGATCGTTTCGGCATCTGACGCTTCCAACCCACCATCCTGGACACGCATGACATGCTTCCTGCACTTCCCGTCAAGGCTGGAGCGACGACAGAAAGGAGACGAGTAAAACCAAATGAAATCAAGCGATGCCCATGATGGCAAAGTCTCGATGGATCACCCGCGCCATGTGTGTTTCTAGCCAGTCCGGCCGGGCGCACAAGCTGGAAAAGCCGCAGCGGCCGACCTGGCGCCCGACCTGGGCCACGACATGGCCGATGCCCTCCGCCTCCAGCTGCTGGGGAAACGGTCCCTGTTGCTGGACGTACTGGCCCACGCCGTCGCGAAAGGCGCGGTCGATCTCCGAGGCGTTGCCTGGATGGATCGCCTTCAGCGCGCCGTAATCGATACCCGCCTTGTGGCAGGCAAACTTGAACATGGCGAGCGGCTGGCCGCCGCCAAACAGCACGACCTCGGCGCCCTCCAGCTTCCGCCAGTCGAAATTGGGGTCCGGCGCCCGCCCGGTGAGGAAAAAGCCATCCATCTCGTTGATCTGGGCGAAGTGGACGACGCCGGGGTCCTCGCCCTTCGACAGCGGCACAAAGGCCTGGCTGGGCGCCGACTGCACGACATGGGCGGAGCCTTCCCTCAGAGCCGCGATGGCGGAACCTCCCGGCGGCGCGACCGACCAGTCCGCCTCCAGCCCCTCCTCGGCCAGGAATCCGCCGGCCATCGTCGCGATCAGTGGCGAATAGAAGGCCGAGAACAGGGTGAACTGGATGTCGATACGAGTCATCGGCGGCGCTCCTTCGAATGCCCGGATCGCACGACCCTGGCGCGCAGGCGGCCGATGCCTTCGATCTCATTGGTGACCACATCGCCGACCTTGAGATAGCCGTCTGCGAGCGCGATATCTTCGCGCCCGCTCCGGGCACCGCGCCCGCCCAGCTCGGGATCGGTTCCCCACGCGGTTCCGCCCGGCGTGCCCGTCGAAATCACCGAACCCGGTTTCAGGGTGACGAAGCCCGAAAAGAAATGGACCAGCTCCCGGACGTTCCAGATCATCATCGCGGTGGTGTTGTTCTGGCGCAGCTCGTCGTTGACCCAGGTGCGGAGCGCCAGCTTCTGCGGGTTGCCGAGCTCGTCCGTCGTGACGATGCAGGGGCCGAGCGGCGCGGAGGTGTCGAAGTTCTTGCCGGGGCCGAGCGCGTATTGCGAGGTGCCGTCGGGCCGCATCTTGACCTGACGGTCGCGGGCCGTGACGTCGTTCATGACGGTGAAACCGAATATGTGCTTCATCGCATCCCTCTTGGCGATGTGACGCCCGCCCTTGCCGATGACGATCGCAAGCTCGGTTTCGTAGTCCAGCTTCCGGGTGATCTTCGGCTCGTAGACGATGTCGTCGTACGGGCCGTTGGCGCATTGCTGGAGCTTGATGAAGAACTCAGGTTCCTTGCCCTCGACCACCGGCTTCTCGTCCCGATGATCCCAGTAGTTCTCTCCCGAACACAGGATGACCGCGGGCTCTACGGGCGCGAACAGCGTGGCTCGGGCCAGGCTACGGCGGCCCTTGCCGCTGCCGCGGCTTTCGCGGATCGCCTTGCGCGCGAGGCGCAATCCCCGATCCCCGGATTCGATGAAAGAGATCGTGTCGGTGAGCGCGTCGCGGTCCCGCGCGGCGAGCTTGCGCTGGCCGCCCAGCGCATCGATCGGGTCGACCAGCGCCTTGTCATCCCCCACCGCGAGCCGTCGCGCCGTCCCCTTCTTGTAGTTGTAGATGCGCATGGGTGCCTCCCTGATTGGCTCGCGTCGATGTCGAGATCGGGGCCGGTTTCCACCTTACCTGCGGTCGCGAGCGACTGGCTATCGACTTTTTAAACTGGAGGTGTCTCGACCCGATTAATGCGAGTACCATCGAAAGGCTTTCTTTTTCCTTTTGGAAGATCGAACGCCACTCTGCCTTGAGATCGCATCTCAAGCAGAAGATCCTTGAATTGCGTCAAGCGTATTGGCACTGCCTCCATTACATCGATAGCTACATCCTCGAATAACAATGGATTTACCTCCGAAAGCCTATTGAGTACAAACTCCTGTGCCTCTTTCTGAAATCGCGGGCAACCGATACCGGCACTACCTTGCTCCCACAACGCGATCTCTTCATCCGAAAACAACGTAGCAAAACTCTTTTCCTCCCGTTGAATTCGCTGGCGTATCTCTATCTGCCTCTTCTCCACTTCTTTCTGGGCATCTCGGAACACACTAACACCGTGGGCGGAACGCGTTCCCAGTAAAAGTCGCATCTTTACGCGATTTTCCCTAGGCTTGAGGATTGGGAAGTCTGGGATATATTGAGCGACCCTCTCCCTCTTCATCCGCTTCTTCAGCAAATGTAGAACACGTTTCTCATTGCTCCAGTCCCTTGGTAAGGCATCGAACTCGTCTTTCCAGTCGGGCGCTGCCAAAAAGCGACCAACTGATCTCGATACACCTTCGTAACCGACATGGCGGTTTATGTTCTCAGCCATGAAGTTGAACAACACTTCCCCATGGCGCTGACTGAGGAATTTGAGCACCGGTGCAGAATTAATATTCCACCCGGTCGGATCGATGAATGTAAACGTGAAGCCACCTTTACACGCAGCGGCGACGCTATCGAGATTGTCTTCGAAAGTACCGGGAAAAACATGAATCTCGAAGGTGTGCTTCTTCTTCGCGTAACTCCGAAGCTTATCTGCAGATTGCCGGTTTCTTTCGCAAAAGCAGAACCGCACTTTGAGGCCGAGCAGCCCTCTGCGCACCAAAGCTACCCGTACACCCTCTAAGGTATTGAGGGCTTGATTGAAGGAGGCATCTGAGTAGTCAGATTCATCTGCGACCCTCCATGGACCTGCAAACGCATCCACAAAATTAAATATTGGTGTGCTACCTTGAAGAGTCTTGAAAGCGGCCATTTCAAGATATTGCGTCAAAAACTGTGCTTTATGTAGGACTGTTCTCGCCCTTTGTAGTGTTCTTGGTGATTCGTCATTCTGAACACTGCTCCAGTGACCTATCCAAGATTTCATCCGGTACGATGTGCCAAGGAAACTCGCTCCACTCTTCTCCGTCGAGCAGTCGCCCCCCTGATTTGGGCCGATGTCCGCCCCATTGCTTGAAAAAGAAAGGGATCCTTCGAGCCACGCAATGGTTCCTGATTTGACGTACCCAGTCCGCATCCATGGGCCGCGCCCCTGGGCCGCTCTCGCCGCCCACGATGGCCCAATGAATGCCGTCGAGATCGAGCTGATCGATTGGTCCAATCAGAGGCTCCAACGACAGGAAGCGCACTCGCGCCGCGGTATCTCCCAGATGGCGGACTCGCGAGAGCTTGGTGCCGTCCTCGACCGAGACTCCCATCCAGATGTGGGCGGGCGCCGGTCGGTCCGCGTAGCGGATGTTTACGTAATTGCGCATGCGAGAACTGCGCTTGGTCAGAACCTGAAACACATGCCAATCGGCACTCTCCATGGTTTCAAAAACCGCATCGACGAACGGGCGCGGTACATTCTTGTGAAAGAGGTCACTCATCGAGTTCACGAAGATCATCCGCGGTCGACGCCACGCGATCGGCTGTTTCAATCGCTCCGGTCGCAGCGTCAGGTCAAAGCCGTGCTCGAATGGATGGCCCGTTACCCCCCGAAACCGCTCGGAGAATCGCTCGGCGTAGCAGTGATCGCACCCGGCGCTGATCTTGGTGCACCCCGTCACCGGGTTCCAAGTCGCGTCGGTCCACTCGATTGCTGTGCTATCGGCCATGACCCTACTCTAGAACACAACAAGAACACAAGCAACTGCCACCGCGACGAACTCCTTCCCACAGCAACCCGCCTCAATACCCCCGCGCCATGCCGAGGTCGTGGACGGCGATGTAGTTGAGGATCATCTCCTCCGAGATCGGCGCGAAGCGGAAGAGGCGCGCGTCGCGCCAGAGCCGCTCCAGGTGCATCTCCTTGGCGTAGCCCATGCCGCCCATGGTCTGCATCGCGCGCTCCAGCCCCTCCGCCGCCGCCTGGGCGGCGATGAGCTTGGCCATGTTGGCCTCCGCACCGTAGGGCAGGCCCGCGTCGTGCAAGGCAGCGGCCTTGTGGTTCATCACCGCGGCGCACTCGATCTCCGCCTTGGCCTGGGCCAGCGGAAATTGCAGTCCCTGGTATGAGGAGATCGGCCGCTCGCCGAAGACACGACGCTCGTTGGCGTAGTCGACTGCGAGCCTGAGCGCGAGCCGCATCGTGCCGACCAGGCCGGCAGTGGTGACGATGCGCTCGGTGTTGAGCACGTCGAGCAGCTCCTTCCAGCCGCCGTGGAGCGTGCCGACCAACTCGTCGCCCGCCACCGGCGTGTTCTCGAAATAGACGTTGCTCGCCGGCACGCAATGGGTGCCGGCTTTCTCGATGGTGGAATGGCTGAGCCCGTCGCGCTCCACGTCGATGAGGAAGAGCGAGATGCCGTCGGTGCGGCGCTCGGACTCCTCGACCTTCTTGGTGCGGGCCACCACCAGCATCTTGTCCGCCGTTGGCACCGCCGAGATCCAGATCTTGCGCCCGTTGAGGCGCCAGCCGTTACCGTGGGCCTCGGCGAAGGTGCGGAGCTCCAGGCTGTTGGTGCCGGCGTCCGGCTCGGTGAGCGCCATGCAGCTCTGAATTTGGCCGGCGATGAGCGGCGGCAGCAGGTCGCGGCGCATTGCTTCCGAGCCGTAGCGCGCGATGGCGACGCCGCCGAAGACCGGGTTCACCATGAAGATCTGGGCGAGCGTCGAGCCCGCGCCCGCCTCGCAGAGCGCCTCGATCACCAGCGCCTGGTCGAGCATCCCGAGCCCGGCGCCGCCGTGCTCCTCCGGCAGCGCGATGCCCCCGAAGCCTGCGTCGCAGATCGCCTGCCACATCGCGCTCGGATAGGCGCCCTGCCGGTCCAGCGCGCGCCAGTAGTCGAGGCCGTACGCGGCGCCGATGCGCCGCGCCGTCTCGAGCATCAGCGCCTGTTCCTCGGTGAGCTGGACGTTCACCGCTCAGGCGCCCTTGAAGCTGGCCTTGCGCTTCTCGAGGAACGCCTGGCAGCCCTCGTGCGCGTCCTCGCTGTCGAGCACCAGCGAGATCATGGCCTGCTCGTGGGCGAGCGCCGCCGGCAGCGGCATGTCGGCGCCGGCATCGATGGTGCGCTTGAGCAGGCGCAGCACGAGCGGCGACTTGTCCGCGATCTTCTCAGCAAGCGCGAGCGCCGCCTCCATCAGCTTGTCGGGTTCGACCACCCGATTGGCGAGCCCGAGCGCCACCGCCTCATCGGCGCCGATGGGCGCGCCGGAGAACATCATCTCCTTGGCGCGGCAGAGCGGGATCTGGCGGATCAGGCGCTGCGAGCCGCCGGCGCCGGGGAAGAGCCCGAGATTGATCTCGGGCACCCCGATCTTCGCCGCTGCAGACAGCACCCTGATGTCGGTGGAGAGCATCAGCTCCGCGCCGCCGCCGAGCGCGAAGCCGTTGACCGCGGCTATCGTTGGCTTGTCCAGGGTCTCGATCCGGCGGAAGAGGCGATGAATCGGCGCCGCGAACTCCTCGTAGTGGGCGAGGCCCCGGCGCGAGTCGAGATCGGCGATGTCGCCGCCGGCCACGAAGGCCCGGCCCGCGCCGGTGAGCACCACGACCCGCACCGCCTCGTCCGCCTCCACCCGGCTCACGGCGTCGTCGAGCGCGCCGCAGGTCGCCACGTCGAGCGCGTTAAGCCGCTCCGGCCGGTTGATGGTGATGACCCCTGCCCGGCCCGCGGTATCGACCAGCACGGCGCTCTCGCTCATGCCCTTCTCCCTAATTCCTGTTCGGTGTTGCGTGGAAACGGCCGAGGCCGCCCCGCTAGTGCCGGGTGGAGCCCAGGATGGTGACGCAGGCAGCGGCCGCGTCCGCGCCGATCCAGCCGCCGGCGTTCTCGGCGAGGCCGAAGCGGGCGCCCTCGCGCTGGCGCGCGCCGGAGCGGCCGCGCATCTGGTCGGCCAGCTCGACCAGTTGCGCCGCGCCGGTGGCGCCGATCGGGTGCCCCTTGCTGATGAGCCCGCCGCTCGGGTTGATCGGCATGCGCCCATCGAGCGCGGTGACGCCGTCGCGCAACAGCCCGACGGCATCGCCCGGCCGGCAGAAGCCGAGCTGCTCGGAGAGCATCAGTTCCGCCGGCGCCGCAGCGTCGTGGATCTCGGCGACGCTGATGTCCTCGGGCCCAAGCCCCGCCTCTTCGTACGCCGCCTTCGCCGCCGCCTCGGCCACCGGCGGCGCCTCGGGGTCGTCGCCCTGGCCGGAGCGGAGCGCGCTCGCGAGCACCGCCACCGGGTGGGCGGCCTTGCGCCGGGCGTAGTCCTCGCTCATCAGCACCAGGGCTGCGGCGCCGTCACCGATGGACGAGCACATCATCAGCGTGAGCGGCTCCGCGATCATGCGGCTCTCCAGCACGTCCTCCAGCGTCACCTCTTCCTGGAACTGCGCTTTCTCGTTGAGCGCGCCGGCGCGGCGCTGCTTGACCGAGACACGGGCGTAGTCGGCGGGCGTGGCACCGGTCCGCTCCGCATAGTCCCGCGCGAGGCTCGAATAGAGGTCCATGAAGACCGAGCCCGTGCCGGCGCCGCCTGGGGCGATCCGCTGCTTCAATTCCTCGAACTCGTCGCGATCCGCCGCTGCCTCCAGCGCCTTGATCGGCACGGTCCTGTCCTCGTTGCTCATCTTCTCGGCACCCACCGCGAGTGCGACGTCGCACTGGCCGGAACCCACGGCGAGCACCGCCAGATGAAACGCGGTGGATGACGAAGCGCAGGCGTTCTCGACATTGACGATCGGCTTGCCCAGCAGGCCTGAGTGGCGCAGCGCCACCTGCCCACGCACGCATTCCTGTGCGCCGAGCAGTCCGCCTGCCGCGTTACCGAAGAACACCATGCCGACCTCGTCGGCCGTGGTGTCGGCGTCGGCGAGCGCCGCCGTCGCCGCCTCGGCGGCGAGCGCGCGCAGGTTCGTGTCCAGGAACTTGCCGAACCGGGTCATCCCGGTTCCGCCGATCATCACCTTGCGCATGTCATCCCTCCAAGAATGCCGGCCGCGTCCGCGCGCCTTAGCCGGTGAAGCCGAGCGAGGCGCGGAAGGCGCGGGCCGCGCCCTTCGCCTCCGCCGCGGCGTCCGCGGCCGGCAGCACGGCGCAGTAGGCGTCGATGGCCGCATCGCCGAGCGGCGCCCACTTCGCGACCCACTCCGCCATGACTTCCGCGTTGCCCTCGGTCTCGCGTGCGAACGCGACGAGTCCACGGGTCCAACGCCTGGCACGCTCGCTGTCCTCCCACTGCGCGTCGAGCATCTGGGCCAGCAGTGTGTCGCCGCTTTGCCGGGCCGGGCGGCCGAGCTGGCGGATGCAGGCTTCGTCGAAGGCCGGCTTGGCGACGACGTTGAGCGCCACGAAATGCTCCGCCCAGTCGTAGGCCACGAGGACACGCTCCAGCAGCTCCCGAAATCCCTGCCAGCAGGGGTCCTCCTCCCACGCCTTGCGCTCGCCGGTGACGAAGCCCGCGTCGGCGTGCGTGTTGGCGAGCTCCTTGGTGCGGTAGGCGACGCGCGAGACCCAGCGCAGCTGGTCGGCCGCCTGGAACATCGCGCAATTCTCGATCGTGCTCGACGGCACCATCTGCACCAGATAGGCGGAGCCCATCTGCAGGCAGTGGAGCGGATAGCGCGTGGGTGTGTAAAGCCGCGCGAGTGCCGCCACCCAGTCCGCGCTCAGGCCGGCGTCGTGGTCGTTCTTGGCATGGTCGCGGAGCAGGCCGTCCACGTAGGTCTCGTGCCCGTCCTGCATCACGTTGTAGGAGCGGTAGACCGTCTCGTCGGGGTCGCGGAAGGCATCCCAGTCCGCGTGCCTGAGCGGCGAGTTGTTGCGGTACCGGAGATACCACTTGTTCATGTCGATGTCGGGCGAGAGCGCCCAGGGCATCTCGTCGTCGGTGCTCCAGAGCAGGTTGGTCGAGACGATCTCGTACTCGCTCGGCCTGCGCCGCTTGCCGGCGAGGTGACTCCAGGTCTTCAGCGGCTTCGAGAGGTCGGACTGGTCGCTCATGGGATGATCACCGTCGCCTTACAGGCACGCGCGGCACACGGGTGCGCCGGGCGAGGCGATTGTCCCCACCTGCCCCGGCACACGCAAGCTGGCGCATTACCTTCTCCGCCGGAGATATGTCTCCTCCCCCTCTTCCTTGACTCCTCGATACGCATCAAAGAATGACGAGGCCCGGTCGGTACTCTCGCGGAGTCGCACCATGCACTGGCTCTATCTCGCCCTCGCCATCGTATTCGAGGTCGGTGGCACGACCTCCATGAAGCTGAGCGAAGGGCTGACCAAGCCCGTCTTCACGGTGCTGATCTTCGTGCTCTACGGCGTCAGCTTCGTGCTGTTCGCGCTTGCGCTGAAGAAGCTCGATCTCGGCCTGTCCTACGCGATCTGGGCCGGCATCGGTACGGCGGCGATTGCCATGATCGGCTACATCTGGTTCAAGGAGCCGATGGGGCCGCTCAGGATCGGCTCCATCATCCTCATCATCATCGGCGTGGTCGGGCTCAACCTGTCGCGCGGCGCCCACTAACCGAACACCGCGTCGAAATTCCGCCGCAGCGCCAGGTCCACGTCGCTCATCGCGGCCTCGACTCCGAGCGCTGCGAGCGAGGTGACGCCGTGCTCGCGAATGCCGCAGGCGACGATGCCCCGGTAATGGGCGAGATCGGGGGCGACGTTCAGCGAGACGCCATGGAAGGTGACCCAGCGGCGGACGCGCACCCCGATGGCCGCGATCTTGGCCTCGCCGCCGTCCGTCTCGACCCAGATTCCGACCCGGCCGCTGCGGCACACGCCGGCGACTCCGAACTCCGCAAGGGTGCCGATCAGCCACTGCTCCAGGTCGCGCACGAAGCAGCGAAGGTCCATGCGCCTGCGACCGGCGAGGTCGAGCATGACGTAGGCCACCCGCTGTCCGGGTCCGTGATAGGTGTACTGGCCGCCGCGGCCGGACTTGAAGACCGGGAGACCGAGTGAGTCGAGCAGGTCATCCGCTTGCGCGCTCGTGCCGGCGGAGTAGAGCGGCGGGTGCTCCAGCAGCCACACTTGCTCCGGCGCACGCCGTGCGAGAATGGCGGCGACCCGCTCCTCCATGGCCGCGACGGCGTCGGGATAGAGCACCGGCCCCTTGGCGAACGACCATTCGACCGCCGGCAGGTCGGCGGCGGTGCCGCTGTCGCTGCGTGCGGGTCTAGCCGTCGCCATCGCCGTCATCGTCCGCCGGTGGTGGCGCCTCCCCGGCTGCGACCGCGAGCCACGCGTCCTCGCTCAGCACCGCGACGCCGAGCGCCTTAGCACGCTTGAGCTTGGACCCCGCATCCTCGCCCGCCACCACGTAGTCGGTCGCCTTCGATACCGATCCCGCCACTTGCGCGCCGAGCGCCTCGGCACGCGCCTTCGCTTCCTGCCGCGTCATCCGTTGCAGCTTGCCGGTGAAGACGACCGTCTTGCCGGCGACCGGCGAATCGGCGGTCGGCGCCTCGATCGGCTCGATGTCGAGGCGTTCGCAGAGCGCGTCGAGGATTGCACTGTTGCGAGGTTCGGCCACGAACTCAACGACAGCGTTGGCGACCACCGGGCCGATTCCGTCGATATCGTTGAGCGCCTCCAGGCTTTCGCTCTCCGGTTCCGAGGCTGCATCCATCGCCGCACGCCAGTCCTCGGCAGTACCGTAGCGGCGCGCGAGCAGGCGCGCGGTCGTCTGCCCGACGTGGCGGATGCCAAGCGCGTGGATGAAGCGGTCCAGCGTGATGCGCCGGCGGGCCTCGATGGCGCGAAAGAGATTGGCGGCGGAAGTCTCGCCCCAGCCCTCGCGCTCGGCGAGCTTCGGAAACTCTTCAGTGCCGTCCTTCGCTTCCAGATCGAAAATGTCGGCCGGGCTCTGCACCCGTCCCTCCGCATAGAACGCCTCGATCTGCTTGGCTCCGAGGCCCTCGATGTCGAAGGCGTCGCGGGCGACGAAATGGCGCAGTCGCTCCAGCGCCTGGGCCGGGCAGACCAGGCCGCCGGTGCAGCGCCGCACCGCCTCGCCCTCCTCCCGCACGGCGTGGCTGCCGCACTCCGGACAGACATCCGACGGTACGAACGGCTCGCTCCCGGCGAGCCGCTTCTCCTCGATCACGCGAACGACTTGCGGGATCACGTCGCCCGCGCGCTGCACCACCACCGTGTCGCCGGCACGGATGTCCTTGCGCGCGATCTCGTCCTCGTTGTGCAGCGTCGCGCGGGAGACCGTGACGCCGCCGACATGCACCGGCTCCAGCTCGGCCACCGGGGTCAGCGCTCCGGTGCGTCCGACCGAGATCGAGATGCGGTGGAGCACGGTCTCGGCCTGCTCAGCCGGGAACTTGTAGGCAATGGCCCAGCGCGGTGCGCGGCCGGCGGCGCCGAGACGCTGCTGCCAATCGAGGCGGTCGACCTTGAAAACGACACCATCGATCTCGAAGTCGAGCTTGGGCCGCGCGGCTTCGATCTCCCGATGCAGCGCGCGCGCCTCTTCGAGGCCGGTGCAGCGCCGGGCGAGGGGCGCGAGGGCGAACCCCCAAGCGTCGAGCCGCGCGAGAACGTCTTCCTGCCGCTCTCCCAGCGGCGCGCTCGTCTCACCCCAGCCGTGAGCGAAGAAGCGCAGTCGCCGCTTCGCGGCTAGCGTCGTATCGATCTGGCGCAGACCGCCCGAGGCCGCGTTGCGCGGATTGACGAACGGCGCCTCGCCTTCCGCCTCCCGCTCCTTGTTGAGCGCCGCGAAGTCCGAGAGCGCCATGTAGACCTCGCCCCGGACCTCGAGCCGCTCGGGCAAGTCGGAGCCGCTGAGCGCGTGCGGCAGGTCGCGCAGGGTCTTCAGGTTGGCGGTTACGTCCTCACCGGTCTCGCCGTCGCCCCTGGTGGCACCAAGCACGAGTGTGCCCGCCTGATAGTGCAGCGTCGCAGAGAGGCCATCGATCTTGGGCTCGCCGTAGAGCACCACCGGCTCGTCGTCGCCGAGGTTGAGGAAGCGCCGCACCCGGCCCTCGAACTCCGCCAGATCGTCGTCGCTGAGAGCGTTGCCGAGCGAGAGCATGGGCCGGCTGTGGCGAACCTTGGCGAAGCTCGACGATGGCGGCGCGCCGACGCGCCCGCTCGGGCTGTCGGCGCGCTTGAGGTCGGGAAAGCGCGCCTCGATGGCTTCGTTGCGCCGGCGCAGCAGGTCGTATTCCGCGTCGCTCAGCTCGGGAGCGGAGTCGACGTAGTAGAGCGAATCGTGGCGGGCGATCTCGCCTGCAAGCCGCTCGAGCTCGCGTTCCGCCGCATCGTGGGTGAGCGCCTCGGGCGGTGTCGTTTCGTCGCTCATACACTGGCCCGTGTCAGCAGGCTGTCGGCGGCGGCACGCGCTTCCTTGGTGATCTGCGCGCCCGAGAGCATCCGCGCGATCTCCTCCTGCCGCTGATCCTCGGTCAAGAGCGCGACCCGTGCCGTCGCGCCGCGCTCCCCCTCGCCTTTTGTCACCCGGTAGTGATGGTCGCCGCGCGCCGCGACCTGGGGCGAGTGGGTGACCACCAGAACCTGAACGTCCTGCGCGAGCCGCGCCAGGCGCTCGCCGACTGCGTCGGCGACCGCGCCGCCGATGCCGCGGTCGATCTCGTCGAAGACAAGCGTCGAGAGGCCTGCCGCACGTGCGAGGCAGACCCTGAGCGCGAGCAGAAGCCGCGCCCGTTCGCCGCCGGAGGCGACCTTCGCCAGCGGCTGCGGGTCGGCACCGGGATCGGGGGCAAGCATGAAGCGGCAGCGGTCGATGCCCGTCCTGTTCTCCGCCCCCGCTGCTGCGGCCTCCAGCGCGGTGCCGAAACGCGCGCGCGCGAGCTTGAGCGGCGCAAGCTCGTCGGCGACGGCCGCATCGAGTGCGCGCGCCGCGTGCCGGCGGGCGCGGCTCACCGCCTGGGCCCGGTCGTGGTAGGCCTTGTGCGCAGCGTCTGCCGCCGCCTGCAGCGCAACCAGCCGGTCGGTGCCGCCGGCTATGAGATCGAGCTCTCCCCGCATCGTCGTCAGCAGCGCAGGCAGCGTATCGGGATCGGTGCGATGTTTGCGCGCGGCGGCGCGGAGCGCAAAGAGGCGCTCTTCTACGGCTTCGAGCCGACCGGGGTCGGTATCGAGAGTGCCGAGGGCGGCCTCCAACGCGGTCTCCGCCTCCTCTGCCTCGATTGCCGCCCGTTCGAGGGTCTCCAGAAGTGCGTCCAGCGCGCCGGCGGCAGCGGGGGCGACGCGTTCGATGTCGCGGCGGGCCGCTCGGAGGCGTGCACCGACGCCGCCTTCGCCAGCGATCCCGGCCGATGCCGAATCCAGCGCCTCGGCGAGCTTTTGGCCGTTCAGCAACATCGCGCGCTCGGCCGCCCGCCGTTCCTCCTCGCCGCTCTCGGGCCCGAGCGCTTCGAGTTCGGCAACCGCGTGCCGCAGATACTCTTCCTCCTGGCGCGACGCGTCCCGTATGTCCTCTGCCTCCTGCTGTTCCGCCTGGGCAGCTCGCCAGGCCGCATAGGCCGCCGCCAGGCTTTCCCGTTCCTCGCCGTGACCGGCGAAGTCGTCGAGCATGGCAAGGTGCCCCGCCGGGTCGAGCAGCCCTCCCGGCTCGCTCTGGCCGTCGATCTCGACGAGTTGGCTGCCGATGCGTCTCAGCAGGGCGAGTCCGGTCGGCGTGTCGTTGACGAAGGCACGGCTGCGCCCGTCGGCGCCGATGACGCGGCGCAGCAGAAGCTCGCCGTCGCGGTCGAGATCGTGCTCGGCAAGCAAGGCCTGGACCGGATCGGTCGCCGAGATGGCGAAGACGGCGATGACGCTGGCGCGGTCGCTGCCGCGCGCCACGACTCCCGAGGTCGCGCGCGTGCCGAGCGCCAGTCCCAGTGCATCCAGCAGGATCGATTTGCCGGCGCCGGTCTCCCCGGTGAAGACGGCCATGCCTGCGCCGAAGTCGATGTCGAGGCTGTCGATCAGAACGTAGTTGCGGATCGAGAGGCGCCGAAGCATCTGCCGGCGTCAGAACACGTCGCCGAAGACCCGGCTGATCCAGGAGCCCTCGTCAGCCTCGGGCTTGAGGTCGGAGTCGAGGAGCAAGGCATAACTGTGCTGGTACCACCGGCTGCCGGGGTAGTTGTGGCCGAGGACCGCGGCGGAGGTCTGCGCCTCGTTGGGCACACCCAGCGCCAGATACGCTTCGGTCAGGCGGTGCAGCGCCTCCGGCGTGTGGCTCGTGGTCTGGTATCGCTCGATGACCATGCGGAAGCGCCCGATCGCCGCAACCGGGTTCCCGCGCCGCAGGTAGTAGCGACCGACGGTCATCTCCTTGCCCGCGAGATGATCGCGGGCCAGATCGATCTTCAGGCGTGCATCGCGCGCGTAGACGCTGCCGGGGAAACGGCGCGTGACCTCCTCAAGAGCCTGCAGCGCGCGCGCCGTGGTGCTCTGATCGCGGTCCACGTCCGAGATTTGTTCGTAATGGGACATGGCGATCAGATAGTAGCCGTAGGCGGCATCGCGATGACCCGGGTGCAGCTCGACGAATCGCTTGGCTGCGGCGATGGCCTCGTCGTAGAGATTGCCCTGGTAATAGACGAACGCCGACATGATCTGCGCCCGCGTCGCCCACACGGAATAGGGGTGCTGGCGCTCGACCTCGGCGAATCCCACGGCGGCAGCCTCGAAGTCATCGTCCAGCAGACTGTCCATCGCCTCGTTGTAAAGCTCCTCGACCGAGCGTTCGACGTAGACCTCTTCCTCTGTCGCGCAGCCCGCGAGCAGCGCCAAGACCAGCACGATGGACGCAGCCAGCGCCACCGGAGTTGCGGGAACCAACGTGCGCATTCGCCTCATGACTGGTCCTGCCCGTTATGCTCGACCATCTCGTCGGTCGGCTCTTGAATGCGTTCTTGCCCTGCGGCTTCTTCGGCAGCGGCGGCGGCAGCCGCAGCGATGCGGGCCGTCCGCGCTGCCTCCAGCGCCTCCACCAGCTCGCGAGTGATCCGCGGTTCCATCCTCAGCCCGTTCTCTCTCAGAAATTGCCGCGTCGCCTCGATAGTCAGTTCGCCGGCGACTCCATCCACCGCCGCGTCATAGTAGCCCAACGACTTGAGGAGCCTTTGTGCGTAAATGGCGGAATCACGGAAGCCGTTCGCAGCTCTCGGCAGAGCGACGCCGAAAGCGGGCGCCTCCGGCGCACTCTCGACGTCGATTTGAGCCAGGAGTTCGGTGCTCAGGGCTTCCGCCCCAGCGCGCTCCTCTGGCGACATAAGGCGGGTCAGCCGGTCTCGGTAGGTTATCGCGTCTGCGCCGGCCGCGCCTTCTGCATGGGCAGCGAGGCTGAACCAAGCCATCGCCTTGACGAGATCACGCTCGACACCGAGCCCGTTAGCGTAGAGCAGACCGAGGCCGTTCTGCCCTGCGGCGTCGCCCTGCTCCGCTGCGGCCTTGTACCAGCGGTGGGCTTGTTCGAAGTCACGGGGCAGGCCTCGGCCCAGATAGTGAAGTGCCGCGAGATTGCTCTGTGCGATGGCGAGACCCTCGTGGGCCGCGCGGCTGTACCACACGACGGCCTTGCCGTAGTCCCGCACGCCGGTCAGGCCTTTCTCATAAATGTATCCGAGATTGTTCATGGCCCTGGCCTCACCAGCGTCAGCCGCGCGCATGTACCAGTCCCGCGCCTGCTCGAAATCACGCGGGGTCCCCAGCCCTTCGTCAAAGAGTGTCGCCAGGTTGTACTGGGCATCGGTCAGACCCTGCTCGGCCGCGCGCTGATACCAGCCCGCCGCCGTGGCATGATTCTGTGTGACGCCGAGCCCGCGATCGTAGGCCACGCCCAGCTCGTACTGCGCCTCGGCCAGACCTCGCCGGGCAGCGGTCTCGAGCAGCTTTATTTGGTCCTCATCCGGTTCGGGCTCGAGCGCACCCGTGCGTTGCAGGCGCGCCAGCGCGAGGCGGGCAAGGTCGACCCGGCGCGCTGCCGCTGCTCGGTACCAGCGCGCTGCCTGCTCGGCGTCCTCCTCAACGCCGAAGCCGTTCTCGTAGAGCGTGCCGAGGTTGAACTGCGCATCCACGTCGCCGTCATGGGCGAGCTCGGACCAGATGACGCGCGCCTCGTCGTAGTCGCCCCGTTGAAATGCCTCGTAACCATCAAAAAAATCGCTCGCCGCTGCGTTTGGCGCAGTCAGCGCTGCCAGGCAGAGTGCTGCCGCGCCCATTGAGGCGGCCGATATGAATGCCCGGAAATCTCGCAAGGAGTCGCGGTTCATGCCGTCGGCGGAACCCGATCGTTGCAGCGTGGCGCACAGCGCCGCAGTCCCTGCCTCACCTTGCACGCCTGTCCGCGATCGTCAATAAACTGTTGCATGCGCCTGAAGATATTCCAGATCGATGCGTTCACCGATGCCGTGTTCGGCGGCAATCCTGCCGCCGTCTGCCCGCTGGAGTCCTGGCTCGACGATGCCACGCTGCAGGCCATCGCGAACGAGAACAACCTGTCGGAGACCGCTTTTTTCGTGCCGGCCGACGGCGCTTACGCGTTGCGCTGGTTCACGCCGCTGGCCGAGGTCGATCTATGCGGCCACGCGACTCTCGCCAGCGCCTACGTCGTGTTTCGCCACGTGCAGCCGGATGCCGATTCGGCCGCCTTCGAGACCCGAAGCGGGCGCCTGTATGTCTCCCGCGACGACGACGGCCTCACCATGGATTTCCCGGCATTGGCGGCGCACCCCGTCGAGACGCCGGCCGACCTCTCGGAGGGATTCGGGGCCGAGCCCGAGGCGGTGTTCGCCGACATGGACTATCTCGCGCTCTTCAAAACCGAGGCCGAAGTCAGGGCAATCGAGCCCAACATGACGGCGTTGGCCCGCCTCGACGAGCGACGCGGGATCATCGTCACCGCGCCCGGCGAGAGCGCGGACTTCGTCTCGCGCTTCTTCTGCCCCAGACTCGGGGTCCCCGAAGATCCGGTCACCGGGTCCGCTCATTGCATGCTCGCGCCGTTCTGGGCGGAACGCCTGAGCAAGGCGACGCTCAACGCCCACCAAGTCTCGACGCGTGGTGGGGCGGTGCAATGCACGGTCGCGGGCGATCGGGTCCGGCTCGCCGGCCGCGCCGTGCAGTATCTTGAAGGGACGATCGCGGTCTGAGCCGAGAGGCCCGCACCGGCCGTGCCGCCCATGAAGCCCACCGTCCGTCCAAACTGTCCGCTCTTCTCCTCCGGGCCGTGTCCCAAGCGCCCCGGCTGGTCGGTCGATGTCCTCTCGGGCGCGCTGCTCGGTAGGTCGCACCGGGCTAGAGAGCCGCTGGCACGAATCCAGGAGCTGCTGGAGCGCTCGCGCGCGCTTCTCGGGCTGCCGGACGAATGGCGCATCGGGATCGTGCCGGGCTCTGACACAGGCGCCATCGAGATGGCCATGTGGTCGCTGCTCGGCCCGCGCGGCGTCGACTTTCTGCGCTGGGACAATTTCGGCGCGCTCTGGGCGTTCGACGGCGAACGCGAGCTGCGCCCGCTGGATGCGCGCGTGATCGACGCACCTTACGGCCGGCTGCCCGACCTCGCGCAAGCCGACCCGAATCGCGACACGGTCTTCGTCTGGAACGGCACCACGTCCGGCGTGCGGGTGCCTGACGCGGAATGGATCGCCGCCGATCGTGCGGGCCTCACGCTTTGCGATGCCACCTCGGCCGTCCTCGCCTACCCGATGGACTGGACCAGGCTCGATGCGACCACGTACTCCTGGCAGAAGGCGCTGGGCGGCGAGGCCGGGTTCGGCATGCTGATCCTGGGCCCGCGTGCGGTGGAGCGGCTGGAGAGCGCGTCGCCTCCCTGGCCGGTGCCCAGGGTCTTCCGCCTTACCACCGGCGATGGCCGGCTCAACGAAGGCATCTTCCGAGGCGAGACCATCAACACGGTCTCGATGATGGCGATCGAGGACGCGATCGATGCGATGCGCTGGATCGACTCCATCGGCGGCCAGCGCGGAATGATCGCGCGAACGCAGGCCAATTTCGACGTCATCGAGGCATGGGTCGCGGCGCGCGAGTGGATCGACTTCCTCGCGCAGGCCCCGGAGACGCGCTCCCGCACGTCGGTGTGCCTCAGCATCGTCGATCCCTGGTTCAGCGCGCTCGGTACCGACGAGCAGTGGGCCGCGATCAAGTGCATGTGCGCGCTGCTGGAGGCGGAGAACGCCGCATATGATATCAAGACGCATCGGGCCGCCCCGCCGGGGCTGCGCATCTGGTGCGGCGGCACGGTGCAGCGCGACGATCTCGAAGCGCTGACTCCGTGGCTCGATTGGGCCTGGGACGAGGTGCGCCGGCATGGGGCCGGTTGATCCACCCAACTGCGGGGGCCGGGGGCGATGCCGCGAGTCCTGATTGCAGACGAGGTGAGCGAGGTCGCCGTGCAGGCGTTCGCCGAGCGCGGCATCGAGGTGAGCGTGCAGCCGGGGCTCGCGCCCGAGGCGCTGGCCGAGATCATCGGCGACTTCGAGGGCCTTGTCGTCCGCTCCGCGACCAGAGTGACCGCAGAGCTGGTGGACCGGGCCGCTCGGCTCAAGGTCGTGGGCCGCGCCGGCACCGGGGTCGACAACGTCGACATGAACGCGGCCACCAAGCGCGGCATCGTGGTCATGAACACGCCCCACGGCAATTCCGTGACTGCGGCTGAGCACACCATCGCCATGATGTGCGCGCTCGCGCGGCGAATCCCGCAGGCCGACCGCTCCACCCGCAAGGGCGGCTGGGAGCGCGGCCGCTTCATGGGCGTCGAGCTGCGCGACAAGACTCTCGGCGTCGTCGGCTGCGGCACCATCGGCGCCATCGTCGCGACCCTCGCTCAGGGGCTCAGGATGCGGGTCGTCGCCTTCGACCCCTACCTCGCGCCGGACCGTGCCGCCGCCCTCGGCGTGACGCTGGCGACGATGGACGAGCTGCTCGGCGAAGCCGACGTCATCACCCTGCACGTGCCGCTGACCGACGAGACACGGGGGATCATCGACGCCGACGCGCTCGCCAAGACCAGGCCCGGCGTGCGCATCGTGAACTGCGCCCGCGGCGGGCTCGTCGTGGAGGCCGACCTGAAGAGTGCCATCGAAAGCGGCCACGTGGCCGGTGCCGCGCTCGATGTATTTGAAGAGGAGCCGGCACGGGACAACGCGCTCTTCTCGTTCGACGAGGTGATTGCGACCCCCCACCTCGGCGCCTCCACCGTCGAGGCGCAGGAGAACGTGGCGCTCCAGATCGCGCAGCAGATGGCCGAATACCTGCTGACCGACACCGTCGTCAACGCGGTCAACGCCCCCTCGGTGTCGCCCGAGGAGATGGCGAAGCTCGGCCCCTATCTCACCCTTGCCGAGCAGATCGGGAGCTTCGCCGGCCAAATCGCGGACGGCCGAATCCGTGGCGTCACGATCGCCTATGAGGGCCAGGCCAGCGCGCTCGATTCGCGGCTGCTCACCGCCGCCGCCCTCCAGGGAATGCTCGCCCCGCGTCTCGACAACATCAACATCGTCAATGCCCCCTTTATCGCCCGCGAGCGGGGCATCAGCGTGCGCGAGGTCAGAAGCGCCACGACGGCCGACTACCAGACGCTCCTGCGTGTCGACGTGCAATCGGAGGATCGCGTGCAGGGGGTGGCGGGCACGCTCATCGGCAGCGGCGGACACCGGATCGTGGAAATCGAGGGCATCGCGATCGAGGCGGCGCTCGGACCGCACATGCTCTATTTCACCAACGACGACCGGCCAGGGCTGATCGGCGCGGTGGCCACGATCCTGGGCGAGGCCGGAATCAATATCGCCACCTTCAGCCTCGGACGACGGGAGCAGGGCGGCGACGCCATCGGCCTCATCGGCGTGGATTCGGCGGTCCCGGATGAGGTGCTCGACCGGTTGCGCGGCCGCGCGGCCGTCATCAAGCTCAGGCGCCTCAAGTTCTGACTCCGGCACGTGCGCGCATCGAGGAATGCGGGCCGGCAACAAGCGGATAGTGGATCGATGATATGGGCCTTGGGCTGACCACCATCGTCATCGTGCTGGCGGCTCTCGCGGGCGCGGTCGTCTGCTATGTCGCTTTCGTGCTCCCGTCGACACGGAGCGCTGCGCGGGAGCGGGAGGCGCGTACGACGGAGATCGCCCGTCTTGCCGCCGCCGCCGAGCGTGTGCCTGGGCTGGAAGAAGAGAACGCCACGCTGCGGGATCGGCTTCAGGACATCGACAGAAAGAAGGCGGCGCTCGACGCAGAGATGGAAGCCGAGCGCAAGGGCCACGAAGCCCGCGTCCAGGAGCTGACGCGGATGGGCGCAGAGCTCGAAAAGAAGTTTGCAGGTCTCGCGGCCGAGGCTCTCGGCAAGAACAGTGAGGGTTTCTTGAAGCTCGTAAGCGAGCGCTTCGAGAAGCACAGCGCGAGCGCCAAGGACGACCTGGAGAAGCGTCGCGTTGCGATCGAGACCCTGGTCAAGCCGCTGGGCGAAAGCCTCAGCAAGTTCGAGCACAAGGTCGACGCGATCGAGAAGGCGCGCGAGGGCGCCTACCGGGCCATCAGCGAGCAGGTGAAGAGCCTGGCGGAAGGGCAGACGGGCCTGCGCACGGAAACCAGCCGGCTCGTGCAGGCGCTCAGGCGGCCCCAGACCCGCGGGCGCTGGGGCGAGTATCAGCTGCGCAACGTGCTCGACATGGCGGGCATGACCGAGCACGTGGACTTCGTCGAGCAGTCGACCATCGAGGGCGAAGAGGGCCGGCTGCGGCCCGACGTGATCATCCGCGTTCCCGGCGGCAAGTCGATCATCGTCGACGCCAAGACACCGCTCGACGCCTACCTCAGCGCCGTGGAGGCGCCCGACGAAGAGGCGCGTGAGCGCTTCATCGGCGAGCATGCGCGCCAGGTCCGCGACCACGTGCGCGCGCTGTCGTCGCGGGACTACTGGAAGGCCCTGCCCGAAACGCCCGAATTCGTCGTGATGTTCGTGCCCGGCGAATCGTTCTTCACCGCAGCCATCGAGAGCGATCCCGCGCTGTTCGAGAGCGCCGCGCGCCAGCGGGTGCTCATCAGTACGCCGACCACCCTGATCGCCCTGGTGAAGACCATCGCTTACGGCTGGCAGCAAGAGAAGCTGGCCGAGAATGCGCAAGTCGTGGCGGCGCAGGGCCGCGATCTCTACGAGCGGATCAAGGTCTTCGGCGGACACATGGGCGACCTCGGTAAGTCGCTGCGGCAGACGGTGGATCGCTACAACAGGGGCGTTGGCTCGCTCGAGAGCCGGGTCCTGCCGGCGGCGCGCAAGTTCGAATCACTGGGTGTCACCCCGGCCTCGTCTTCGATCCCGACGCTGGAGCCGGTCGAGCTCGACCCCCGCGAAGCTCAGGCGGAAGAGCTGGCCGAGCCCCGGACGGAAGAAGCCGCCGAGTGACGATCAACGGAGGCGCGTAACGCTCAGCACTCCGGCATGTTCACGGCGAGGCCGCCGAGGCTGGTCTCCTTGAACTTGGCGCTCATCTCCCGCCCGGTCTCGCGCATCGCTTGGATGCAGTTGTCGAGCGGCATGAAGTGGGTGCCATCGCCCCGCAGCGCCAGCGATGCGGCGGTGACGGCCTTGGTCGCGCCGATGCCGTTGCGCTCGATGCAGGGCACCTGGACCAGGCCGGCGACCGGGTCGCAGGTCATGCCGAGATGGTGCTCCAGCGCGATTTCGGCCGCGTTCTCCACCTGAGCCGGCGTGCCGTCGAGCACCGCGCAGAGACCGGCGGCGGCCATGGCGGCAGCGGAGCCCACCTCCGCCTGGCAGCCGGCATCGGCGCCGGAGATCGACGCGTTGGCCTTGATCAGGCCGCCGATCGCCGCGGCGGTGAGCAGGAATTCCCCGACCCGCGCTCTCTCGGCGTCTATGCAATGGTCGAGGTAATAGCGCACCACGGCCGGAATTACGCCAGCGGCGCCGTTGGTGGGCGCCGTGACCACCTTGCCCCCGCCGGCATTCTCCTCGTTGACCGCCATGGCGTAGACGGTGAGCCAATCGGCATAGACGTGCGGCTGGGCGCTGTTGGAGCCCTGCTCGTCGCACAACTGCTCGAACAGCGCGCTCGCTCGCCGCTTCACGCGAAGCCCGCCGGGGAGCTCGCCCTGGCGCGCGAGCCCGCGATCGATGCAGGAGTCCATGGCAGCCCAGAGCGCCGCGAGCCCGGCATCGACCTCGGCGTCGGAGCGGAGGGCACGCTCGTTCGCCAGCATCATCTGGGCGATGGAGTTGCCGCTTTCCTCCGCCATGCGCAGCATGGAGGCGGCGTTCTCGAACGGGAACGGGACCTGTGTGCCCGCATCGTCGCCGCTGCCCACCTGGTCGCCTGCGAGCTCCTCGGCCGTCACGATGAAGCCGCCGCCGATCGAATAGTAGATTTGGCTCAGATAGCCCACGCCCTCGGCATCGATCGCATGGAACTCCATGCCGTTGGGATGGCCCGGCAGCGGTGGGCCATAGTCAAAGAAGATGTGGTGATGCGGATCGAACGCGAGCGTGATGCCGCCGAGCGGAGGCAGGTGTCGGCTCTGCCTGAGGACCGCCACGTCGGCCTCGGCCTTGTCGATGTCGATGTCGCCGGCGCGATGGCTGAGCAGTCCGAACACGATCGCCCGGTCCGTCGCATGGCCCCTGCCGGTGAAGGCCAGCGAGCCATGGAGCGAGACGTGAATGCGCAGCCATGAATCGGGCGGTGGGTCCGTTGCGACCCGCTCCGCCAGTAGCGCGAGGAAGGCCTCGGCCGCCGCCATCGGCCCCATGGTGTGGGACGAGGACGGGCCGATGCCGACCTTGAAGATGTCGAAGACGCTCAGGAACATCGTGACGATGCTCGCCTGTTGGCGGAGACCCGCTGGCCCGCAGGCGACCTTCAAGCGTCATGTGGCGACGGCGTCGACCCGTTGCAAGACTCCCATTCGTGCCGCATTCGCGTGGGTAGGCCACCCGCTTCCCCAAGGGATCGGGTCACAAGGTAATGTAATTGTCGGAGACGCGGGTGTCGGCGAAGATGCGGTGACACCGCCATTCGAGGGAGAGAAGACATGCGGCGCATCGGAGTGGATGTCGGCGGTACCTTCACGGACCTGATTCTGGTCGACGAGGCGGCAGGCGCGATCACGGTCGACAAGGTGCCGTCCACGCCGGACGATCCGGCGCGAGCGGTGATGACCGGCGTGGACGCGCTCTGCGGCAAGGCCGGTGTCAGCCTCGAGGCGGTGGACCTGCTGCTGCACGGCACCACCGTGGCGACCAACATCGCCATCGAGCACAAGGGCGCCGAGGTCGGCCTGATCACGACCGAAGGTTTTCGGGACATTCTCCACATCGCGCGCCACAAGAAGCCACACAACTTCTCGCTCCAGCAGGAGCTGCCGTGGCAGTCGCGCCCGCTGGTCAGGCGCCGCCACCGACTGACGGTCAAGGAGCGGGTCACCGCGCCCAAGGGCGAGATCATCGTGCCGCTGGACGAGTCGGAGGTGCGTGAGCGCGCACGGGCGCTGCGGGAGGCCGGTGTCGACGCCATCGCCGTCTGCCTGCTGCACGCCTACCTCAACCCCGCGCACGAGCAGCGCATCAAGCAGATCCTGCGGGAGGAGTGTCCCGACGCCTATCTCTCGGTCTCCAGCGAGGTGTTGCCGCTCTATCGCGAGTTCGAGCGCTTCTCGACCACCTGCCTCAACGCCTATGTGGGCCCCAGAGTCGGGAGCTACGTCGGGCGGCTGGAGTCCGGGCTGAAGGACGCTGGGCTTGCGCGCGGCGTCCGCCTCATGCAGTCCTCCGGTGGCATGACGACGGCCGACAGCGCCACCGGCGGCCCGGTCAACCTGATGATGTCGGGGCCGGTGGCAGGGCTGATCGGCGGTATCTGGGCCGGCAAGATGGCCGGCTACGACAATGTGTTCACGCTCGACATCGGCGGCACCTCGGCGGACATCGGCGTGGCAGCCGGCGGCGCGCTTCGGATGCGCCACCTGCTCGACACCAAGGTCGGCGACTACCAGGCCATGATCCCGATGGTGGATATCGACACCATCGGCGCGGGCGGCGGCTCCGTCGCCTACGTCGACGAAGGCGGCATCTACCGGGTCGGCCCGCAATCCGCCGGTGCCGATCCGGGCCCCGCTTGCTACGGCCGCGGCGGAGCTGAGCCCACGTCCACCGACGCGCAGGTGGCGCTCGGTCGGCTCCGCACCGATCGCGGCCTGGTCGGCGGCAGCATGACCCTGCACGCAGACCTCGCCCACGACGCGTTGCAAGGGCTTGCCGGCACGCTCGACATGTCGCTGGAGGAGACCGCGCTCGGCGCCCTCCAGATCCAGAAGTTCAGCATGGTGCAGGCCATCGAGCTCAACAGTGTGCGGCGCGGCTATGACCCGCGCGACTTCACCCTGGTCGCAGCCGGCGGCGCGGGCCCGCTGTTCGCCTGCGACATCGCGGTGGAATTGGAGATCCCGAGGGTCTTAG
This sequence comes from Alphaproteobacteria bacterium, assembly GCA_022826345.1. The sequence continues at coordinate 54,601 of JAJDVB010000106.1, forward strand.
TCCCGCCGCACCCCGGCATCCTCTCGGCCACGGGGCTGCTGGCCACCGACATGCAGCACGAGTTCGTCACCACCGAGCGCCAGCCACTGGCGACGCTCGACCGTGCCCATCTCGCCGCGCGCTTCGAGGACCTCACGAGCCAGGCGCTGGCGAGGCTAGAGGCCGACGGCGTGCAAGAGGGCGACCGTCTGATCCGCCGGCTCGCCGACTGCCGCTATGCCGGCCAGGGCTACGAGGTCCGCTTCGACGCGCCGGCGGGCGAGATCGACGACGCCTGGATCGAGGAGCTGGCCGAGCGCTTCCATCGGGCGCACGACGCCGAGTACGGCCACCGCTTCGATGCACCGGTCGAGATCATCAACATCCGCGCGGTCGCCATCGGCCGCATCCCGGACCTCGACTGGCCGGAGATCGAAGGCGGAGACGGCACCGCAACGCCTTTGCTGCGCCAGCCGGTGGTGTTCGAGGTGGAAGGCAAGGGCGAGACCCACGAGACGCCGTTCTACGACCGCGCCGCGCTCCGCGCCGGCGATAAGATCGCGGGCCCAGCAATCGTCGAGCAATACGATACGACCGTGGTGATCCCGCCCCGCTGCGAGGCGGAAATCGACAGTCGCGGCAACATCGTGATCGATTGCGCGGGCGCGGTTGCGCAGCACGGGCACGACCTCGCGGCGCCGATCATGCAGCGCGTCATCGGCGGCGCCTTTACCGCCATCGCTCAGGAGATGGCGGGCGTGCTCTACCGCATGTCCTATTCCTCGATCATCCGCGAATCGGAAGACCTGGGCGCCGGCATCTTCGACCGGAACGGCCTCATGCTGGCGGAATCGGAATCGACGCCGATGTTCATGGGCGCGATGCCGCGCATCGTTCAGAACGTGATCGAGCTGCTCGACGGCGACATCCACGAAGGCGACATCATCTTCCACAACGACCCCTATTACGGGGCCACGCATTCGCCGGACTGCGCCATCGTGATGCCGATCTACCACCGGGGCGAGCTGGTGGGGTTCGCGGGCGCGTCGGCCCACCTGCTCGACATCGGCGGCGCCTATCCGGGGCTCAACATCGACGCGGTCGACATCTACGCCGAGGGCAACATCTACCGCGCCGTGAAGCTCGCGGTGAAAGGGGTGCGCCAGGACGGACTCTGGAAGCACATCCTGGAGAACATGCGCACGCCGACGCCCAACGAGGGCGACATCCAGGCGATGATCGCGGCCTGCGAGCTGGCCAAGCGGCGCTACCTCGACCTGATCGAGCGCTACGGGCGGGCTGCCGTCGATGCGGCGGGCCAGCACTGGATGACCTATTCGGAACAGATGCTCCGGCGCGAGATCGCCAAGATTCCCGATGGCGAGTACGAGACCGCGCTCGGCTATCTCGACGACGACGGGGTCAACCGGGGCCGCAAGCTGCCGGTCAAGGTCAAGGTGATCATCGAAGGCGACGAGATCACCTACGACCTCACCGGCTCCAGCGACGAGGTGCCGACCGGCTACAACGTGCCCTTCGAGGGCACGACCTGCTCCGCCATGTCCTTCATCACGCGGATGATCTTCCTCGACACCGTGACGCACCCGGTCTACGTGCCGCAGAACGAGGGCATGACCCGGCCGATCAACGTCATCGCGCCCAAGGGCTCGATCTTCAATCCCAAGTTCCCGCGCTCCTGCTTCGCTCGCTTCTGCCAGGTGCAGCGCGCCGTCGATCTGGTGCTTCGCGCGCTCGCGCCGGTGGTGCCCGAGAAGGTCACGGCAGGCAACTCGGCGCACCTGCACTTCATCTCATACTCCGGCTTCGACGCGGATCAGGGCGAGTACTGGGTCTATCTGGAGGTCGACGAAGGCTCCTACGGCGGCCGGCCGGATCGCGACGGCATGGACGCCGTGGACTGCCTCATCGCCAATACCCGCAACAACCCCATCGAGGAGCTGGAGTGGCGCTTCCCGATCCGCACCGAGCGCTACGAGCTGCGCAACGAGCCCTGCGCCGCCGGCAAGTGGCGGGGCGGTATCGGCATGGTTCGGGTCAACAAGATGCTGGTGGACACCATTGTGACCTGCGAGGGAGAGCGGCACGAATCCGACGAGCCCTGGGGCATCTTCGGCGGTATGGCGGGGCTGAACGCTTCGGTAGTGCGCAACCGCGGTGGGGCGGACGAAGAGGCATGGCCCTCGAAGTTCACGGGCTTCCGGCTTGCCGCAGGCGACAGCATCGAAATCACGGTGCCGAATTCGGGCGGCTACGGCGATCCGCTGGAGCGCGAGCCTGCGCTGGTGTTGGCGGATGTGTTCGACGGCTTCACCACCATCGAGCGCGCGCGGGACGACTATGGCGTGGTGATCGAGCCGGCACCGATGCGGCTCGACGAGGAGGCGACCCGCAGGCTTCGCGCCGAACGCTCCGGCGCGGCGCGCCAACCGGCCCCGGCCTGAGCAACCGGGGGCACCGGCGAGGCCGAGGCTATTCCGCCTGCGCGCGGCGTGCGATAACGGGCCGGCGCTTGGGCGCGATCACACGATGCAGGGAGAGGACGCATGACGGGCGGGATTTCCGAGGTTTACGGCTCACTCGACGGCATGGGGCTCGCTGCCCTGATCAAACAGGGCGAGGTTTCGGCGAGCGAGGTGCTCGAAGAGGCGATCAGCCGCGCCGAGGCGGTGAACGGCACGCTCAACTTCCTCACCTACAAGGCCTACGAGGAAGGCCGCGAGATGGCGGCCGACCCGGCGCTCCCTGACGGCCCCTTCAAGGGCGTGCCCTGGCTGGTGAAGGAGATCGCGACTGATTGGACCGGCCTGCAGAACACCAACGCCTGCCCCTACTTCAAAGATGTCGTGTCGACCAGCGACAACGAGCAGGTGCGGCGCGTGAAGCAGGCGGGCTTCGTGCTGCTCGGCAAATCCAACTCGCCCGAGGCCGGCTGGGCGCTCTCCACCGAGCCCAAGATGTATGGCCCGACGGTCAATCCCTGGGACACCACGCGCACGCCTGGCGGCTCCTCCGGCGGCTCCGCGGCGGCGGTGGCCGCCCGCGTGCTGCCGCTGGCCGAGGCGAGCGACGGCGGCGGCTCCATCCGCACGCCGGCCTGCCATTCCGGCCTCGTCGGCCTCAAGCCCGCGCGCGGGCGCATCACGATGGCGCCGGGCGCCGACTTCTGGTACGGCGGGGTGACCTTCCTCTGCGTCTCCCGTTCGGTCCGCGACACGGCCGCGTTCTTCGATACCGTGGGCGGCCCGCTTCCCGGCGATCCCTACTACGCGATGATGCCGGAGACCCCTTACCTCGACGAGATCGGCAAGGATCCGGGCTCGCTCTCCATCGCCATGGTCACCGCCTCGCCCGACGGCTGCACCCCTGTGGACGCAGAAGTGCGCGAGGGGATCGAGAACACCGGCAAGCTGCTGGAGAGCCTGGGCCACCGGGTCACGCCCGAGACTGCGCCCTACGACTTCTGGCCGCTCTACGACTGCTACATGCGGATCGGCGCCGTGGTCACGGCAGCCTGGTTCGATGGCTCGGCCGAGCTCGTCGGCCACACGCTCAGGCAGGACGAGACCGAGAATCTTTACTGGACGACGATCCAGCGGGGCCGCGGCATCTCCGGCGTCGATCATCACAACGACGTGGCTCAGCTCCGCGCCATGTGCCGCGACATCGTTGGCCGCATGGCCGCCTACGACGCATGGCTTTGCCCGGTGGTGCCGATGGTGGCGCGCAAGATCGGCTACTACGACATGTCGCGCGACTGCGACGATTACAACGCGAACATCATGGGGCCGGATTGCGCCTTCACCCAGCCATTCAATGCGACCGGGCTACCCGGCATCTCGCTGCCGTTGCACTGGACGGCCGACGGCGTGCCGGTGGGCTCCCAGCTGGTCGGGCGCGATCTCGACGAAGCGCTGCTCTTCCGCCTCGCCGGCCAACTGGAACAGGCGCAGCCCTGGGTGGATCGCGTGCCCCCGGTCAACGCAGGCGCGTGATCGCTCCCTTTGACCGATAAGACGATGAGACACCACAGGAGGCCAAGACCCATGAGGAAATCACTCAGCCTGTTGACGGTGGCGGTTGCAGCGATGGCGCTGGCAACGGCGGCCCATGCCGAGACCCTCAAGGTCGGCATGATCACGACCCTTTCCGGCGGCGGTGCCGCGCTTGGCATCGACGTGCGCGACGCCTTCATGCTCGCCATCAAGCAAGCCGGCGCCGATATCGAGGTGATCGTGGAGGACGATCAGCGCAAGCCGGACATCGCCGTCCAACTCGCCGACAAGATGGTGCAGAGCGACAAGGTCGACGTGCTGACCGGCATCATCTGGTCGAACCTCGCCATCGCCGTCGTGCCTGCGGTGGTGCAGCAGGGCAAGTTCTACCTATCGCCCAATGCGGGGCCTTCGCTGCTCGCCGGCGAACGCTGCCACGAGAACTACTTCAACGTCGCCTGGCAGAACGACAATCTGGCCGAGGCCGCCGGCGGCTACGCGAACGACGCCGGCTACTCAAACAGCTTCCTCCTCGCGCCCAACTATCCCGCCGGCCGGGACATGCTGACCGGCTACAAGCGCTTCTATAAGGGCGCCGTCGCCGACGAGGTCTACACCAAGCTGGGCGCGAACGAATACGCGCCGGAGATCGCGCAGATCCGGGCCTCGGGCGCCGACAGCGTGTACTTCTTCCTGCCAGGCGGCATGGGCATCGCCTTCCTCAAGCAGTACGCCCAGGCCGGTATCGACATCCCGCTCGTCGGCCCCGCCTTCTCTTTCGACCAGGGCATCCTGCAGGCCGTCGGCGAGGCGGCGATGGGTGTGAAGAACACCTCGCAGTGGAACAAGGACATCGACAATCCGACCAACAAGGCCTTCGTCGAGAGCTTCCAGGCTGAATTCGGCCGCCTGCCCTCGCTCTATGCGAGCCAGGGCTTCGACACGGCGAACCTACTGATCTCGGCCATGGGCAAGGCGAGCGTCTCGGATGCCGACGCGTTCCGCGACGCTCTCAGGGCGGCCGACTTCAAGTCCACTCGGGGCGACTTCGCGTTCGCATCCAACCACCACCCGATTCAGGACATCTACGTCCGCGAAGTGATCAAGGAAGGCGATGTCTACACCAACAAGATCGTAGCCGTCGCCATGACCGACCACGCCAACGCCTACATCGACGACTGCAAGATGTAGCTTGCACGAGCAGGCGGAACGGGCCGCTCAGCGCGCGTCCGGCTTTGACGGACACGCGACAGGCCGCTCAGCGCGGCCCGTTCCAGTGCTTTGGCGATTCACGCCGTGGCAGGCGACCGATCTCTCTGACGACTCATTTCTTCCACGGATTCAAGATATCCACCCCCGTGGTCGCGAAGTCGGATTCGTTGCGCGTGACGATTGCGAGGCGATGCCGGATAGCGGTCGCGGCGATCAGGCTGTCGATGGCGGGAATGGGCCTGGGCAGGCGGGCCGTCAGACGACCCCATTCGTCCGCGATGCCGGCATCCACCGGCAGGACCCGGTCTTCGAACCACGCAGGCAACGCCGTCCCGAGCCACGTGGCGATCCGTGCGCGTCGGCGACCGTCTTCGAGTTTCTCCACGCCCTTTCGAATCTCGCCGAGCGTCAGGACACTCACGAACAGTGCTTCCGGCGGTGCGGCGTCGAACCAGTCGCAAACGTCACTCGACGGCTTCGGCTTGACCAGTTCGGAGAGCGCGCAGGTGTCGACGAGAAAGCTCACAGATCGACGTCGCGCTGCGGCGTTCGGTCGCGCTCGACGGAGAGTTCGACACCCGCCAGCGGAGACGCGCGCATCAACGCAGTCAACGAGGCCTTTCGGCTACGGAGACGGTCGTAATCGTTCGCGGAGAGCAGCACCGCCGCACGCCGCCCGCGCACGGTAATCGTCTGCGGCCCGGCCTCGTCGGCACCGCGCATCAACTCGCTGAACCGTGCCTTGGCCTCCTGCACCTGCCACGTAGCCATGCCACACTCTCCTGACCAGTCTGACTAGATTGTCTGCAAGGAGCGCGTTCAACGCAAGCCCTACCTGGCCCGCCTTTCTCACCAAGGTCACGGCCTGCGTCGCGCCCAAGCGCCCGCCCGCGTCGCGCGGGTACGCGCGCCTTCGGCGCGACGCGGGCCTCAACCATATTCCCTGATACGCTTTTCGGCCCGCTCCTGGCGGATCGAACGCCTGGACGCGCCGCAGGCCGTGCCCTTGGTGAGAAAGGCGGGCTAGACTGCGGCCCGACTGCGTGCCACGGCTGGCTCGCCACCGGGCGGCGGGTCGGAACAGGGGAGAGACTGGATGAAACCGCCACCGTTCGAATACTGCTGTCCGGATACTCTGGACGAGGCGCTGGCGCTGCTCGCCGAGCACGGCGATGAGGCCAAGGTGCTCGCGGGCGGCCAAAGCCTGGTGCCGATGCTGAACCTGCGGGCGCTGCATCCGGGCGTGCTGATCGACATCAACCGCCTGCCCGGCCTCGATTATGTGACCCTGGAGAACGGGCAGCTCAGGATCGGCGCGCTGACGCGGCACAAGGCGGTGCTGGAATCGGCCGCCGTGAGCGAGGCCTCGCCGCTCATGGCTCTGGCCTACCCCTATGTCTCCCACGGCCCGATCCGCAACCGGGGCACGCTCTGCGGCAATCTCTGCCACAACGACCCGGCGTCGGAGATGCCGGCGGTGGCGCTGGCGAGCGATGCGGAGATGGTGCTGCGGAGCTCGGGCGGCACGCGCACCGTCGCCGCCGAGGACTTCTTCACCGGCACGCTCTCCACGGCGGCCGAGGCGAACGAGATTTTGGTCGAGGTTCGCGTGCCCCGCGCGCCGGCTGGCCAAGGTGCGGGCTTTCACGAGGTGAGCCCCCGCAAGGGCGACTTCGCCTACGTGGCCGTGGGCGCGACGCTGCAGGTGGCGGACGGCGCCTGTAGCGCCGCGCGAATCGTCTGCGCCGGCGTGGGCGACGGGCCGCACCGGGCGCGCGCCGCCGAGGACGCACTCGCGGGCGCGGCACCTGGCGACGACGCCTTCCGCCAGGCGGCTGCTGCGGCGGCGGACAGCATCGACCCCAACGAAGACTTTCACGCGGACGCGGACTATCGTCGCGATCTGGTGCGCAGCCTGACCCGGCGCGCCCTCGCCGACGCCGCCTCCCGCTGCAACTGAAGGGAGGTGGAGATGACGACGCCACGCACCGTCGAGCTTGTCGTCAACGGCGAAAGCCGCGCCGGCGACGCCGAGCCGCGCATGCTGCTGAGCGACTTCCTGCGCGAGCAGCTCGGGCTCACCGGCACCCATGTCGGCTGCGAGCACGGAGTCTGCGGCGCCTGCACCGTGCTGGTCAACGGCGAGGCCGCACGCTCCTGCCTGATGCTCGCCGTTCAGGCGGAGGGCGCGGAGGTCCGCACCATCGAGGGCCTCGGCGGTGTCGACGACATGCACCCGCTGCAGGAAGCCTTCTGGGAGAAGCACGGCCTGCAATGCGGCTTCTGTACCCCCGGAATGCTGATGACGGCGGTCGAGCTGCTCGAGAGCACACCCAACCCGAGCCACGACGACATCCGCGAGGCGATCTCAAGCAATCTTTGCCGTTGCACCGGGTATCAGACCATCGTGGAGGCGGTGCAGGCCGCAGCCGAACGGATGCAGGGAGAGGGGCAATGACCCGCGAACGCCACTACATCCCCGAATCGCGTCAGCGCGAGAAGCCCAAGTCCAAGTACTTCGCCATCGGGCACAGCATGAAGCGGGTGGAGGACACCCGCCTGCTCACCGGCTCCGGCACCTATGCCGACGACGTGTCGCTGCCCAACATGGCGCATGCGGCGGTGCTGCGCAGCCCCCATGCGCACGCCCGCATCGTGAGCATCGACAAGTCCAAGGCCGAGGCGCTGCCCGGCGTGCTCTGCGTCATGACCGGCGCCGAGGCGGCGGAGGTGACGGGGCCCTGCGCGGATTTCTCCAGCCCGCCCACGACGCAGCACTGCATCGCAGTGGACAAGGTGCGCCACGTGGGCGAGGCGGTCGCCGCCGTGGTGGCGGAGAGCCGCTATATCGCCGAGGACGCCTGCGAGCTGATCGAGGTCGAGTACGATCCGCTGCCGGCGGTGGTCGATCTCGAGGAGGCGGTGACCTCCACCGGCGACGCCGTGCTCCATCCCGAGCGGGGCGAGACCAACGTCGCGCACCACCGCGTCATCGACTTCGGCACGGTGGACGAGGATTTCGCTGCCGCCGATCTGGTGATCGAGCGCAGGCTGCGCTGGCCGCGTTCCGGCGGCACGCCGATCGAGACCGTCGGCGCCACGGCGCACTACGACCGCGGCACGGGCAAGTTCACGATCCATGCCAATACGTCGATGTACAACTACGTCGGCTGGTTAATCGCGGTCTCGCTCAAGGTCGAGCCCCACCGGCTCAACATCGTGCCGACGGATGCCGGCGGCAGCTTCGGCAGCAAGCTCTTCTGCCACAAGGTCTGCACGCTCGCCGGCACGCTCGCCCGCGCCGCGGGCCGGCCGGTCAAGTATCTGGAAGACCGCATCGACAACATGACCAGCGGCGACGCCCACGGTTCCGACCGCCTCTACGACGCCAAGTTGGCACTAAAGAGCGACGGCACCATGCTGAGCATGCGGCTCAAGGTGATCGACGATTACGGCGCCTACTTCCAGTACGGCGTCGGCCAGCACGGCAACGCCATGGCGCAGGTGACCGGCCCCTACAAGATCAACAGCGTCCAGGTCGATCTTACGGCCGTCTTCACCAACAAGTGCCAGCAGGGGGCCTATCGCGGCTTCGGCTCCGAGGTTGGCAACTTCGTGATCGAGCGCCTGGTCGATGCCGCTTGCGAGGAGCTCGGCATCGACCCTATCGAAATGCGCCGGCAGAACCTGATCGAGCAGGACCAGTTCCCCTACATCATGCCGACCGGCAACATGTACGACAGCGGCAACTACCACGCCGTGCTCGACGAAGCGCTCGGCATGATCGACATTGACGGCTGGCGGGCGAAGCAGGCCGAGGCGCGCAAGGAGGGCCGCTACATCGGCATCGGCATCTCCACCTGCCAGGAGCGGAGCGTCTTCAGCGCCACCGAGTTCTGGATGTGGAACCCGAACGAGACTCCGGGCTTCACGCTTTCAAGCTCGCCGGAAAGCGTCTCCGTCAACATCGATCCCACCGGCAAGGCCTTCATCACGCTGAACGCACCCTTCTGGGGCAACAGCCCGGAGACCATGGCGGTCCAGGTGCTGGCCGAGAAGCTGGAGATGGACCCGGCGGATATCTCCGTCGGCTACGCCGATTCCGACAAGGGCTTCAACTCGTCGGGGCCAGGGGGCAGCCGCTTCACGGTGATGATCGCAGGCGCAGTCAGCGGTGCCGCCGACGTGATCAAGGAGAAAATGCTGCGCGTCGCGAGCCACATGCTGGAGGCGGACCCGAGCGATCTCGAATTCCGCGCGGGCTCCATCGGCGTGCAGGGCGTGCCCGGCAAGGAGAAGACGCTGGCCGAGGTGGCGCTTCACGCCCACTACTTCAGGCTGGACCTGCCGGAGGACCACGACCTCACCAGCGGCATCGACGCGGCCTACGTCTACGACCACCCGGTCACGACCATGCCGTCGGAGGACCGCACCGACCTCGGCATCTTCTACCCGATCGTCGGCCACATGTGTCACATCCCCGTAGTGGAGGTGGATGTCGAGACCGGCAAGATCGATTTTCTTGACTACGTGGCGGTGCACGACTGCGGCACCATGGTCAACCCGATGACGCTCGCGGGCCACGTGCGCGGCGGCACCGTGAACGGCATCGGCAGCGCCCTCTACGAGCACTTCCACTATGACGAGAACGGCCAGCTTCACAACGCGCTGCTGAGCGACTATCTGCACCCGACCTTGATGGAGACGCCCGTCGATATCCGCGTGGGCCACGTGGAGACGCCGTCCCCCTTCACCGAGTACGGCATCAAGGGCGGCGGCGAAGGCGGCCGCATGGGTGCCCCGCCGGCCATCGCCGCGGCGGTGGAGGACGCGCTCAAGCCCTTGGGCGTGAAGGTGGATTCGCTCCCGCTCACGCCCAAGGTGCTGCGTGGCATGATCCGCGAGGCGGAGCAGAACGGGGGGTGAGTACGCCGCCAACCGGAGCGGCACACGCACGGGGGAGGGGCCATGTACGTCGGTCAGGCGATTCGGCGCCGGGAGGATGAGCGGTTTCTTCGGGGGCGGGGGCGCTTCGTCGAGGATGTGAGGCTCGAGGAGCCAATCGCCCATGCCGCCTTCGTTCGCAGCCCCCACGCCCATGCGGCGGTGACGCGCGTCGAGACCGCGCAAGCCGCTTCTATGCCGGGGGTGCTCGCGGTGCTCACCGGTGCGGACTGGACCGCTGCCGGCCACGGCGAGGCCGAGGGCGTCTGGCCGGTGAAGGACATGAGCGGCGCGGACTCGCGCACCGCCTACCGGCCGCTGATCTGTGTGGACGGCGTGGTTCGCTGCGTGGGCGAGATCATCGCCATGGTGGTCGCCGAGGACCGCCACCAGGCCCTCGACGCCGCCGAGGCCATCGAGGTCGATTACGAGGAGAAGCCGGCCAACACGATTACCGCCAAGGCGCTCGACCCCGACACCCCGCTCGTGCATCCCGCGTTCGGCACCAACGAAGTGATGGTCACCGAGCACGGCCTGAAGGCGGAGACCGAGGCGGCGCTGGCTGCCGCCCATCACGTGACCGAGGTCGTGGTGCCCACCAATCGCGTCACCGCCGCCTCGATGGAGCCCCGCGCCTATCTGGGCCACTACGACCGGGTCAACGACCGCTACACGGTGTGGACCACCAACCAGGCGCCGCACATCGTGCGCCGCTACTTCACCAAGTCGCTGCACATTCCCGAACACAAGCTCAGGGTGATCGCGCCCGATGTCGGCGGCGGCTTCGGCATGAAGCTCTACCACTATCCCGAAGAGGGACTGGTGCTCTGGGGCGCCATCGTCTGCGACCGGCCCGTGCGCTGGGTGGGCACGCGCTCCGAGTGCCTGCTGGGCGACACGCACGCGCGGGACCACCACACCGTGGGCCGCATGGGCTTCGACGAGAACGGCAAGATCCTCGGCGTGAAGTTCGAGACCCTTGCCGCCTTCGGCGCCTACGAGAGCCAGTGGCAGGCGAGCATTACCAACGCCTATCACTTCACCATGCTCTCGCTCGCCTACGACATCCCGGCGATCCACACCCAGGTGCGCGCCGTCTACACCAACGCGACGCCGGTGGACGCCTATCGCGGCGCGGGCCGTCCCGAGGCGGTCTATCAGGTCGAGCGCATGATCGAGAACGGTGCCCAGGAGATGGGCATCGACCCGCTGGAGCTGCGTGCCCGCAACCTGATCCCGCCCGAGAAGTTCCCGTATCAGACCGCCCTCGGCATCACCTACGATTCCGGTGACCCGCCAGTGCTCATGGGGAAGATCAAGGCGCTCGCCGACTACGACGCGCTCCGCGCCGAGCAGGCTCGGCTCAGGGCGGACGGCCAGTGGATGGGCATCGGCATCTCGGCCTTCTTCGATATGGCCGGCGCCGGCCCGGTGAAGATGATGAACGACCTCGGCGCCAAGGTCGGCTGCTACGACGTGGCCAGTGTCCGCGTGCACCCGGACGGACGCATCACCGTGTTCGCCGGCAGCCACAGCCACGGGCAGGGCCACGAGACCACCTGGAGCCAGATCGCGGCCGACCGTCTCGGCTGCGACATCGACCATATCGACCTGGTGGAAGGCGATACCGACCGCGTGCCCATGGGCATCGGCACCTGGGGCTCGCGCTCGCTGTCGACCGCCGGCATGGCGGTCTACACCGCCGCCGACAGGGTGGTGGCGAAGGCCAAGCGCTTGGCGGCACACATGATGGAGTGCGCGCCGGAAGACCTCGACCTCGCCGACGGCGAATTCACGGTCAAGGGTACCGACCGCAAGCTCCCGTTCGCGGCCGTGGCCAACGCCTCCTACCATTCCGGCGACCGGCCTTCCGATCTGGAGATAGGCCTGGAGGAGACCTCGTTCTTCGACCCCGCCGATTGCACCTATCCTTCCGCCGTCCACCTCTGCGTGGTGCTCGTCGATCCCGAGACCTGCGCGGTGACGCTGCGCAACTACTGGGCGGTGGACGACGTCGGCACGGTCATCAACCCGATGGTGCTGCACGGGCAGGTCCACGGTGGGCTGGTCCAGGGCATCGGCCAGGCGCTGATGGAGGAATGCGCCTACGATGCCGAGAGCGGCCAGTATCTCTCTGGCACCTTCATGGACTACGCCATACCCCACGCGGAGGACGTGCCCTCCTTCGGCCTCGATGCGCACTTCACGCGGGCGCTGGGCAACCCGCTCGGGGCCAAGGGCGCGGGCGAGAGCGGCACCATCGGCGCGCCAGCCTGCATCTGCAACGGGGTGATCGACGCGCTCTGGCATCTCGGCGTGCGGCAGGTCACGCAGCCGATGACGCCCAGGAAGATCTGGCGCGCCATCGAGGACACGAAGCAGGCGCAGCACTAGGGCCGGGATCGGGGCCGAGGGAGAGGCGATGGCAGGCGTTTCGGTAACCTTCACCGTGAACGGCCGGGAGGTCACGGCGACGGTTGATCCGCGCACCCTCCTGGTTCACTTCCTGCGCGAGCATCTGAAGCTCACGGGCACCCATATCGGTTGCGACACCAGCCAGTGCGGCGCTTGCACGGTGCACCTGAACGGCAGGCCGGCGAAATCCTGCGCGCTGCTGGCGGTGCAACTGGAGGGTGCCGAAGTGACCACCATCGAAGGAGTTGCCTTGCCGGACGGGATGCACCCCATGCAGGCCGCCTTCAAGGAGCATCACGGTCTGCAATGCGGCTTCTGCACCCCCGGCATGGTGATGATGGGGATCGACATCGCGAACCGCCATGAGGCGCCCGACGAGGCGACGATCCGCCGCGAGCTGGAAGGCAACCTTTGCCGCTGCACGGGCTACCACAACATCGTCGCGTCGATCGCGGCCGGCGCGAGTTCGATGCGGGGCTGAGGGGAGGGGACGATGTATCCGTTCACCTACCACCGGCCCGCCTCGCTGGACGACGCCAAGGCCCGCCTCGCCGCGAGCGAGGACGGCCGCCCGCTCGCCGGCGGCATGAGCCTGCTCCCGACCATGCGCTTCCGCCTCGCTTCGTGCGCCGATCTGGTCGACCTCAACGGCATCGAGGCGCTGGCCGGGATCGAGCGGGGTGACGGTCACGTGCGGATCGGTGCCATGACGCGGCACGCGGCGGTGGCGGAGTCGCCCGAGGTTGGGAATGCGATCCCGGCGCTTGCGGCGCTCGCGGGCTCGATCGGCGACGTGCAGGTGCGCAATCGCGGCACCATCGGCGGCTCGATCTGCTTCGCCGACCCGGCGGCGGACTATCCGGCCGGTCTGCTCGGCCTTGGCGCCACGGTCAACACGGACCGGCGCGCCATCGCCGCCGACGACTTCTTCACCGGGCTCTACGAGACCGCGTTGGAGGAGGGCGAGATCGTGGTTTCGGTCGATTTCCCGGTGCCCGAACGCGCGGGCTGGGCCAAGTTCGGCAACCAGGCCTCGCGCTTCGCGGTCGTCGCGGTGATGGTATCGCGGTCTGCGGGCGGCTCAGTACGCCTCGCGGTGACCGGCGCCAGGTCCCACGTCTTCCGCGTGCCGGAGATGGAGCAGGCGCTCGCTGCCAACTTCACCGAAGAGGCCATCGACGGCGTCGCCGTATCCAGCGAAGGGCTCAACGAGGACCTCCATGCCGATCGAGACTACCGCGCCCACCTCGTCGGCGTGATGGCGAAGCGCGCCGTCCGCGACGCCCTCGCACGATGAAACCCGCTCGCTTCCGCTACCTGCGTGTCACGAGCGTGCACGACGCGCTGCAGGCGCTCGCCGACAACCCCGATGCACAAATCCTGGCGGGCGGGCAGAGCCTGATCGCCATGATGAATCTCAGGCTGGTGAAGCCCGCCTGTCTGATCGACATCAACCGGATTTCGAATATCGGCCACATCGATGAAGACGGCGACGGAGTCGCCATCGGCGCGCTGGCGCGGCACAACGACGTGAAGCACGCGCCGCTAATTCAGGCGCGCTGTCCGCTGCTGACCGAGGCTTACGAGTCGATCGCGCACCACACCGTGCGCAATCGCGGCACCCTCGGCGGCAATCTCTGCCACGCCGATCCCTCGTCGGAGACACCGGCGGTAATGATCGCGCTGGGCGCCACGCTGGAGCTGCTGAGCGTGCACGGCAAACGCGAGGTGGGGGCGGAGGACTTCTTCCTCGGCACCTACGAAACGGCGCGGCAGCAAGACGAGATGCTGACCGAAATTCGCCTTCCCGGTCGGGGTGCCGACGGCTGGGCTTTTGCCGAGATCAGCAACCGGCACGGCGACTTCGCCATCGCCGTGATCGCGACGACGCTGCGGCTCGCGAACGGGCGCTGCGAGGCGGCGCGCGTGGTGGCGAGTGGGGTCGGCGAGCATGCTGCGCGGCTCAAGCCGGCGGAGGATGCGCTCATCGGCGGGCCGATCGACGATGCGCGCCTCGAAGCTGCTGCGGCAGCGGCCGCGGGCGCGGTCGATCCGCACAGCGACAGCCACGCCGACGCAGCCTACCGGCGGGATGCCATCGCCGCCCTGACCCGGCGGACGGTGCGCCGCGCCGCCGAGCGCTGCGGCTGAAGAGGGGCGCACCATGGAGCGTGAGACGATCAGCGTCACCGTCAACGGCAGGGCCTACGAGCGCGCGGTCGAGCCGCGCCGGCTGCTCAGTGACTTCCTGCGCGAAGACCTGCGCCTCACCGGCACCCATGTCGGCTGCGAACACGGCGTCTGCGGCTCCTGCACGGTGATGATGGATGGCGTGACGGCCCGTTCCTGCCTCACCTTCGCGGTGATGGCGGACGGTGCCGAGATCGAGACCATAGAGGGGCTCGGCACGGTGGACGCGATGCACCCGGTGCAGCAGGCGTTCTGGGAGAAGCATGGCCTGCAATGCGGCTTCTGCACGCCGGGGATGCTGATGACCGCCGCCGAGCTCCTGAAGGCGAACCCCAATCCTTCGGTCGATGACATCCGGGATGCGATCTCCGGCAACCTCTGCCGCTGCACCGGGTATCAGACAATCGTGGAGTCGATCCAGCACGCGGCGCGGCTGATGCGGGAGGACGGCGCATGAGCGATCGCGGCCACATCCCCGAGAGCCGGCAGCGCGAGAAGCCCCGCGCCGACCTGCAATGGATCGGCAAGAGCATGAAGCGGGTGGAGGACCCGCGCCTCCTCGTCGGCAAGGGAATCTATGCCGACGACATCAACGTGCCGGAGATGGCGCACGCCGCCGTGCTGCGCAGCCCCCATGCCCACGCCAGGATCGTCTCCGTCGACGTGAGCAAGGCTCAGGCGCTCCCCGGCGTGCTCTGCGTGATGACCGGCGCTGACGCGGCCGAAGTCTGCGACCCGCTGCCGACGTGGGCGAGCCCGCCGGTGCTCCAGTCTGTCATCGCCGACGACCGGGTGCGCCACGTCGGCGAGGCGGTGGCGGCGGTGGCGGCGGAGGACCGCTACATTGCCGAGGACGCGTGCGACCTGATCGAGGTCGAGTACGAGCCGCTGCCCCCTGTCGTGGATCCCGAGGAAGCGCTGACATCGACGGGCGATGCCGTGCTGCACCCGGAGCGCGGAGACACCAACATCGCGCTCGAGCGCACGCTCACATTCGGGCCGGTGGAGGAGGATTTTGCCGCCGCCGACCTGGTGATCGAGCGCCGCTTCCGCTGGCCGCGCTCGGGCGGTCAGCCGCTGGAGACCGTGGGCGCGGTCGCCAGCTTCGACGAGGGCGCGGGGCGCTTCACCATCCAGTGCAACACGTCGATGTACAACTACTGCGGCTGGATGATCGCGAGTACGCTCCGCGTCGCGCCGCACAAGCTGAACATCGTGCCGACGCTCGCGGGCGGCAGCTTCGGCAGCAAGATGTTCGTGCATAAGGTCCCGGTGCTGGCGGCGGTGCTGGCGCGCGCGACTGCCCGGCCGGTCAAGTTCATGGAAGACCGGATCGACAACACCACGAGCTGCGACAATCACGCCTCCGACCGGGTCTATTACGCCAAGCTCGCGCTCAAGCGGGACGGCACGTTGCTCAGCCTCAAGACCCGGATCATCGACGATTACGGCGCCTATCTGCAGTTCGGTGTCGGCCAGCACGGCAACGCGCTCTCGCAGTGCGTCGGCCCCTACCGCATCAACAGCGTCGAGGTCGATCTCGCCGCGGTGCTCACCAACAAGTGCCAGCAGGGCGCCTATCGCGGCTTCGGCTCCGAGGTCGCGAACTTCGTCATCGAGCGGCTGGTGGACGCGGCGGCCGACGAGCTCGGCGTCGACCGGATCGCGCTCAGGCGCCAGAACTTCATCCAGCCCGACCAGTTCCCCTACTTGATTCCCACCGGGAACATGTACGACAGCGGCAACTACCAGGCGGTCCTCGACGAGACCCTGAAGCTCGCCGATGTGGAGGGCTGGCGGGCGAAGCAGGCCGAGGCGCGGGCGCAGGGGCGCTATATCGGCATCGGCGTCGCCACCTGCCAGGAGCGGAGCGTCTTCAGCGCGACCGAGTTCTGGATGTGGAACCTGGAGCCCGGCGTCGAGTGGACCAGCTCGCCGGACGGGGTCTCGGTCAAGATCGACCCCACCGGCAAGGCCTTCGTCACCCTGCACTCGCCCTTCTGGGGCAACAGCCCCGAGACGGTGGCAGCGCAAGTGCTGGCCGAGCAGCTCACCATCGACCCGGCGGACATCGAGATCACCTATTCGGACACCGACCAGGGTCTCAACTCCACCGGGCCGGGCGGCAGCCGCTTCACGGTCATGGTGACCGGCGCCATCGTCGGCGCTGCGGGCAAGATCCGCGAGAAGCTGCTCCGCATCGCCGCCCACTTGATGGAGGCCGATGTCCGCGATCTCGCGCTCGAGGACGGCGCCGTGCACGTCAAGGGCGTGCCCGACATGAAGATGAGCATCGCCGAGCTCGCCGACAAGGCGCACTACTATCGGCTCAGCATGCCCGACGACCTCGACCTCACCAGCGGGCTCGACGCGACCTACGTCTACGACCACCCGGTGACGACGCTGCCGGACCCCGACGAGCGCCACATGGGCATCTTCTATCCGATCATGGGTCATAGCTGTCACATCCCGGTGGTCGAGGTGGATATCGAGACCGGCCAGGTGCACTTCCTCCACTACGCCGCCGTGCACGACTGCGGCACGATGGTGAACCCGATGACGCTCGAGGGGCACATCAGGGGCGGCACGGTGAACGGCATCGGTACGGCTCTCTTCGAGGAGTTCAGCTACGACGAGGCCGGCCAGCTGACCACCGCGCTCTGGACAGACTATCTGATCCCGACGATCAAGGAGTCACCGCCGGATATCGTCGTGGGCCATGTCGAGACGCCGTCCCCCTTCACCGAATACGGCGTGAAGGGGGGCGGCGAGGGCGGGCGCATGGGCGGCCCGCCGGCGATCGCGGCCGCTATCGAGGACGCGCTCAAGCCCCTGGGCGTCACCATCGACAGCCTGCCGCTGCCGCCGAGCAAGCTCCGCGCCCTCATCCGCGAGGCTCAGGCGAGAGCAACCTGATCCTGCGTGGCGTCCGGGTCTTCCGATCCGAAGTGCGCCGCCTCCCAGCCCAGCATGACGCGCTTGCGGGAGCGCCCCCACTCGTAGTTCGAGATGACGCCCGAGCGCCGGATCACCCGGTGGCAGGGGATCAGGTACGAGATCGGGTTGGCAGCGACGGCACCGCCCACTGCGCGGGCCGAGCGGGGTAGGCCCAGCGCACGCCCGAGCGCGTCGTACGAGGTAATCCGGCCGGGCGGGATCCGCAGCAGCGCCTCCCACACCTTGAGCTGGAAGTTGGTGCCGCAAACTGCGAGCCGGAGCGGCTCGGCGGCCCCCGCCCGACGGTCATTGAAGATGCGCGCGACGATGGCTTCGGTTGCGGCCTGATCTTCGCGGAAGCGCGCGGCGGGCCAGCGGCGCTCGAACTCGGTACGGACGGCGTGGGCTTCACTCCTGTGGTCGTCGGCGAAGCCGAGAGCGCAAATGCCGCGTTCGGTCTGCCCGACGAAGCAGGGACCGAATGGGCTCGGGTGCACGCCATATGAGATATCCACGCCGTCGCCGCCTTGCTTGAAGGCGCCGGGGCTCATCGCCTCGTAGGTGACGAAGAGGTCGTGCAGCCGGGAGGGACCGGAGAGGCCAGCGTCATAGGTGGCGTCTAGGATCGAGGCGGAGGTTTCGAGCTGCGCCTTGGCGTAGTCCAGCGTCAGGAACTGGCCGAAGCGCTTGGGCGAGATGCCCGCCCAGCGGCGGAACAGGCGCTGGAAGTGATGGGGGCTGAGACCAGCCGCCTCTGCTGTTTCACCCAGCCCCGGCTGATCGCGGAAGTGCTCCTCCAGGTAGAGGATCGCGGCTTCGATGCGGGCGTAGTCGCGCGCGTTCTGCGCGACGTCTATTGCAGTCCGTGTTGCTGTCATGGCGGCCCTCCTGAGCCGCCAATCTAGGAAGCGCGAGGACGCCCCGCCACCCGATACTTGCGCCCGCTTGCGCCGTCTATGTCGTGGGCGTCATCGTTACCCCATGATTGACCGGGCCGTGGCCGGTGCCGAGGCCGGGCGCCGACTCGATCGCCGCTCTGAGATAGCGGCGCGCCCGCGCGACGGCATCGACGAGGCCCATGCCCTGCGCAATCCCCGTGGCGATGGCCGAGGCCAAGGTGCAGCCCGTGCCGTGGGTGTGTCGGCTCTCGATCCTGTGCCCGTGGAAGCGCTCGATTCCGCCGGCGTGCCTCAGCAGGTCCGTGATCTCGTCAGACTCTAGGTGGCCACCCTTCACCAAGACCGCCTCGGGTCCGAGATCGTGGATTCGTTCGGCGGCGCGGGCCATGTCGTCCACCGTTGCAATGGTGAGCCCGGTCAGCCGCTCCGCCTCCGGGATATTGGGGGTGACGAGATCGGCCCGGCCGATGAGCGTGGTCTCCAACGCGCGCATGGCGGAGTCCTCGAGCAGCGAGGCCCCGCCCTTGGCCACCAGCACGGGATCGACCACCAGGGGAATGCCCTCACCGTAACGCGCGGCGGCGTCGGCGACCGCCTCGATGATGGGCGCGCTGTGGATCATTCCGGTCTTGATACAGTCGGCGCCGATGTCGGCCAGCACGACGCGCATCTGCTCGGCTGCGAATTTCGGCGGCACGGCGTGGACGGCGTGGACCGTCTGCGTGTCCTGGGCGGTGAGTGCGGTGATGGCCGTCGCTGCGTAGCCGCCGAGCGCGGTCACGGTCTTGATGTCGGCCTGGATGCCGGCGCCGCCGCCCGAGTCCGAGCCGGCGACAATGAGCACCCGGCCCTTCATTGCGCGGCCGCGCCGGTGTGCTCTGCCTCGGCGGCCGCGACCACCGCTTGGGCGACGTCCTCGACCACCGCCGATACCAGTGCCTCATCGTCGCCCTCGGCCATCACGCGGATGACGGGCTCGGTGCCGGACGCGCGAATCACCAGGCGGCCATGCTCGCCGAGCCGCGCGTTGCCTTCTGCAATCGCCGCTCTGGCCCCGGCGCTCTCAAGCGCGCCGGTGTCGGCGACGCGGACGTTGCGGAGCAATTGAGGAACGGGCTCGAAGAGGCCGGTCACGTCGCTGGCGCGCCGCCCCGTCGCCGCGAGCGCCGCCAACGTCTGGAGCGCGGCCATCAAGCCGTCTCCGGTGGTCGCGTGGTCGCTCATGACGATATGGCCCGACTGCTCGCCGCCCAGGTTGAACCCGTGCTCCCGCATGTGCTCGACGACGTAGCGATCGCCGACCTGGGTGCGCTCCAGGGTGAGCCCAATGCCTCCGAGGTAGCGCTCCAGCCCCAGGTTGGACATGACGGTCGCGACCACGCCGCCGCCGCGAAGACGCCCCGTTTCGGCCCAGCTCGACGCGATTAGCGCGAGGATGTAGTCGCCATCGATTACCGCGCCGGTCTCGTCGCAAATCACGACGCGGTCGGCGTCGCCGTCCAGCGCGATCCCGATATCAGCGCCGCGTTCCAAGACCGTGTGGGCGAGCGCGGCTGTGTCGGTCGAGCCGTAGCCCTGGTTGATGTTGAACCCATCGGGCTCAGCGCCAATCGTGATGACTTCGGCTCCAAGTTCCCAAAGAACAGTCGGGGCCACCTTGTAGGCAGCGCCGTGGGCGCAGTCGATCACGATGCGCCTGCCTTCGAGCCCGAGCGGCTGCGGGAAGCTGTTCTTGACGAACTCGATGTAGCGGCCCTCGGCGTCGTCCAGGCGGCGCGCCCGCCCCAGCGCCGGCGGCGGCGCCAACCCGTGCGCGCCGGCTTCGACTGTTGCCTCGATGCGCGCCTCCATCTCGTCGGAAAGCTTGTGGCCGTCCGGCCCGAACAGCTTGATGCCGTTGTCGGCGAAGAGGTTGTGAGAGGCGGAGATCATCACGCCGAGATCGGCCCGGAGCGCGCGAGTCAGCATCGCCACGGCGGGCGTCGGCATGGGGCCCACCAGGATCACGTCCATGCCGACCGAAATGAAGCCGGCCGTCAGCGCCGGCTCAAACAGGTAGCCTGAAAGCCGCGTGTCCTTGCCGATAACCACGCGGTGCCGGTGGTTGCCACGCACGAAGAGGCCGCCGGCGGCAGCGCCGACCTTCATCGCGGTCTCGGCGGTCATCGGCTCCTGGTTCGCGATGCCGCGAATGCCGTCGGTCCCAAACAGCAAGCGTGGCGTCCCGCCGGCGCGACTCACCGGCGTATCTCCTGTACTGCTGCCTCGGGGTCGCGAATGCCCTGCCACATCGCGAGCGCCTGGCGGGTTTCGACGACATCGTGCACCCGCAGGATGTGGGCGCCCTCGCCGAGCGCGTGCAGTCCCGCGGCGAGCGAGCCGGGGAGCCGCTCCTTGGGTGCCTCGCCGGTGCTGAGCCGGCCGATGAAGCTCTTGCGCGATGCGCCGACGAGCAGCGGGCAGCCGAGGCCGTGGAACAGCGCAATGTCACGCAGGATTTCGAGATTGTGGCGCGCTGTCTTGCCGAAGCCGATGCCGGGGTCGACGATGATCCGCGCGCGGGGGATGCCGGAGGCCTCCGCGGCGCTCACGTATGTCGCGAGTGCATCGAACACGTCGAGGCTCGCGTCGTCGTAGCGGGGCTCGCGCTGCATCGTCTCGGGCGTGCCCTGCATGTGGGCGAGCACAACCCACGCGTCGTGTCGGGCGATGACTGCGCAGGCCTCTGGGTCGTGGCGGAGGGCGCTCATGTCGTTCACGATTCGGGCGCCTGCGGCGAGCGCGGCTTCCATCACCGTGGCGCGGCGGGTATCGACCGAGACCAGGAGCCCGTCGCCGGCGAGTGCGCGCACCACGGGAAGCACCCGGCGCATCTCCTCTTCCTCACTGGGCGCTTGCGAGCCCGGCCGGGTCGATTCACCACCTACGTCGATGATGTCGGCGCCGGCTGCGGCCATGGCGCGCCCGTGCGCGATCGCGTCTTCCTCGGCCGCGAAGTCGCCGCCGTCGGAGAAGCTGTCGGGCGTCACGTTGAGGACGCCCATGAGGCGCGGGCGGTCGAGCGTGAGCCCGCAGACCGGACGACGAGGCGCGCTCAGTCGGGCGCTGAGTGCGGCGATCTCGTCGACCGCGCCCGGCGCGTTCCTCTCGGCCCAGCGCGAGAGCACGGCCTGTTGCAGCCTGACCCGACGACGCGCGGGCGTGCCCCGAAAGAGCACGTCCACCAGGTCGAAGGTAAGTGCGGCGCCGGGGACCGGGTTGCAAGGCCGCAAGTAGACGTCGCCGACGCGCGGCTCCGGCAACGCGCCTTCGGCGTCTTCTCGTTCAGATTGTCTCAGAGGCACCGCCGGCATGGCGGACCAGCTGCGGTCACGAGCCCGGTTGTGGATGGGGCTCGAGGTCGGGCGGGGGCTTGCCCTTGCGCCGGCTGGAGGAAGGTACCGTGCCGCGCCGTCCTTGCGTGACCACCGGCTCGTCGTCGTCCTTCCGCACGATCGATTCGCCCTTGAGGACCGCCTCGATCTCCTCGCCGTTCAGGGACTCGTATTCGAGCAGTGCGTTCGCGATCCGGTGCAGGGATTCCAGGTTGTCGGAGAGGATGCCGCGCGCCTGCCCGTAAGCCTCGTCGATGATCTTGCGGACCTCCAGGTCGATCTTGTGCGCGGTCTGCTCGGAGACGTTCTTCTGCTGCGTGATCGAGTGGCCGAGGAAGACCTCCTGCTCGTTCTCGCTGTAGCTGAGCGGGCCGAGATCGTCGGACATGCCGAACTGCGTCACCATGCTGCGCGCGATCTGGGTCGCCATCTTGATGTCGGACGAGGCTCCGCTGGTCACCTTCTCGTAGCCGAAGATCATCTCCTCGGCGATGCGGCCGCCCATGGCGACGGTGATGTCCGCCTCCAGTTTCTCGCGGCTGACCGAGATCCGGTCGCCTTCCGGCAGCCGGACCACCATGCCGAGCGCGCGCCCGCGCGGGATGATCGTTGCCTTGTGGATTGGGTCGGAGGCTTCCAGGTGAGCCGCCACCACCGCATGGCCGCCTTCGTGGTACGCGGTAAGCCTCTTCTCCTCGTCGGTCATCACCATGGAGCGCCGCTCCGCGCCCATCATGACCTTGTCCTTGGCGTCTTCGAACTCGATCATGGTGACGACGCGCTTGCCGCGCCGCGCGGCCAGCAGCGCCGCCTCGTTCACCAGGTTGGCGATGTCCGCGCCCGAGAAACCTGGCGTGCCCCGCGCGATGGTGCGGGGCTTCACATCCGGCGCGAGCGGCACCTTGCGCATGTGCACCTTGAGGATCTTCTCGCGCCCGAGCACGTCCGGGTTCGGCACCACGACTTGGCGGTCGAAGCGGCCAGGCCTGAGCAGGGCAGGGTCCAGGACGTCCGGCCGGTTGGTCGCGGAGATCAGGATCACGCCCTCGTTGGCCTCGAAGCCGTCCATCTCAACGAGGAGCTGGTTGAGGGTCTGCTCGCGCTCGTCGTTGCCGCCGCCGAGCCCGGCGCCCCGGTGCCGGCCGACCGCGTCGATCTCGTCGATGAAGATCAGGCAGGGCGCGTTCTTCTTGCCCTGCTCGAACATGTCGCGCACGCGACTGGCGCCGACGCCCACGAACATCTCGACGAAATCGGAGCCCGAGATCGTGAAGAAGGGCACGTTGGCCTCGCCCGCGATGGCGCGCGCCAGCAGCGTCTTGCCGGTGCCGGGCGGCCCGACCAGCAGCACGCCCTTCGGGATCTTGCCGCCGAGCCGCTGGAATTTCTGGGGATCGCGCAGGTACTCGACGATCTCTTCAAGCTCCTGCTTGGCTTCGTCGATGCCGGCGACGTCGTCGAAGGTCACCCGGCCTTGGCGCTCAGTCAGCAGTCGCGCGCGCGACTTGCCGAAGCCCATCGCCTTGCCGCCGCCCGACTGCATCTGGCGCATCATGAATATCCAGACGCCGATGAAGAGCAGCAGCGGGAACCACGAAATCAGGATGCCGACGATGCTGAGCCCGCCTTCCTCCACAGGGATGGCGGCGATTTGCACGTCGTGGGAGCGGAGCGTCTTGACCAGCTCGGGGTCGTAGGGAGCGTAGGTGTTGAAGGCGGAGCCGTTGGTGTAGTGGCCGGTAATCGTGTTGCCCTGGATCGTCACATCCTGGACCTGCCCGGCCTCGACCTCGGCCAGGAACTGCGAGAACGCGAGGTCGGTGGAGGTCTGCCGGGACGACGACCCCTGAAACACCTGGAACAGCGCCACCAGGACCAAGCCGATGATGATCCAGAGCGCCAGATTCTTGCCGAAGCTACCCACCGTTCGGCTCCCGATTATCCTCGTATTTGTCTACGGCCGACGCCGTCAGCGGCGAAGCAACTCGCGCGCAATCCGCACGCGCAGCCGCTGCAGTGTACACGACATACACTGCGCGGGCGATCAATAGTCTCTTCAACGGTTTCGTCAACTGTCTTCATCCTGCAACGGCAACACGCGAAGCGTCGCCGGAAACCCCGGTGCCAACGGACGCGCCGGCCGAAACGACACTAAAAACTCTGCAGTCCCGACTTCGTATTGGCGCGATGCTCGCCTGAATCCCAAGTGGGGAGCGGCGAGCGGACCGTCAAGGTCGAACAGCGCAGGCAGCGCGGGCCGCGCCGGTGCCGGGATGCCATCGGTCGTGAGCGTCATGCCTGCCCTGCGCGCCGTTGCGCGGGCCCGAGCCAAGCCGTCGGCCCCGAGTCGGCGGACGGTGTAGGGTCCTGCGCCGGCAGAACGTCCTAGGGAGACAACGAATCGACGGTCCCAGAGCGCACTCTCGCCCGGCGCGAGCGGGCGGACGTCCGAAGCAGCAGACGGTTCCCGGCATACGACGACTCGCCCATCTCGCTGCGGCACCACGCGGCATCCGCCGAGCGTGCTTGCCTTCGCGTCGTCGCCGAGCAGCCGCACGGCGAGCCGCTCCAGCCGGTCCGTGCGCGGCGGGTAGGCGCTCCCGGAAACCGTGGTAACGACGCAGCCCAATGCACGCACCGCCAGAGCAGACGGCGCCCGCCGCAAGACGCTCAGGTCCAGGATCACGAAGCCCGCAGGCGAGGGGCGCGCGCAGGTCGCCAGGAGGTCGGTGCAAAGTTCATCCAACGCCGAGCGGTCGCCCGCGGCCCGCGCGGCAGCCTTGGCGAGGCGTTCTGCACTCAGCCCCTCCGCTCCGAGTCGCGCCAGTGCCGCCGCCAGGCGTGGGCGGGCATGACGGGTATCCCGGTTGGTCGGATCGTCAATCCAGGGCTGATCCCAACGAGCCAGGGTCGCGATCAGGGCATCGCGTGACGCGGGAAGCAGGGGGCGGAGCAAACGGACGCCGCCGCCCGCCGGCTCCAACGCCAGGCGAACCGGCGCCATGGCGGCGAGCCCGTCGATACCGCTGCCGCGGACGAACCGTTGCAGCGCGGTCTCCGCCTGATCCTCCCGCTGATGGCCGAGCAGCAGATGGAGCACGCCGGCGCGCCGGCACCAGCCGGTGAGCAGTGCGAGGCGCGCGGCCCGAGCCTGTTCCTGAAGCCCTGTGACAGGGCGGGCGCCAGGCCAGCACAGGGTTCGGTGAGCTATTCCGCGTGCCGTGAGCCAGCGCCGCACCTGCGCGGCTTCAGCTGCCGATTCGGGGCGCAAGCGGTGGTCGACGGTGAGCCCACATACCGTGCCGTGCCGCGCCCGTGCCCAGCGATCGGCCAGCAAGCAAAGTGCGAGGCTGTCCGGGCCGCCGGAGACTGCGACTGCGATCCGTGGCGAGGGTTCGAAGGGGCCGAGCGGCGCCACGAGCGCCTCGAAGGCCGCTGCATCAATGGCTGAAGCGCCAGGATCCGCGCTTTCGGGTTTGACAATGCGGGGTGCGGCCACGGGCGGAGTCACCCCGGCTGAAGTCAGGGACAGTTCGCTTGGCGCCGTCCCTGCTGTGCCGCCCGGCGGATATTGAGCGGCGGGTCGGAAAACGCTTGGTCGAGCTGCTCGAAGGCCCGGCACGCCTCTTCGCTGCGGCCGAGCTTGAGCAGTGCGATGCCGAGCTTGACCATGTTGTCCGGTGCTTTGCGGCCCTCCGGGTACTGGCGAAGGTTGAGTGCGTAGGATTTCGCCGCCTCCGGATACATCTGCCTGGCGTACAGGCTCTCGGCACGCCAATAGGCCGCGTTCTGCGCGAGGTCATCCGTGGGGTTCGCGTCGATGAAGCGCGAGAACGCCTCGTGTGCCTCTTCGTAGCGCGCCTCCTCCAGCAGGCCGAATGCCGCCTGGTACTGCTCTTCCGGTGTTCCGATGAGCGACAGCGCGGCATCGCCAGACTGTTCCGCGGGCACCGTGCCGAGAGTGCGGGGCGCCGCGGAGGGCTCATAGCCCGCCTCCTGCCCTGGCGCGATGCTGGCCTGGACTTGGCCCGTAGGCGCTGCAGCGGGCGCCCCGGTGCCGGACGATGCGACTGAAGCCGCCGGCACTCCGCCTTGCTGCTGTTCGAGGGCCGACAGCCTGAAGTCCACATCGGCGATCAGGCGCTCAATCCGGCCGTCGAGCCTGCGGAGCACGTTGTCGAACTCTTCGAAGCGGCCGGTGACACGGCGCCGCCATTCTCGGGCCTCGTCGATGTCGCTCTCAAGCTCCGCGAGACGTCGGCTGTTTCGCGCCGCCTGCCCGTTGTCCGACTCCGCGTCAGATGCCGCGCCGCGTCGCGTGCCGCCGGTGTGGACCGTCTTCTCGAGGTCAGAAAGCTGGGCGCGGAGGCTGGAGATCTGGTTGCTAAGATTGATGATTTGCCGCCTGAGCTCGGCATTGGATTGGGCATCGGCCGTCGTCGTGGCAAGCAGCAACGCCGCGACCACCAGTGCCCCCAATGCTGCCGCAGGCCCAGCCGCCAGCCGCCACCGCCTGCGGCGACCGGCGCCCTTCGCCGGGACGAATGCTTCGCCGTGCATTGTCGTCTCGGCTTGCCGGATGCCTAGTCGATGACGGAGACGGAGCGCCGATTGAGCGCCCACGCCTCTTCATTATGACCGAGCGCGTAGGGCCGCTCCTTGCCGTACGAGACCGTTCTGAGCCGCGACGGCGCGATGCCCTGATCGGTCAGGTACTCACGAACGGCGTTGGCTCGGCGTTCGCCAAGGGCAAGGTTGTATTCTCGGGTGCCGCGTTCGTCGGCATGGCCCTCGATCACCAACGAGACCTCGGGGAACAGCCTGAGCCACTCGGACTGACGATCCAGCGTGCGCCGCGCATCCGCGCCGAGAACCGCGCTATCGAAATCGAAGAACACGCGGTCGCCGACGTTCTGAACAAGCTCCTCCTGCGATCCGGGAAGCGGCTGGCTCGGGTCAAGGGCCGCCACCGTCGTCTCTTCCTCGATCATGACATCGCTGGAAGTGGTATCCGTGCCCGAATCCAGCGTTTGGTCGGCCCCGGTACCGGTGGTCGAAGCGGTTTCCTCTGGCGTGCTCTCGCATGCCGCCACGCCGAGCGCCAACAGAAGCGGCAAGATCAGTCTCAGTCGCATTCGCACGCTCTCCTTCATCATTCGGTGGCGGCGGGACCGTCGCTATCCCGTCCACACCTATCTGGACTCCTGCCGATCCTCAAACGACAAAGCACGGCGCAACGCATGATTGCGTGCCGTGGGGCTGAGCCGCTGCCAAGGCGGCAGTCTCTTCGGATGGCAGAGCGACTATATCTTTGGGTCATTACTGGATCAACGGCGACCAGGCCGGATCGGAGGCCGCCGTGCTCGTGAAGAGGATGCGCTCGTTGCGCCCCGTCAAGTCGATGGTGACCAGTTCGGCGCTGTCGGGATCACGCGAGCTCGAACGGAAAAACATGAGCACACGCCCGTTCGGCGCCCAGGTCGGGCCCTCGACCAGATAGTCTCGCGCCAGAATTCGCTCGCCACTCCCGTCAATCTTCATGACGCCGATCGAGAACTGGCCGCGATGGCTCTTGGTGAAGGCGATCAGGTCGCCGCGCGGCGACCACACCGGGGTCCCGTAGCGGCCTTCGCCGAATGTGATGCGGCGCACGTCGCTCCCGTCGCGCCGCATCACGTAGATCTGCTGGCTGCCGCCCCGGTCAGACTCGAAGGCGATGAACTGGCCGTCCGGCGAGTAGCAGGGCGCGGTCTCGATCGCCGGGTTGTTGGTGAGCCGCGTGACCCCGCGCGAACGCAGGTCCATCTCGTAAATCTCCGAATTTCCATCGCGCGCCAGCGTCATGACCACATGATTGCCGTCAGGCGAGAAGCGTGGCGCGAAGGTCATACCGGGAAAATCGCCGAGTATCTCCTGCTGGCCGGTGTCGATGTGGCGCAGGTAGACCTTCGGCACACCGCGCTCGTAGGAGAGGTAAGTGATCTCCTGCGCGGTCGGCGAAAAGCGAGGGGTCAGCACCAGATGGCGGCCGTCGGACAGGTAGCGCAGGTTGTGGCCGTCCTGATCCATGATCGCGAGGCGTTTGATCCGCTTGTCGGGCGGTCCGGTCTCCGCGATGTAGACGACCCGGGTGTGAAAATAGCCGCTTTCGCCGGTTAGCCGTTCATAGATTTTGTCGGACATGGTGTGAGCAATCGGCCGCCACGCCTCAGCCGAGCCGCTCAGCTTCAGTCCCACCAGGTCTTGCTCGGCGAACACGTCCCACAGGCGGAATTCGACCGTGAGTCGACCGGTGTCGCTGGGTACCACGCGACCCGTCACCAGCGCCTGCGCATTGATGATGCGCCAATCCTGGAAGCGCGGCCGCACGCTCATTCCGCCCGCATCACTGATGAAGGCGGCAGGATCGATGGCGCGGAACAGGCCGGAGCGCTCCAGGTTGCGGGTGATCACCTGTGTGATTTGCTGGCCAATTTTGGCATCCGCCTCATTCGCGCCGGCGAGATCGACCAGCGCGATGGGAAGCGGCTCCACGTGGCCGCGCGTGATGTCTACGCGGAGCTCCGCCTTGGCGGTCGCGGCGGCGCCGAGGATCGCCAGGCTGAGAGCGAAGGCGGCGGGGAGGGGCAGGGCGCGGCACAACGCGCACCCAACGTGTCCACTCAGTGTCAGCAATCGTCTCATCGTCGCACCGTCGGTTCCTCTGTTTCGATTCTATTCAATCCCGGCGAACGTCTCACACCGGTGGACTGAAGGTCATGGTGATGTCGCGCCAACCTTCATACTTGTCCACGTGACGCGTTAGCGCATCGAAGGGGCTGGCTTTCAGCACGGCACGGCGGCCGCTCTCCGCCATCGTCCTGTAGTTGGCGCCCCCTCCGTCGTCGACGATCTCCACCCGGCGAACGGACCCGTCCGGTCCCAACTGGATCCGCAACGTCACCACCAGCTCGCCGGCATCGAGGACACCGGCCGGAACGCTCCAGTTCCGCTCGACCTTCTGCTTGATGGCATCGGTGATCGTCCGCCGCAAGGGCCCGGTGAGGGGAGCCGGTGCATTGGCCTCCGGGGGCGGTTCCTCGTCCGCACCGGCGATGCTCGCGAGCATGTCATCGAAGGACGGCTCTTCCGTCTTTTTCTCGGGCGGCGGGGTTGCGTCGGGCTCTTCGTCCGTGAGGCTTTGCAGCAGGGTGTCGAAACTCGGCTTCTTCTTCACCGGTGGTTTGGCTATGGGAAGCGGCGGCGGTCCAGGGTCGGGCGGAGGCTCCGGCTTTGCCTCGGGTGCCTTCGGTGCCGGCTCAGGTTCGGGCTCCACGACGGGCTCGGGCGGCGGCGCCGGTTCCGGCTCCACAATCGGCTCCGGCTCGATGACCGGCTCCGGATCCAAAGCGGCGAAGACCTCGGGCTCCGGTTCCGGCACAGGCTCCGGCTCGGGCTCTGCGACGATCTCGGGCTCCGGCGCAGCTTCGGGGATCGGCTCCGGCTCCGGCTCTGGCTCGGGCTTGGCCTCCTCGGCGGGAGCGGTCGACTCCTCGGCGAACTCCACCACGCTGACCACGATCGGCTGGTCGCTGGGGGCGAGCGCGTCGCTCTCGAACACCTGCGGCAGACCCAGCACCGCGGCGACGATCACGCCGACATGGAGCAGTCCGGAGAAGACCCAGCCGCGCTTACTCATCGCTCCCCGCCGTGCGCGGCTCCGTCACCAGCGCCAGGTTGTTGAAGCCCGCGCGGTTGAGCGCGCCCATGACCTCCATCACGCGGCCGTAGGCGATCTCCTGGTCGCCCCGGATGAAAATTCGAACGTCGGGGCGGCGCTCGGTGATTGCCTTGAGCTTGGGAATCAGCTCATCCACCGTGACCTCGGTTTCCTGAAGATAGGTGGTGCCGTCGCGGGCCACCGTGACCGAGAGCGGCTCGTCGTCTCCAGGCAATGGCGGCGAATCGGCCTTGGGAAGATCAACCTCTACACCCACCGTCAGCAACGGCGCGGTAATCATGAAGATCACCAGAAGCACGAGCATGACGTCGACGAAGGGCGTCACGTTGATCTGGCTCATGGGCGGACGCCGGCGGCGCCCGCCTCTGCTGCGGCCGTTGAGCGCCCCGTCAAATTCGGCCGCCATCAGACGGCGCGCTCCTCAAGCTGGCGGCCGAGAAGGGCCCGGAACTCGGTACCGAAGGCCTCCAGGCGGCCGGCATAGCGATCGAGATCGCTGCTGAGCTTGTTGTAGGCCACCACCGCCGGGATGGCGGCCACGAGGCCGAGCGCGGTCGCGAACAGCGCCTCGGCGATGCCGGGCGCCACCACGGCGAGCGAGGTGTCCTTGCTCGCCGCGATCGACTGGAAGCTGTTCATGATGCCCCAGACCGTGCCGAACAGGCCGACGAACGGCGCGGTCGAGCCCACCGTGGCGAGAAAGCCGAGATAGCGTTCAAGCTGGTTCAACTCCCGGTTGAGCGCGGCATCCATGGCGTAGGCGATGCGGCGCTGGAGGCCCTCCAGCCGGTCGGCCGAGAGATGGGAGCCTCGGCTCGCAAAGCGGCGCCACTCGTCCATCGCCGAGGCGAACAGGATGGTCATCGGGTGGCTGCGCTGATTGGAGAGGTTGTCGTAGAGCTGATCGAGAGAGCCACCGGACCAGAACGCCTGCTCGAACTCGACCGCGAGCCGGCGGGCGCGGGCGTAGCGGAGGCTCTTGTCGAAGATGATCGCCCAACTCCAGACCGACGCGATCAGGAGAACCACGATCACGGCCTTGACGATGACGTCGGCCTGCAGGAACAGGCCCCAGAGGGAGAAATCCTCGGCCACCGCGCTGGCGCCGATCTCGACCGCCCGAACAAGGTCGGATTCCATGGCTCCCCCGTTATCCCCGACTTGCAGGCGCCAGTTCCGAAAGCGCCTCTCGCAGCGGCGCCGGCAGCCGCACCGCACGGCCGTTGCGCCCGATGCAGCCGAGCTTGAGGCCGATGCTGGCCAGCAACGCGCCTTCGCGAACGACGCGTTGCTCGGCCTCGATATGGGCGCCGGCCACTCTGTCGATGGTCGTGCGCACCTCGATCTCGTCGTCGAGCAGCGCCGGCTGACGGTAATCCACGACGCAGCGGCTCACGACGAAGGCTGCGTCGTGGTCTCCCAGCAGCGTGACGTGGGTGATGCCGGCGCCCCGCATCATCTCGGTTCGCGCCCGCTCGGCGAACTTGAGGTAGTTGGCGTAGTAGACGATGCCGCCAGCGTCGGTGTCCTCGTGGTAGACGCGGAGCGGATAGACGTGCTCCGTGCCTTCAAAGCGGCCGCCGAGCGGCGCCATCGGTGTGCCCGCTTCAACCGCTGCCATGGCCCTCGTCCAATAGGGCGAGCTGGCGCGGCGCCTCCTCCGGCGGCGTCAGACCCAGATGGCCGAAGCCGTGCCGGGTGAGCATCCGGCCGCGCGGCGTCCGTTGCACGAAGCCCTGTTGGATCAGGAAGGGCTCAATGACTTCCTCCAGCGCGTCGCGCTGTTCGGAGAGCGCTGCGGCGATGGTCTCGATTCCCACCGGGCCGCCGCCGTAATTCTCCGCAATGCAGGCGAGATAGCGGCGGTCCATGGAATCGAGGCCGCGCTGGTCGACTTCCAGCCGGTTGAGCGCGCGATCCGCGATCGCGGCGTCGATGGTTTCCACGCCCGCGACCGCCGCGAAGTCGCGCACGCGGCGCAGCAGGCGGCCGGCGATGCGGGGCGTGCCGCGGGAGCGGGCGGCGACCTCCGCCGCCCCGTCGGCGTCCAACGCGACGTCGAGAAGCCCCGCATTGCGGGTCACGATCTCGACCAGCTCGTCGACCTCGTAGAAGTCGAGCCTGAGCGGGATGCCGAAGCGCTCGCGCAGCGGCGTCGTGATGAGGCCGGTGCGTGTGGTCGCGCCGACCAGGGTGAAGGGCGGCAGATCGATCCGCACCGAGCGGGCGCCCGGCCCCTCGCCGATGATCAGGTCGAGCTGCGAATCCTCCATCGCCGGATAGAGGATCTCCTCCACCGCCGGGTTGAGGCGGTGGATCTCGTCGATGAACAGTACATCGCGTTCGTTGAGGTTGGTCAGGATCGCTGCGAGGTCGCCGGCGCGCGCGATCACCGGACCGGAGGTCGCGCGGATGCCGACCCCGAGCTCGCGGGCGACGATCTGCGCTAGCGTGGTCTTGCCAAGGCCAGGCGGCCCGTAGAACAGCACGTGATCGAGGGCCTCGCCGCGCTCGGACGCGGCGGCGATGAAGACCCGCAGGTTTTCGCGCACCGCGCGTTGGCCGACGAAGTCGTCGAGCTTGCGCGGCCTGAGCCCGCTGTCGAGCCGGTCTTCGGCCTCCGCTGCGCCGGCGACGATGCGCGCCTCGCTCACTGCGCAAGCTCCTTAAGGCCGGCACGGATGAGCGCTTCCACCGGTGCCTCGGCGCCGAGCGACCGGGCTGCACCGGAGACTGCGCCGTGGGCCTCGGTCGGGCGGTAGCCCAGGTTTACGAGAGCGGCGATGGCATCGGCGTTCGCTGTTCCGTCGACGGTCGTGGCCGTGTGTGCTGCACCCGGCAAGGACGGCACCTTGTCCTTGAGTTCGCTCAGGATGCGCGCCGCAAGCTTGGGCCCCACCCCCGGCGCGCGGGTGAGCCCCGCCCTGTCCTGCGCGGCGATACACGCGGCGAGCTCCGTTGCCGGCAAAGCTCCCAGTATTGCGAGCGCGAGGCGGGCGCCGACGCTCTGCACGGTTTGCAGCAGCCGGAACCAATCACGCTCCTGTTCGCTGGCGAAGCCGTAAAGATGGATGTGGTCTTCGCGGACCACGGTCTCGATGGTGAGGCTCACCTCTTGGCCTCGCTGCGGCAGGGAGGCCAACGTGCCGGCGGAGCAATAGGTGAGGTAGCCCACGCCGCCGACATCGACGACCGCCCAGCCGTCGCCCAGGCTGTCGAGGACACCGCGCAGCTTGGCGATCATCGTGCCGCCTTCGACGCAGCCGCTTCCGGAGCCGGCTGCCAGCGGGCCTGGGTGCCCGCGGCGTGGGCGTGGCAAATCGCTGCCGCAAGCGCGTCCGTGGCGTCCGCCGTGGCATCGCCGACATTGGGCAGCAGGTGGTGGACCATCAGCGCGACCTGCTCCTTGTCGGCGTGCCCGGCGCCGACCAGCGCTTTCTTGATCCGGTTCGCGGCGTATTCGTGGACGGGAAGGCCGGCGAGCGCCGGCGCAAGCAGCACGACACCCCGCGCAAGGCCGAGCTTGAGGGTCGACTCGGGGTTGCGATTGACGAAGGTCTCCTCGACCGACGCCTCGTCCGGCTCGTAACGCGCCACGATTTCCACGAGGCCTTCGTATAGGGAGCAGAGACGCTCGGGCACGCTCGCCCCGGAGTCGGTGGCGACCACGCCGTGGCCGACATGGCGCAGCCGGTTGCCGGCGGTTTCGATCACGCCCCAGCCGGTGCGCCTGAGACCGGGATCGAGGCCGAGAACGCGCGCCACGCCGCCCGCCCCCGCTCAGGCCGAGAGCTTGCGCAGGACATCGTCGGTGACATCGTAGTTCGCCGACACATGCTGCACGTCGTCGCTGTCGTCGAGCGCTTCCAACAGCTTGAAGACAGCCTCCGCCTTGTTCTCGTCGATGGGCACCGTAGTCTGCGGGCGCCAGGCGATCTCGACCCGCTCCGGCGCTCCGAACTGCGCGGTGAGCGCCTCGCTGGCTTCGCTCAGGGATTCGGGCGCGCAGATCACCTCGTGGCCGTCCTCCTCGCTCTCGCATTCGTCGGCACCCACTTCGAGCGCCGCTTCGAACATGTCGTCGCCGCTCGCCGCGTCCGCGGGGAAGCGAATGATTCCAACACGTTGAAACAGATAGTTCACGGAGCCTGTCTCGCCCAGCGTGCCGCCGTGCCGGCTGAAGATGGAGCGGATCGTGGCTGCGGTCCGGTTGCGGTTGTCGGTGATGGCATCGACGATCACGGCGACGCCGCCGGGTCCGAAGCCCTCGTAGCTCAGCGTGTCGAAACGCTCCTGTCCGCCGTCCCCGCCCGCTGCCTTCTTGATGGCGCGTTCGATGTTGTCCTTGGGCACGCTCTGCGACTTGGCTGCCGCGACGGCGGTGCGCAGCCTGGGATTATGATCGGGGTCGGGAGCGCCTTCTCTGGCCGCGACATAGACCTCGCGGATCAGCTTGGTGAAACGCTTGGCCCGCCGGGCGTCTTGCGCGCCCTTGCGGTACATGATGTTGGCCCATTTGGAGTGGCCGGCCATGGGCTCTACTCAATCGCGTGGGGAGACACGGGTCGGCGACGCGAGTTGGCGGCGTCTCTCATTACCCTGCCTAAATGCTCATTGTGGCCAGATTGGGGCAGCTTCTCTTGGGGTTGGTACTACATATTGTGTTACACGTCACCCCCGAAAGCCACGTTATTCAAACGAGAGGGGCGATTTGGGGGAGGGGCGAATCGCAGATACAGCCGGTCATCCAATATTTGCTTGGTACACGCGCAACTCGAGTGCGGCGTTTAGCTTCCGGCTGCTTAAATCAGGCAATAGTGCCGATCTTCGGCGCCAGGAATGGCACTCGAGTCGATTCGGGCGTCGAATGTGACAAACCGGCCATCGTGCGCAACGGCGAGGGCTAGAAGATATACATCGGTGATCTGTCTCGGACCGATCAGCTTCCTCCAATCGACCACGTCTCGACTGAGCAGGCTCACTGTATCGGGCCAGAATCGGTGGTGAGCAGTTGCGGTTGCCCGCTGGAGGCGGTCTGCAATGAGGGGTGCCGATTGGCGGTTGGGGTAGGTGGGTTGGGCCATGATTCTCACGCACCCGTTTTCGGTGAGCGGGCAGGTGGCCCAACCCGGATCGATGTTGTTCCGCAGCCAGCGCTTAGCGGGCTGGTGGTGAATGTGGTCGGAATCCAGCAGCGCGATCAGGACGTTCACGTCCAGTAGCGCGCGCATCAGTCGCCGGCTTCCTCGCGCAACCGGTCAATCAACTCGTTGGTGACGATGCCACCCCGCTTGGGAAACGGATGAAATCCGAATTCAGATTCTTGACCAGTATCAGCCGTGCCGTCTGCGTCCCTTTGCGTCAGAGACTGGCGCAGCAGGCTCGATGTCACGTCCCCCAACGATTTGGACTCGCGTCTTGCGAGTTCCTTCATGGCGATGAGCACGTCGTCGTCAATGTTTAGGGTTGTTCGCATAACCGGTCCCTATCGAAGCAGCATGTGATGATAACGCATCAAACATCAAACATCAACGCCGACATGAATCTGCGGCGTGTCAGCGCCAATCCTTCAACCGTCGACGACCTTAACGGCGACGAAGCGTAGGCGCGTGTAGTCGGTCACCCAGCGACCGTCGGGGCAGAGCCGGTCGCGGGTGAGCGCGATCGTGCGTTCGACGACTGCTTCTGCGCGCCCGGGCGGCGCGGCGTCGGTGAAGTTACCGCCGAACATGGCGATCCAGTCGGCGAGGCCGTTGGGACAGTCGTCGAGCGGCGTCGGGCGGGCGAAGTAGCGAAGCTGCGACACCTCGAAGCCGCCATCCTCCAGCAGGCCGACGTAGTGGCTCGTGCGCGGGAAGTACCAGGGGAAGTCCACCGACTCGGCCGGGACCCCTTCCTCGGCGAGTGCCCGGTAGAGCGCATCGGTGATGATTCGAATGTTGCGGTGCGCGCCCATCTCGGCAACGAACCGGCCGCCGGGCCTGAGCGCGCGGGCGACGCAGGCGATGACCCGCGCGGGCTCCTCCTTCATCCAGTGCAGGGCGGCGTTGGAGAAGACCGCGTCGGCGTGGCCCTCGATGGCGAAATCCCGCCCGTCAGCGTGCAGGAACGTGAGGTCCGGGTGAAGCGCGCGGGCGCGCTCCACCATCGCCGCATCGCCGTCGATGCCGACGACCTCGGCACCACGCGCGGCGATATCCGCGGTCAGCGTGCCCGTGCCGCAGCCGAGATCGACGATCCGCTCGCCCGGCTGGGGCGCGAGCAGATCGACCATGTCGGTGGCGAAGGCCGAGACGAAGCCGAAGGAGCGGTCGTAGAGCCCGGCGTCCCAGGTCGCCTCTCCGCCTGAACCCGTGTCCACGACCGCGGCGTTCCCCTCCACCGATTGCCGACTCATGCGCGCGTGCCGCGCCGGCTAGTCGTCCGCAGTCTGATGGTCGCGCGCGGCGTCCATCATGGCGTGGATCATCTTCGGGCGCGGCACGGCAGGCTTGGGATGCGCCACCGGGCTGTGGCTGTGGCCGAGGCCCAGCACCGTCTCCACCATCTTGAGCGCGAGCGGGCCCGGATTGACCACGGGGACCGGCAGGTTCTCCGAGAGATAGGGCCCGGCCTGCGAGAGCGTCGTGGAGCCCAGGACTATCACGTCGGCGCCCTTGGCAAGACCCCTTTCGCAGGTCTCCTTCATGATGGGGAATACCTCCGCCTCGCGGCCGGTGAACAGCGCCCTCAGGTCCGACTTCGCCTCGAACAGCTCGACCGAGGAGCAAAACTGGGAAACCTCGAACTTCTTGAACAGGTTCTTGTAAAAGTTGAGCCAGGCGTCGGTGTACTGCGGATATGAGGGGTCGGTCTGCGCGATCACGCAGAAGCGGGTGCCGAGGGTGAGCGCGTAGAGGAGCGATGACTTGCCGTTCGAGACCACGGGGATGTCCAGCACCGCGCGCAGCTCGGCGACGCCGGAATCGCTCAACGTGTTGACCGTGATGGCGTCATAGCCCTCCTCGGCCAGCGCCATGCCGGCTTCGAGGATGGCGAACTCCACCAGCATCTCGTCGTGGCGGCCGAGGAAGTGCATCGGCCCCGCCTTCAGCGGCTTGTAATCGAAGGTGACGTTGCCGGAGAGCTCGACCTGCTCCAATTCGGCACGCCTGTAGTCGAGGCCCTCCTCATCGTACGGAAACGGCACAATCACTGCGGCGCGTGGCATGGCTTATCCTCCCTTTGATCCTTGTCGCTCGTGTGCAGGAACGGGCCCTACACCGGGTTCTCGGCGAGCCAGCCGGCGTACTCGCGCACGCCATCGGTGAATGCGACCTGCGGTCGCCAGTCCAGGACACGCGCAGCCGCCGAGATGTCGAAGCGTCCGTGGCTCTGGTCCTCGGGGTCGGCGCCCTCGCCGAGCGTGATTTGCGCCGCCGGCACTGCGGCCCGCACTGAGTCCGCGATCTCGCCGAACTCCAGGCGCTGGCCGCCGGTGATGTTGAACGCGCGCTGCGGCCCAATCTCCTCGGCATCGAGGGCCGCGATCACGGCGCTTACCACGTCGTCGATGTACACGTATTGGCGTGTGAAGCCGCGGCCGTAGGGGAGCGTAGTGGCGCGACCCGCCTGCGCGTCCTTGATCATCTCGCGCACCACGCAGGTGGTGCGCCGGCGTGGCCCGTAGATCCACGAGAAGCGCAGCACGACGGCGTCGAGGCCGGTCTGTACCACGTAGGCGCGGGTCAGGATGTCGCCGGATGCCTTGGTGGCGCCGTAGATATCGTCTGCTGCGAGTGGTGCGTCCTCGGGCACCGGTTCAAGACCGACGGCGGTGTGGCCATAGGCAGACGTGGAGGAGCAGAACACCAGGCGCACGCCTCGTTGACGCGCAATCTCCAGCAGATTGGCGGTGCCGGCGACATTGGTCTCGATCACCGCACGCGGATTGTCGCGCCCCAGCATGGGGCCCGAGACGGCGCCGCAATGCACGATCGCTTTGATGTCGCCGCTGCAGATGGCGTGCAGCTTGTGAACGTCGGTGAGCTCCGCATCGGTGGAGGGGAAGCCCCCGTCCTCCCTGGGCTGGATGCGATCGGTGCCGATCACATCGCGTCCCTCACGCGCGAGCCGTGAGGCGACGGCAAATCCGATCAGCCCCGCCGATCCGGTTACCACGATTGCTCCCGACGCCATGGGTTTCTCCCTGTTTCGCAACGCCGCGCAGGGTGCGGCGGAGCGGGCGAGCGCGTCAAGCGCGCCGCTCATGCAGGCTTTGGATTGCCTGGCCGAACACATCGCTCTCGCGTGGCGCGGTCGATCGTCTACAATCGCTCTTCTGATGTGCCGATACCGCCCATGACCGCCCGTCCCACACGCGATCCGAAGAAGATTCGGCAAATCCTCGAGCAGGAGCGCGCCGAGTTGCTTGCGCTGAGCGAGGCGGCGGCGGACGAGCGCCGCCCGGTTGCGCTCGATCAGCAGAGCGTCGGCCGCGTTTCGCGCATGGACGCCATGCAAGTGCAGGCGATGGCGCAGTCTGTGGAGGCGCGCCGCCGCGCGCGGCTGCCCCTCATCGAGGCGGCGCTGCGCCGGCTCGATACCGGAGACTACGGCTACTGCACCGACTGTGGGGAGCGAATTCCCGCCAAGCGGCTCGCCATCGACCCGACCATCGCCCGCTGCGTCGACTGCGCCGGTTAGCGACCGACCGAAATCGTCGCGTCCATGTAGAGCACCGCGTGGCCGGCGATCGACACGCGCTCGCCCCGGTCCTCGCACACCATCCGCCCGCCCTGCGCTGAAAGCTGACGCGCAGAGAGCCTCTGTTTGCCGAGCCGGCCCGCCCAATAGGGTACCAGTGCGGTCTGTACATTGCCGGTGACCGGGTCCTCGGGCACGGCGTTCTTTGGCGCGAAGAAGCGCAGCACATAGTCCGCGTCGCCCTCGTCTCCCGGCGCGGTCGCCACGACCCCGCGGCGGTCAAGCGTGGTCAGCAGCGCGTGATCGGGGCTGAGTGCCGCGACCTGGGCCGCGTTCTCGAACACCGCGATCCAGTCCGCACCGGCCAGCACTTCGGCCGGCGCCGCGCCGAGCGCCTTCGCCAGCAGCGGTGGGGGAGTCGCCGGGCTCGCGGGCTGGGCCGGGAAGTCCATGACCAGCTCTGCGCCCTCGCGGGTGACCGTGAGCCGTCCGCTCAGCGTTTCGAAAGAGACGCTGTCCATCCCCGGCTTAAGTTCCTCGAACACGACGAAGGCGGCCGCGAGGGTGGCGTGGCCGCAGAGATCGACCTCGACGTTGGGGGTGAACCAGCGCAGGCGATAACCCTCGCCCTCCGGCACCAGGAATGCGGTCTCCGAGAGATTGTTCTCGGCCGCGATCGCTTGCATCGTCGTCTCGTCTAGCCAGGCGTCGAGGGGACAGACCGCGGCCGGGTTTCCGCCCAGCACCCGGTCGGTGAAGGTATCGACCTGAAGCAGTCTGATCGTCATTCGCTTTCCCTCCACGCGCCCTACGCGCGGGCGCGGCGCTTCGACCAGGTGAGCACGGCGAGGCCCGCCATGAGCAGTGCGGCCGCGATCCATGCGGAGCTGCTCAGACGCTCGCCGAAGATCAGCGCCCCCCAGCCCGGCCCCGTCAGCACGATGATATAGCCGAACTGGGAGAGGAAGAGCGGGCCGCCCATCCTGAGAACCTCGAATATCAGGTACCAGACCAGAGCCGTGATTCCCGTCGCGCCTAGGATCGCAAGGTCGCCGGCGAGCAGCGGGCCGGGGAAGAGGTAAGTCTCGCCCGTGCCGAGCATCACGGGGATCAGCACGATGGCGCCACCCATCTGGATGCCGCATGCCAGCCCCAGCGAATGCGCCTTGGGCGGCCACAGGATGGCGCCCGCGATGTTGAAGGCGGCAAAGCACACCGGGGCTACCAGAGCCAGCAGCAGCCAGCTCACCTCCGCGAAAGTCGGCAGCGTGATGCCCGGCACCACCAGGATCAGAATTCCGGCAAGCCCGAGCGCCACGCCGCCGGTGCTGAGCCACCGGAAGCGCTCCATGCGGAGCGTCATCGCCATCAGGTAGGTGCAGGTGGGCGAGAGGCACGTGACCATGACCACGAGGCTCGCCGGCAGCTCGGGCGCCACATGGGCGAGCACTGACACGGGGATCGAGATGCCCAGTGCGCCGGCGACGAAATAGAGCCGCAGATGAGCCCGGTCGAGGCCCACTGGCGTGCGGGTCGCAAGGCAGGCGAGCCAGAGGATCAATCCGGCGCCGAAGGTGTGCCAGAACACGTAGGCGAGCCCCGGCACGCCATTGGTCGTCGCGACCTTGTTGATCGAGAACAGCAGGCCATACAGCGAGCCCGCAACCAACAGGTAGACGACCGCGAGCACGCCCACCCTGGGCGCCTTGGGCTCGGCGGCGCCGGCCCGCGCGTCACCCGCGTCGGTCATGGAATGGGGACTGAGGAGCCGGTGCCTTACGCCCCAGCCGCTGGCTCCGGCCGGTGCGTTCCGTCGGTGACGGCTGCTACCACTTCGCGTGCTTGTAGCGTTCGGCCCAGTCCACGCCCTGCCAGGTCATCTGCGAATCGGGCTTCAGGAAGATAAGCCAGCGGGGCTCGACCAGCGTCGGCTCCAGGTACTTCGGCCCGTTCTCGCCGAGATAGCGCAGCGACATCTCGGTCGCGACCTCGACCCACTTGCCGCCGGTGTTGGGCTCCTCGACGATCTCGGCCTTCCCCTTGGCCATCACCTTCTGCATCGTCTCCCAGATGTCGACGCAGATGTGGACCCGCGGGTCCCGCTGGATGTGTTTGGCCCAGACCGAGCGCGCGCGGGGGACGACGTAGTAGCCACTGTCGCGGTACTGGTACCAGAGCGGCACGATATAGGGCCAGCCTTCCTCGTCCAGGCAGGCGAGCCGGCAGAGGTGCGGCCCCTTCAAGAATTCATCGACCTCTTCCTCGGTCATACCGCCGACTTTGCCGCGCCACGAGTCGTCATCCGCCATCTTGTCTCTCCCTTATCCGGCTGGTACGCGGCCACTCCGCCGAGGCCCGACGATGCCGCACTGACAGGGCATGATAGCATGGTACGTCGCGGCCGTGCCGGCCGCGCGCAACCGTGAGCGAGGGAGGCCCCGAATGCAGCTTGGTGTCGTTTTTCCACAGACCGAGATCGGCAACGATCCCGCAGTCGTGCGCGACTACGGGCAGGCCGCCGAGGCATTGGGGTACGAGCACGTCCTCGCCTTCGACCACGTGCTCGGCGGCAACGCCGCCACGCACGACCTCAGGGGCCCCTACAAGCACACCGACGCATTCCACGAGCCCTTCGTGCTGTTCGGCTTTCTCGCCGCAGTTACGCAGCGGCTCGAATTCGTCACCGGCATCATCATCCTGCCGCAGCGCCAGGCCGCGCTGGTGGCGAAGCAGGCGGCTGCGCTCGACGTGCTCTGCGAAGGCAGGCTCCGGCTCGGCGTGGCCATCGGCTGGAACCACGTGGAATACGAAGCCCTCGGCATGGATTTCGGCGACCGCGCGCGGCGCATCGAGGAGCAGATCGAGGTCATGCGCCTGCTCTGGACCAAGGAGCTGATTACCTTCGAGGGTCGGGACCACCGCATCACCGATGCCGGACTGAACCCGCTGCCGGTTCAGCGTCCCATCCCCATCTGGTTCGGCGGCCATGCCGATGCCGTGCTCAGGCGCACCGCCCGGATCGGCGACGGCTGGTTCCCGCTCTTCGCGCCGGACGACGAAGGCGCGGCCGAGGTCGAGAAGTTCCGGGGCTACATCCGCGAGGCGGGCCGCGACCCGGCAGAGGTGGGGATCGAGACCTGGCTCGATGTGCTGGACAAGACGCCCGAGCAGTGGCGGGCGCACGCCGCGGGCTGGAAGGAGCTCGGCGCCACGCACTATTCGGTCAACACGATGGGCTCGGGTCTCGCCACGCCGCAAGCTCATATCGAGAGCATCGAGCGGATCAAGGACGCGCTCGCGGATATCTGAGCCCGGCGGAATCGCGCCATGGACGAGGGCAGGGGGGCCGTCCTCGCAGAGGACGAGCGTGCCTTTCTGGCAGGCCGGCGCGTCGCGCACCTGGCGACGGCGGACGGGGCGGGTATCCCCAATGTCGGGCCGGTGTGCTTTACCCTTGCGGGCGACACCGTCTACATGTCGATCGATCGCAAACC
Source organism: Alphaproteobacteria bacterium (assembly GCA_022826345.1). The sequence continues at coordinate 96,463 of JAJDVB010000106.1, forward strand.
CAAGAGCGGGCGGCCGCTCAAGCGCCTCCGCAACATCGCCGAGAACCCACACGTCACCCTGACCGCCGATCACTACGACGATGACGACTGGACGAAGCTCCGCTGGGTCATGGTGCGCGGCCGCGCGGAGATACTGGAAAGCGGCGCCGAGCACGACGAGGCGCAGGCGCTTCTCCGCGCCAAGTATCGGCAATATCGCGCGATGGATCTGGCGCCGCTCCCGGTGATCGCCATACGCATCGAGCGCGCGACGAGTTGGAGCGGGGCCGGCACGCGATGACCCTGCGCCCGGCGCGCCCCCGCGCTCTCTCCCTCTTCGCGCTGCCGGGCATCCCCATGGTCCAGCCCGGCGACGATCTCGCGGCCCTGATCGCAGACGGTTTGGAGCGTGCCGGCGAGGCTGCGGCCGACGGCGATGTCCTGGTGGTCGCCCAGAAGATCGTGTCCAAGAGCGAGGGGCGCTACGCCAACCTGGCCACGGTCGATCCCGGCGGGGAGGCGCGAGAGCTTGCCGCGCTGACGGACAAGGACCCGCGCATGGTCGAGCTCATCCTGAGCGAGTCGCGGCGGGTGGTGCGTCACCGCCCCGGCGTGATCATCGTGGAGCACCGGCTGGGTTTCGTCATGGCGAACGCGGGCATCGACAACTCCAACGTGGAGCCGGCGGGCATGGACGAGCGGGTGCTGCTGCTGCCCCGCGATCCCGACGGCAGCGCACGGCGCCTGCGCGAGGGGCTGCGGGCGAGGCTCGGGGTCGATTGCGCCGTGATCGTGAACGACAGCGTCGGCCGCGCCTGGCGAGTGGGCACCGTGGGCCTCGCGCTGGGTGCTGCCGGCCTGCCGTCCCTGCTCGACCTGCGGGGGCGCGACGATCTCTTCGGCCGCCCGCTCGAAGTGACTCAGGTGGGGCTGGCGGACGAGCTCGCCGCCGCCGCCTCGCTGCTTCAGGGCGAGGCCGACGAAGGCATGCCCGTGGTGGTGGTGCGCGGGCTCGCCGCCGCCGGTCCGGGCAACGACGGCGCCGCCCTCATCCGCGCCGAGGCCGATGACCTCTTCCGCTAGCGTCAGCTACGTGGCGCTCTCGGGCGGCGTCGGCGGCGCCAAGCTCGCGCTCGGGTTTTGCGACGTGCTGGAGGACCCCGGCCGGCTCACGGTCGTCGCCAACACCGGCGACGACTTCGAGCATCTCGGGCTTAGGGTCTGCCCCGATCTCGACACGCTCACCTATACGCTTGCCGGGCTCGCGAACCCGGAGACCGGCTGGGGGCGGGCGGGGGAGAGCGGCGCCTTCATGGAGGCTCTCGCGGCGCTCGGCGGCGAGACCTGGTTCTTCCTCGGCGACAAGGACCTCGCCATCCACGTGGAGCGCACGCGGCGGCTGCGGGCCGGCGAGAGCCTGAGCGCGGTCACGACTGACCTGTGCGCGAGGCTCGACATCCGGGCACGCATCGTGCCGATGAGCGACGATCCCGTGCCGACCGTCGTCGAGACGGAAGAAGGCCCGCTTGCCTTCCAGCACTATTTCGTGCGCGAGCGCTGCCGCCCCCGCGTGCTGGGCTTCCGCCACGAAGGGGCGGAGCAGGCGCGGGCCTCCTCAGGCTTTCTCGACGCGCTGGCGGCGCCCGATCTCGGCGCCGTCATCGTCTGCCCGTCGAACCCCTACATCAGCATCGATCCGATCCTGGCGGTCCCCGGTGTGCGCGCCGCACTCGAGACCTGCCAAGCGCCGGTGATCGCGGTCTCCCCGATCGTCGGAGGTGAGGCGGTCAAGGGACCCACGGCCAAGATGATGGCGGAGCGCGGCATCGCGCCGAGCGCCGCCGCCATCGCCGGGCACTATGCCGGTCTAGTCGACGGCTTCGTGCTCGACGAGGCCGACCGGACCGAGGCGGCGGGGATCGCCGCCGCCGGCGTCGCGGTCGAGGTCACGGCCACGATGATGACCGCGCGCGAGGAGAAGCAGGACCTCGCCCGCGCGGTGCTCGACTTCGCCGCGCGGCTCGGCGTATCCGCGTAGACCGGACCATGGTGCGGTGCACGGCGCCTCCCGCGCGTGCCAGCATCGCGCCATGAAGAGCACGCGCGAAGCGGCCGCGGCAGGCGGAGGCATGAGCGGCCGGTGCACTCCGACCGGGCGGCCGGCGCCCGACCCACTCCGTGCCGCATCGTCCCGCCGAATCCCACTTTGTCCCGGCGAATCCCACCTTGTCCCGGCGAATCTCACCTTGTCCCAGCGAATCTCACTTTGTCCCGGCAAATCCCGCTTATCCCGGCGAATCCCGCTTATCCCGGCAGATCCCACTTATCCCGGCGAATCCCGCTTATCCCGGCGAATCCCACATGAATTGCTCGGGGCGCCACTTGCGTCGTGCGCCTGCGCACGCGGCCGTGCTCGCGCTCGCGGACGCTTCGATGCAGCGCGCTAGTCCAGCTCCACCGCGTAGGCCGAGGCGGGCAGTGCCTCGGGGATCAGCCCCTGGGCCTGGAGGAAGGCGGCGAAGCGCTCGTAGCGCGCGGTGTCGAGCGCCGCCGGCCTGAGTGCGAAGCGCGGCAGCGTGTCGCGCCAGGCGCGCTTGTTGAGCTCGTCGTCCAGCTCCTCCCGGCCACGCAGGAAGAGCTGCCAGGACTCGTCCGGGTGGTTGATGAGGAACTGGACGCCGCGTTCCAGGGCATCGACGAAGTTACGGAACGCCGGGTCGCCTTGCCGCTCGGTGTGTGCGACGACGATGAGCTCGTCGTAGGGGGGCACGCCCTCTTCCTCGATGTAGAAGGCGCGGCCGGGGTGGCCCTCGATATCCATCTGGTTGAGCTCGAAGTTGCGGTAGGCGCCGATGACGGCATCGACCTGGCCGGAGAGGATCGACGGCGACAGCGAGAAGTTGACGTTGACCAGCGTCACGTCCTCGATGCTCAGGCCGTGGCGTTCGAGCATCGCGCCCAGCAGCGCGTCCTCGAAGCCGCCCACCGAGTAGCCGACCGTGCGCCCCTTGAGATCGGCGATCGACTGAATCGGGCCGTCGGCAAGCACCAGCATCGTGTTGAGGGGAGTCGCCACCAGCGTCGCGATCCTGACGAGCGGCAGCCCCTCGGCCACCTGGAGGTGAAGCTGCGGCTGGTAGGAGACCGCGAGGTCGGCCTTTTCGGCAGCGACCAGCTTGGGCGGGTCGTTGGGATCGGCCGGCGCGATCAGCTCGACCTCAAGGCCGGCTTCCGCAAAGTAGCCCTTCTCCAGCGCCACGAAGAGGGGCGCGTGGTCGGGATTGACGAACCAGTCGAGCAGAACGGTCAGCTTCTCCACCGCATCCGCCGGCTTCGGCGCGATCAGGGCCGCCGCCAGGCACAGGGCGAGCGCCGCCATAAACGTCTTTGCCATGGTCCGCATGTGTCATCCTCCCTGTTGATGGATCACGTGTCCGGTTGCCAATGAAGGGCACGGCGCAGCACGTGGTCGATGATGAAGTAGATCGACACCGCGAAGACCGCGAGGGTGAGCAGCGCGGCGAACATCAGGTCGATCTGCATGCGTGCGTTGGCGTGCAGCATGAGGAAGCCGAGGCCTGCGCTCGATCCCACCCACTCGCCCACGACGGCGCCGATGGGCGCCACCGCCGCCGCGACGCGGACGCCCGAGGCCAACGCGGGCAGCCCCGCCGGCACACGGATGCGCCACATGGTCCGCCACGGGCTCGCGCCCATGGCGCGGGCGAGGTCGAGCCAGCCCGGCTCGGTGCGCCGGAGGCCGTCGAAGAAGTTCGCGGCCACGGGGAAGTAGATGATGAGCGTCGCCATCGCGACCTTGGACGCGATGCCGTAGCCGAGCCAGAGCACGAGAATCGGCGCCAGCGCGAAGACCGGCACCGCCTGGGATGCGACCAGCACCGGCAGCAGCCAGAGCCGCGCCGGCCGGACGTACGTGAGCACCAGGGCGCTGATCACGCCGAGCAGGGTGCCGAGCACGAGGCCGAGGGCGATCTCCAGCAGCGTGGTCTGGGCGTGGCCCAGGATCAGGCCGGCGTGCTCCCACCAGGTCACCCCGACCCGCGCCGGCCCCGGCAGGATGAAGTGGGGCGTGTCGGCCAGCCAGACCACCGCCTGCCAGACCAGGACCAGGAGGCCGCAGATCGTCGTCAGCCTGAGGACGCGCATTCCAAGCCCTGGCCATCAGTGGGGCCGCGGGCCGACGCCGGTATCGTCGGCCGCCGTGAGCCGCTCCAGCAACTCGGCGTGCAGGGCCTGGAGGGAGCGGTCGCCGAGCCTGCGGGGCGGGGGGCCGTCCGGTGCGGCTGCAAGCGCCAGCGAGGCCGGGCGGCCGGCCATGACGTAGATGCGCTCCCCCAGCCGGAGCGCCTCCAGCGGATCGTGGGTGACCAGCAGCACCGTGCGCCCGGCGAGGAGGCCCGAGGCAAGCTCCTGCAGCCTGGCACGCGTGATCGCGTCGAGCGCGGAGAAAGGCTCGTCCATGAGCACGATGGGGCGGTCTTCCATCAACGTGCGGGCGAGCGCGACGCGCTGGCGCATGCCGCCGGAGAGGGTGCGGGGCAGAGCGTCGGCCTCGCCGCCCAGGCCCACGCGCTCCAGCATCGCGAGAGCGCGCTCACGGTCGGGCTTCTCGCCCCTGAGGCGTGCGCCGAGAGAGACGTTGCCGAGGGCGCTCAGCCACGGCATGAGCAGATCCTGCTGCGCCATGTAGGCGACCGACGCACCGCCCAGGACGTTCAGGCTGCCGGACTCGAGCCGCTCCAGGCCCGCGATGACCCGGAGCAGGCTGGACTTTCCCACACCGCTCGGCCCCAGCAGGCAAGTCCAGCGGCCCCGCTCCAGGGCGAGCTCCAGGCCGTCGAAGAGCAGCGCGTCTTCGAAGCCGAAGCGCGCGCCTTCGACACGGACGGCGAGGTCCGACTCGGATTGCAGGTTTTCTGGCGGGGTCACGTCTCGTTTCCTACGCCGGTCCTAACCGGATCAGGTTCAAGGGGTCGTCGGAGTGGGTCCGACCTCTCAGCCGCGCACGGCTCCCCCAGAGCGGATTCGATTGTGGCGAAGCGGCCGCCGCGTTGCAAGGACGCCGGACTTTCTTCATTTCCCTCAATCGCCGGGCGCTCGCATCGCGCGCCCGCGCGCGTATCCGCGCGACGCTCGCTTGGCTCCGCGCTTCGCGCGCGGCGCATTCGCGCCGTCCGGGCCTGGCGGCCCGGTCCCTCTCATGTGCTACATCTCGACTGTCGCCGGTTTAGGTGCGGCGGTGGAGCCGATTTTTTGGGGCAGGCGATGGAATGGAGCGATACGGGGATCGTCCTCTCCGCCCGCCGCCACGGCGAAAACGCCGCCGTCGTCTCGCTGCTCACCGAGCATCACGGCCGCCACGCCGGGCTGGTGCACGGCGCGCGCGGACGCCGGGCGCGCGGGCTCTATCAGCCGGGGAATACGCTCACGGCCCGCTGGCAGGCGCGACTCGCCGAGCACCTGGGCCGCTTCACCTGCGAGCTCGTGCGGGCGCGCGCGAGCCTCCTGTTGGACGACCCACCCCGCCTCGCGGCGCTTGCCGCCATCTGTGCGCTGATTGAGGCAAGCCTGCCGGAGCGGCTTCCCTATCCGCAGGTCCACGGCGCCACCGGGCGCCTGCTCGACACGCTCGAAGCGAGCGAGCGCTGGGCCGAAGCGGTGGTCCATTGGGAGCTTGCGCTGCTCGCAGAGCTTGGCTTCGGTCTCGATCTTTCGGCCTGCGCGGCGACCGGCGCGGTCGATGACCTGGCCTACGTCTCGCCCCGCAGCGGGCGGGCGGTGTCGCGTGAGGCTGCCACGCCCTATGCGGACAAGCTGCTCTCGCTGCCGTCCTTCCTCGCGCGGCCGGAGGATAACGCCGCCGCCTCTGCCGCCGACATTGTCGCCGGGCTCCGGCTGACCGGCTGGTTCTTCGAAAAGCACGTGTTCGCGGAGCAGGGCGGCCGCATGCCCGCGGCCCGCGAGCGCTTCATCGACCGCTTGCAGGCTGAGGCTGCGCCACGCTCCACCACACCGATGGAGCAAGACCCTTAATCCACCCGCCGCCTGTGCTATAGCGGCTGTCATGGCGCGAATCGCAAGCGAGGCTGCAACGGAGGGCACGGTCCAGCCCGTGCCGCTCGGCGATGCGCTGAGCGAGCGTTACCTGGCCTACGCGCTCTCCACCATCACCGCGCGGTCGCTGCCCGACGTGCGCGACGGGCTCAAGCCGGTCCAGCGCCGTCTCCTCTACGCGATGCGCGCCCTCAAGCTCGACCCCGACGCGGGCTTCAAGAAGTGCGCGCGCGTCGTGGGCGACGTGATCGGCAAATACCACCCCCACGGCGATACTGCGGTGTACGACGCCCTGGTGCGGTTGGCGCAGACCTTCGCCGCGCGCTACGCGCTGGTCGAAGGACAGGGCAACTTCGGCAATGTCGACGGCGATAACGCTGCCGCGATGCGCTACACCGAGGCCCGGCTTACCGAGGTCGCACAAGCCCTGCTCGACGGCCTCGACGAGGACGCCGTCGACTTTCGCGAGACCTACGACGGCGGCGACAGCGAGCCCGTGGTGCTGCCGGCGGCGTTTCCCAACCTGCTCGCCAACGGGGCGACGGGAATCGCCGTGGGCCTCGCCACCAGTATCCCGCCCCACAACGCCGGCGAGCTCTGCGACGCGCTCACCGCGCTCCTGAAAGATCCCAAGCTCTCGGACGACGCCCTAGTGGCGCTCGTGCCCGGACCGGACTTTCCGACAGGCGGCGTCCTGGTCGAGGACCGGGACCAGATCGCAGAGGCCTATGCGACGGGGCGGGGCGGCTTCCGGGTCCGCGCGCGGTGGGAGAAGGAGAGCATCGGCCGCGGCCAATACCAGATCGTGGTTACCGAGATTCCCTATCAAGTGCAGAAGGCGCGGCTGATCGAGCGCATCGCCGAGCTGCTCCAGGCCCGCAAGCTCGCCCTGCTCGCCGATGTACGGGACGAATCGGCCGAGGACGTGCGCATCGTGCTGGAGCCCAGGAGCCGCACGGTTGAGGCCGAGCTCTTGATGGAGATGCTGTTCCGCCAGACCGAGCTGGAGACCCGCATCGGGCTCAACATGAACGTGCTGGATGCGGCGGGCGTGCCCCGCGTGATGACGCTCAAGCAGGTGCTGCAGGCCTTTCTCGATCATCGGCGCGAGGTCCTGCTGCGGCGCACCGCCCATCGGCTGGCGGCGATCGCTCACCGGCTCGACGTGCTCGGCGGCTATCTCGTCGCCTACCTCAATCTCGACGAGGTGATCCGCATCGTGCGCGAGGAGGACGAGCCCAAGCCCGCGCTCGTGGCCGCGTTCGGGATCAACGACGTGCAGGCTGACGCGATCCTCAACATGCGCCTGCGCGCGCTGCGGCGGCTGGAGGAAGAGGCGATCCGGCGTGAGCACGAGGCGCTGGAGGCGGAGCGCGGCCGGCTCCAAAAACTCGCGAACAGCAGGCGCCGGCAGAAGACCGCGCTCGCGGCCGAGATCGCGGAGATCAAGACGCGCTTCGGGCAGGAGGTGGAGCTTGGCGCGCGCCGCACCGCCATCGGCGAGGCGCCCCTGCCGCAAGAGGTGCCCGTGGAGGCGCTGGTGGAGCGCGAGCCGATCACGGTGATCTGTTCGGCCAAGGGGTGGATCCGCGCGGTCAAGGGGCACGCCGAGGCGGAGACGGCGGTGCGCTACAAGGATGGCGACCGCGAGCGCTTCCGCTTCCATGCCGAGACCACGGACAAGCTGCTGCTCTTCGCCACCAACGGGCGCTTCTACACGCTCGCGGCGGATCGCCTCCCCGGCGGGCGCGGTTTCGGCGAGCCTGTGCGCCTGATGGTCGACCTCGGCAACGATCACGAGGCGGTCGCACTCTTCGCTCACCGGCCCGGCCGGCGGTTATTGGTGGCGGCGAGCGACGGGCGCGGCTTCTTCGTGCCCGAGGATGACGTCGTCGCGCAGACCCGCACGGGGCGCCAGGTGCTCAACCCGGCGGAAGGGGCGGAGGCTGCGGTCTGTGTCGAGGCGGCCGGCGATACGGTCGCGGTCGTCGGCACCAACCGGCGCTTACTTGTGTTCCCCGCCGGCGAGATGCCCACCATGACGCGGGGCCGGGGTGTCATCTTGCAGCGCTACCGCGACGCGGCGCTCTCGGACGCGCAGGTGTTCGACGGCGCGAAGGGCCTGCGCTGGCGTTCGGGCACCGGCGTGCGCACCGAGACGGCGCTCGACCAGTGGCGCGGCAAGCGTGGCCAGGCCGGCCGCGCCGCGCCGCGCGGCTTCCCGGCAGCCAACCGCTTCCTGTGAAGTCGGAGCCGGGGCTTCAATCCCGGCACGTCAGAACGCCGCGTTGACGCCCACCATGAAGACGTCGGAGTGGGCGGAAGCATCGCTGATGGTGCGGTCCGGCATCACGTCGCCGTTCTCGTTCCTGATGCTGCCGCCGCTCATGAAGTTGAGAGGCGCGAATCCGTCGACGCGGATGTATTCGGCGAAGAGCTTCACGCTGGGGAGGGCGAACCATGCGGTGCCCAGCACGAGCTGCTCCTGCTTTTCCCACGGCGCGCCGTTGGGTCCGGCCTCGAAGCGGCTGAACTCGGCGGAGAGATCGAGCGGCCCTTCGGAGAGGTCGAACCGGTACTTGGTGCCGATGTCGAAGCTCTTCACGTCACTGGCCGCGAACTCCGGCATGCCGGGGTTGAAGGTTCCAGGCCACACGTCGAGGGTACGGGCAAACTCCCCCTTGAGCGTAAAGTTGCCTGCGACGAGCCTGCCGTAGATGTCGAAGGCCGGGTTGTTGTCCCGACAGGGCAGGAAGTGCGCGATCGGGAAGTCCTGGCAGTAGGCGGAGCCCCGCAGATAGGAGCCGCCCAGAAGCAGCGTCTCCGTCGATCCCAGATCGAACGTGTAGTTCGCGTCCAGGGCGATGTTGTTCAGCCTGCTCGGGACGGCGGTTTCCTCCACGGGCATGTTGGCTGCGCGGAACTGCGCGCCGCCCTGGACGCCCATGACGGAGAGGTTGAGGTCATCGCCTGCGTAGCCCAGCGTCACCCCGTTGGCCAGCGCGCCAAAGGCATGCCAGACGGTGGATGCCGTGAACGGGTTGACCGTGTCGGTTAGCCCGAAGGGCACATCCATCTTGCCCAGGCTGGCATAGACGGGCGAGCGGTCGAGGTTGCCGAACAGCGCGTAGGCACGGCGCATCTGCAGCTGGTTGCGTTCCAGGTCGGTATTGGTGCCGGCGCCGAAGCTTTGCTCCGGATCGAAGAGCATCTCCGCATAGCCGGTTATCCAGTCGCCGAGCGAAGCCGTGAAGCCGAGTTGCGCCGAATGGATCGTCGCCTCGGAGACCTCGTCCCCCATTTGGTTGGTCGAGGTGGGATGGCGCATCAGGTAGCCGAATTTCTCGGCCCTGTTGCTGATTTGGTAGTTTGCGATCGCCGTCACCGCTCCATGCACATGCACGCTGTCCGGGGCGAGGGTGCCGTCCCTCTTGCGTTCGAGGATCAGACGCTGCTTGCGGTTGATGTTGGAGGTCGGATCGAGGATTTCGTAGCCATAGCCGGGATCGACACGGACGAAACCTGCTGTGCCTTCCCGCTGCTGAGCGGCTGACCGGGGAGCCGACTCCTCCGGTTCAGCCGGTTTCACTCCTTGGGCCTGGAGCGCTTCGATTTCGCGCCGGAGCTGCCGGTTTTCCTCCTCCAGTCTGTCGAGGCGTGCGGTCAAGTCATCGAGCGAATCGGCGCGCGCTGTCCCAGAATCCCAACACAAAGACATCACAAGGGTGACGCTCAATACAACAAGAAAACATTTCAGAGGAAACGAAATACTACCAGAGTAACTGTCGATTCTATCAATCCTCTTCGCAAAGAAGAGCGCGTGTATGAATCTGCGACTGCATCTGTATGGTACGCGCCAAGCAAAGCCGATATCCATACTTTCTGCTTTCTCCTGCGGGCGATGGGCAGCGTTGGCGCAATTCCGCTATATGATTCCTTGCCCGGCGTTGGATAGCGGACAGAGCCATCCCCGTATGGAACTGCTGCAAGGCGGTGAGGCAGACATAACTAATGCGATGTGAAGATAACATATTCATATATTGAGACGGTCGTCAATCGAAAGCGATATGGCGCCTTGACAGATTTGACTGACACTGATTGCGCGCACTTTGGGCTACATCAATATTGATATCACTATTCGTAATATGTTAATCGAAATATCTAGTGCTGGGTAGCCAGTGATTCCCGCCGGCTTAGCCTTGGGCTCGTCCCCTGGCGACCGTCCGGTCATCATGGAGGCCACTGTGAAGGGGAGAGCGGTGTTGCCGGGTACCGAGGGGCAGGCCCAGCAGATTTCGTGCCTACCATGATGACGTCATGGTTGGAGCATTCCGCCTCGAGCGCACCGTCCGCGTTCGCCGTCCCAATCGTCAGGAACAAGGCCGCCGCGAGACCGACGCTCAACGCGAATAGCAAAATTCCAAGACCAAAAGCGACTCTGTGTCTATTTCTTCGGTCATCGCTTGAGCTGGACTCCACCAAGGCATCGTTGGCGAAACTGTTGCTGCGCCGGCCGTGCAGGGACTCTGCGTGCTTACGTTCCATAGAGTCTGGTTCCCGAGGCGGACCTCGGCGAGAAGTGCCGCGACTGCTTCATTTGCTCCCGTGCAATCACCGGTCGGCAGCCAGTCAGGGCAACGAGCTGGCCACCGTCAGCCCACAAACGCGTGGTTCACATCGTGCAACCGTGTCGAAGTACGAGGGTTCCATAAGTCATGCCGATATTCAATCGACTATGATATGTCGTCATATCATATATCGCAGCGATCAAGTTCATATGCGCCGCAGGGCATGGCGTGGGTTTTTGAGCGTCGCTCCACGCACCAACCCGCTATACGCGTCGTTATGAAAGCTGAGGTGCCCGCTGAACGGTGGGAGGGTGTGTCCTCTAGCGGTGGCTCAGCCGTCCAAGAGGCCCAGCGCGCGGGCGAGGAGAGGGGCCTCGCGCCAGGGGGCAGAGGAGGCAGAGAGACGCGGTACGTGCGCGATGGATAGCGGCCCGGCATGTCGGGCGATGGTCTCCGCCGTCTCCGCTGGTGGCACCGGACTCTCCGGCGATTCACTGATGACGAGACCGGCGACCTTGATGCCGCGCCCGCGAATGGCCGCGAGCGTGGTCAGCGTGTGGCTTATGGTGCCGAGATAGCTGCCCGTCACCACCAGCGCCGGCGCGCCGAGCGCCGCGATCCAGTCCAGCACGGTGTGGTCGTCGTTCAACGGCACCATGGCCCCGCCGATGCCCTCGATCAGCAACGGATCGCCCTCGGCGGTCCGGCAGTAGGCGACGATCTCTGCCAGGTCGAGGCGGCGTCCCTCGCGGGCTGCGGCCATGTCCGGCGAGAGTGGGGCCCCGAAACGCCAGGGCGTGATCTCGGCGACTGTGGACTCTGTCACCGCCTCGCCCAGGCTCGCGAGGAGGACGCCGGGGTCGCTCTCTGCAAGCGTCGCCGGGTCGTAGCCGCTGAGCACCGGCTTGAGCGCGCGCACCGGCCGCCCCGCCGCGCGAAGCTCGTGGCAAAGCGCGGCCGCGACGAGGGTCTTGCCGATCTCGGTGCCCGTGGCGGTGACGAAAAGCGTGCTCATGGCTCGTCCCGATCGAGGATGCGTTCTCGCACGATGTCCGCCAGCCGCTCAATGTCGGTGTCGTCGTGGCCGGCGCTGAAGGTGAGGCGGAGCCGCGCCGTGCCCTCCGGCACGGTCGGCGGCCGGATCGCCGTGACCAGAAAGCCCTCGTCTTCCAGCAGTCGCGAAGCCGCGAGCGCGCGCTCCGGCGCTCCCAGCAGAATCGGCACGATGCAGCTCTCCGGTGCCGGCAGATTGAGGCGCGCGCAGAAGAGCGACGCCTTGCGCAGCGGCGCCGCGACCAGGTCGGGATCGTTCGCAATCAGGTCGAGGGCGGCGATGCTGGCCGCGACCACGCCCGGCGGCAGGCCGGTGGAGTAGATGAAGGGCCGCGCGCGGGTGCGGATCAGATCGATCACCGGCTGCGCGGCGCAGAGATAGCCGCCGTAGCTGCCCACCGCCTTCGACAGCGTGCCCATCTGCAGCGGCACCTCGGTCTTCGCGCCGCCCATGAAGCCCGAGCCGCGCCCGCCGCCCACCACGCCGATGCCGTGGGCGTCGTCGGTCATCAGCCATGTGTCGTGGGCCGCCGCGATCTCGGCCAGCGCCGCGACCGGGGCGAGGTCGCCATCCATGCTGAACACGCCGTCGGTGAGCAGCAACGCGCGCTCGTGACCGGCGCGGTGCTCCGCCAGCAAGCCCTCCACATGGTCGAGATCGTTATGCCGGAAGATCTCGACGCGCGAACGCGAGAGCGCCGCGCCCGCGCGCAGGCAGGCGTGGCTCAGCTCGTCAGCCACGATCAGATCGCCGGCACCGACGAGGCTCGGAATGATGCCGAGATTGGCGAGGTAGCCCGAGCCGAAGACGCAGGCATCGTCGGTGCCCTTGAGGCGCGCCAGCCGGCCTTCCAGCGCCGCAAAGAGGGGATGGTTGCCGGTGACGAGCCGCGACGCGCCGGCCCCGGCGCCCCAGCGCTCGGTGGCCTCGACAGCCGCCCGCTTGACCGCCGGGTGCTGCGAGAGGTTGAGGTAGTCGTTGCTGCAGAAAGAGATCAGCCGGCGGCCGTTGCGCTTCACCTCGACAGGACCGCACGGCGCGGTTACGTGGACGGTGCGGCGCAGCTGCCGCTCCGCGAGCGCGGCGAGCTTGGCCTCGGCGAAGCGTTCGAGCGTGTTCATGCGCACTCCCGCGCCGAGGCGGCGGTGCCGCGCGGGTGCGGTCTAAAGCTCGCCCTCGCGGCGCAGCATGCGGATGGTCTCGCGGAAGGCGTCGACGGTGACGGGGAGATCGTCGGCCGTGTTGGCGGCCGAGGTCATGCCGCCGGGCCAGCCCTGAATGTCCACGCCGTTCACCAGCAGGCCGAGGCGGATCTTGTTGACGAGCTCCGGCGGGCGCTCCTTGAGCTCCGCGTAGTCGATCTCCAGGGGATCGAAAGTTGACGGCGTGATCGCGCGCCCGCGCGGATTCATGAAGAGATGGAACGAGGAGAAGGTGCCGTAGACCGACCAGGGCACGCCTTCATCCTCCAGCACCCCGTTGAGCCCGGCCTGAAGCTCGGCGCCGAAGGCCGACGCTTTCTCGCAAGCATCCGAATCCCGCACGATCTCGAGCGCGGCCGTGCCGGCGGCGGCGGAGACGGGGTTCGCGTTGAAGGTGCCGGGGTGAAAGATTTTCTCGCGGCCGCTTGCCTTGGTCTCGTAGAAGTCCAGGTCGTCGAGAATCTCCTTGCGCCCGGCCACGGCCCCGCCGGGCAGGCCGCCGGCGATGATCTTGGCGTGGGTGCTCATGTCGGGCGTCACGCCGAAATGCCCCTGCGCGCCGCCGGGGGAGACACGGAAGCCGGTAATCACCTCGTCGAAGATCAGCACAACGCCGTGCTTCGCCGTCAGCTCCCGCAGGAAGCCCAGAAATTCGAACGCATGGGGCACGAGCCCGAAGGAGCCGCCGGTCGGCTCCAGGATCGCGGCGGCGATGTCGTCGTCGGCCTCGAACGCGGCGCGCGCGGCCTCCTCGTCGCCGGGTGGCAGCAGGATCACCTGGGACGCGAGGTCGGGCAAAACGCCGGTCGTTGGCGAACCGTCGAAGTGCGAGATGTAGCCGGAGGTCATGTGGTCGTGCCAGCCGTGGAAGTGGCCCTTGAAGCGCACGATCTTGTGCTTGCCGGTGTGGGCACGGGCGAGACGGAGCGCCATGTGTGTCGCCTCGGTGCCGGAGGAGGTGAAGCGCACCCGTTCCGCGCACGGCACCATTTCGCGCACGATCTGCGCCCAGCGCACCTCGCGTTCGTGGTTGGCGCCGGGATGCGTGCCGTCCGGTAGCGCCTCCTGGATCGCCGCGAGCACTTCGGGCCGGCCGTGGCCGAGCAGCAGGGCGCCGTGGCCGCCGGCATAGTCGACATACTCGTTGCCGTCCCGATCCCACTTGCGCGAGCCCTCGGCCCGCGTGACGTAGATGCCGTAGGGCTGCATGTGGCGTGCGTCGTGGACGATGCCCGAGGGCAGGATGTCCCTGGCCTCGGCCGCGAGCGCTGCCGAGCCCGGCGTCTTCGTCAGATAGGCCTGAACGATGCCGGAGTTGGAGGCGAGCAGGTCGGCGCTCGACGGCGCTGCCGCCTGTGATGTTGCCGTGTTCATGTCCTGTCCTATTCGATGTAGGGATCGACCGCGTCGCGCACGGCCTTGGCGACCGCGACGGCGCCCGGCGTGTCCGAGTGGACGCAGATCGTCTCAGCCTTCGTCGGAACGTCCTTGCCGTTGACCGAGCGGATAACGCCGTCCTTCACCACGCGCATGATCTGCGCCACCGCCTGTTCCGGCGCCACGGACTTGTGCTCGCGGGTGATGATGCAGCGGCCCTCGTCGTCATAGTCGAGGTCGGCGAAGATCTCCCACACGACTTCGGCGTACTTGGGCCAGATGCTCTCGTGCATGGTGCCGGTGGTGCCGTACATCGGCACGCCGAAGACTTGGGCCGCCTCGGCGCAGGCGGTTGCCACGTCCTCGTCGATCCAGGCGGCGCCGTAGAGCGCACCGTGCGGCTTCAGGTGGTTGAGTGTCATCCCCTCCATCTCGAGGAAGCCCTTCAGCGCGCCGCATTGATAGATGATGGCGTCGCGCAGCTCCTTGCGGTCCATCTTCATGTAACGCCGGCCGAAGCCGTCCCGATCGGGGAACGAGGGGTGAGCGCCCACCTTCACGCCGTGCTTCTTGGCGAGCACGACGGTCTCGTGCATCACGCCGGGGTCCGAGGCGTGAAAGCCGCAGGCGACGTTGGCCGAGGTGATGTAGGGCATGATCGCCTCGTCGTCGCCGCAGGTGTAGATGCTGTAGGCCTCGCCCATGTCGCAGTTGATGTCGATCCCCATGGTTTCCCCCTGCCGTTCCGCCGCCTCTCCACCCGCAGTCACAGGTGAGTAACGAGAACTGTCGCTCAAACGTAGCAGGATTGTTCCCCAATCTCGATTCCGTAGCCCGCG
Source organism: Alphaproteobacteria bacterium (assembly GCA_022826345.1). Next base: position 111,557 of record JAJDVB010000106.1, read on the forward strand.
ATCTTGCTCAGACCCGAGAAGGTCCGGTGGCTTTGCGCTCCGTGGCCGTGTGTTTATATGGCGAAGCCATCGGAACCCGAGTCGCAATGAGTGCGCCCGTCGATGCCGTGACCAGAATTGGTCGTCGAGTGACGCGTGAACTCGACCGGTTGAAGAAGTATCGACTGGCGGCCGGGCTCCTTTCCTTCGCCGGCCTCGTGCTCGGCACTCTTCGCGATCTGGCGCCGATCATCGTGGTGGTCGCGGTGTTCCAGGTCGCGATTCTGCGTCAACCCTTCCCCGATCTCGGCGGCATCATCGGCGGCCTCGTGCTCGTGATGCTTGGGCTCGCGCTCTTCATCAAGGGCCTGGAGATGGGCCTGTTCCCGCTTGGCGAGGGTCTGGCCCAGGGGTTCGCGCAGAAGGGCAGCCTGTTCTGGCTGCTCGTTTTCGCCTTCGCGCTCGGTTTCGGGACCACGGTCGCGGAGCCCGCGTTGATCGCCGTCACGGGTGAGGCCGCCCGGGTCGCCGCAGACGCGGGCGTCGTTGCCGCTGACGTGGACGCCATGGATTCCTACGCGCTCGGGTTGCGCTACACGGTCGCCGTCTCGGTCGGCGTCGGCATCACGCTCGGCGTGCTCCGCATTCTCAAGGGCTGGCCGCTCCACTACTGGATCATCGGCGGTTACATCATCGCCGTCGGTCTGACCTTCCTCGCGCCGGACGAGATCGTGGGGATTGCCTACGATTCCGGCGGGGTTACGACGTCCACCATCACTGTGCCCATGGTGACGGCCCTCGGCGTCGGTCTCGCCACGGCGATTCGCGGGCGCAACCCTCTGATCGACGGCTTCGGCCTCATCGCCTACGCGAGCCTCACGCCGATCATTTTCGTGCTCGTTTTCGGCATGGTGTTCTGAGGGGACGGCGCCGTGGAACTGCTCGCCCGCATTCCTGCCGTCAGTTTGGACACGGTGCGCGACGAGGCCCCGCTGATCGGCCTCGTGCTGTTTTTCTGCGTCGTCGTCCTGCGCCGGCGCCCGCCAAATCTTGGCCGCCTCATCGTGGGCTTCGTCTACGTCACCATCGGGCTCGCACTCTTTCTCATCGGGCTGGAACAGGCTCTCTTCCCCCTCGGCAAGACCATGGCGGCTCAACTGACCGACCCGGCATTCCTCGGCATCGGGGAGGGCGCGACGGCGCACTGGCTGGACTATGGATGGATCTATGCCTTCGCGGCAGCCATCGGCTTTGGCACCACCATCGCGGAGCCGTCGCTGCTCGCCGTCGCCGAGAAAGCCGGCGCCGTCTCCGGCGGCACGATCAAACCTTGGGGCCTGCGCATCGCGGTTGCCATCGGCGTCGCGGTCGGAGTCGGCTTGGGCGCAGTCCGCATCGTCATTGGGCTGCCGCTGCACTATCTGATCATGGCCGGCTACGCGATCGTGATCGTCCAGACGATCTTCGCTGCGCGCAACACCATCCCGCTCGCCTACGATTCCGGCGGCGTCACGACCTCGACCGTCACGGTGCCGCTGGTCGCCGCCTTGGGTCTCGGGCTCGCCGCCAACATGCCGGGCCGCAGCCCGCTGATCGACGGCTTCGGACTTATCGCGTTCGCCAGTGTTTTCCCCATCATTGCCGTGCTGGGCTACGCACAACTCTCGTCGGCGCTTGAGGCTGCAGAAAAGCGCCGCCGCAGGCGCGGTCACGCCTGATGCGGATGCCTGTCACGGCCTTCGGGGGTGCTGCATGGTAGACATTCTTGTCGTCTTACCGTCGGTGGGCCTGGATACGGTGCGCGACATCGTGCCGCTGCTCGCCATCGTGCTGTTCTTCCAGATCATCGTCCTGCGCCAGCGCCCGGCGAATCTCGGCCGGATCGTGATCGGCTTCGTCTATGTCGTCGTCGGGCTCGTGCTCTTCCTCATCGGGTTGGAGGAGGCGCTCTTCCCCCTCGGCAAGACGATGGCCGCCCAACTGACCGACCCGGCCTTCCTCGGCCTTGCGGCGGGCGCGACCGCTCATTGGCTCGACTACGGCTGGATCTACGCCTTTGCGGCAGCCATCGGCTTCGGCACCACCATCGCGGAGCCCTCGCTCATGGCCGTTGCGCGCAAGGCCGGAGCCGTCTCGGGCGGGACGATCAGCCCCTGGGGCCTTCGAATTGCCGTTGCCGCGGGCGTTGCCGTCGGCGTCGGGGTGGGAACCGTCCGCATCGTCACCGGGGTGCCGCTCCACTATCTGTTCATGGGCGCCTACGCGCTCGTGATCCTGCTGACCATCTTCGCCTCGCGCAGCATCATCGCGCTCGCCTACGATTCGGGCGGCGTCACATCGTCGACCGTGACCGTGCCGCTGGTGGCCGCTTTGGGCCTCGGCCTCGCCGCCAACGTGCCGGGGCGCAGCCCGATGCTCGATGGCTTCGGCCTTATCGCGTTCGCCTGCGTCTTTGCCGTCATCGCCGTGCTGGGGTTTACCCAGCTTTCGTCGGCGCTCGCCGCCCTGCGCAGGCGCCGGTCATCCGGGAAAGGAACCTGAACGATGCGTTTCAAGCTCATCATGGCGCTTGTGGATTCCGGCGAAACTGAAGCCGTCCTCCACACCGGCCGCCGCGCTGGTGCGACCGGCGCGACCATCATTACGGGCTGCCGCGGCGAGGGTCTTGAACCGGAGAAGACCTTTCTCGGCTTGAGACTGACCGGCCAACGCGACATCCTGCTGTTCCTGGTCGAGGAACACATGAGCCGCGCCGTGCTGGAGGAGATCGCGACGGACGCGGCTTTCGAGGAAAAGTCGGGGACGGGGATCGCGTTCCAGATCGCCATCGAAGACGCGGTCGGTCTTTCTCATCAGATCGCCGAGATCAAGCACGAGATCGAGGACCAGATATGAGCACAAAGGCGAGCACGGCCACGGCAGCGTCGCAGGGGGCTCAATTCAACACGGTGCGCGCGGTGATGTCGCCGATGCCGGCCCCGATCGACGGCATGGCCACGGTTCACGAGGCCCTGGAGCTGATGCGCGAGAACAACGTGTACTCGCTCGTGGTCGAGCGCCGCCGGCCCGGTGACGAATACGGTATGGTCGTGGTTTCCGACATTGCCAACAAGGTGATAGCGGACAACCGCTCACCCGACCGGGTGAATGTCTACGAGATCATGTCGAAGCCGGTGCTCACCATCAGCGCCGACATGGAAATCAAGTACGCGATCCGCCTGCTCGGCCGCTTCGGCCTGTCGCGTAGTGTGGTGGTGGATGGCAACGAGGCGGTCGGCTTCGTAACGCTGACCGACATGGTGTTTCGCTTCTATGAGCAGGAAGCGATGCGGCGCGAGGCGAGCGGGTAGGTCGAACGCAAGCGATGACCGCGTCTGACGCAATGCCGCGGGCGGCGCTGGTCACCGGCGCCGCAACGCGCATCGGCCGAACCATCGCCGAGGCGCTGGCAGAGGACGGCTGGGCGGTCGCGGTGCACCATCACGAATCCGGCGACGCCGCCAAGAATGTCGTCGCGGACATCGAGGGCGCCGGCGGCCGCGCCGTGGCGCTCAGGGCCGATCTCGCCGAGGAGGCCGAGGTCGAGACCCTGGTGGCGCGGGCGACGGAGGCGCTCGGGCCGCTTGGTTGCCTCGTCAACAATGCGTCCCCGTTCGAGCACGACGACCTGCAAAGCGCGACCCGCGCGAGCTGGGAGCTCCACATGGCGGTCAATCTGCGCGCGCCCTTCGTGCTGATGCAGAAGTTCGCGGCAGCGCTGCCGGACGAGGCGGAGGGCTGCATCGTCAATATGCTCGACCAGCGCGTCTGGAGCCTCACGCCGCACTTCATGTCCTACACGCTCAGCAAGGCGGGCCTCTGGACGCTCACGCAGACGGCGGCGCTCGCGCTTGCGCCCCGCATCCGGGTGAACGGGATCGGCCCCGGACCGACCCTGCCGAGCGCGCGCCAGAGCCCCGAGCACTTCGCTGCGCAATACGAAGCCACGCCGTTGAAGCGGGCGGTGGCGCCCGGCGACATCGCGGACGGCGTGCGGTTTATCCTCGCCGCCCGCGCGCTGACCGGGCAGATGGTCGCCCTGGACAGCGGTCAGCATCTCGGCTGGGCGATGCCGCAGGGGAAAGAAATCCTGGAATGAGCGGGGAGACCCCAGCACCGGGCTCGGCCGTGGCCACGCGGCGCCACCTGCTGATTCGCGACCTCGTCGTGCCCTGCTCGATCGGGGTCCACGAGCACGAGCGCCACGGCACGCAACGGGTGCGGATCAACGTCCGCGTGCAGGTCACGGGCGACGAGCGGCCGATCGAGGACAGCATCGCCAACGTCGTCTCTTACGAGACCATCGTGGACGGCATTCGCGCCATCATCGCCGGCGGCCATATCAACCTGGTCGAGACACTGGCCGACCGCATCGTCGAGCTTTGCCTCGCCAACCGCCGCGTGCGCGGCGTGTGGGTACGGGTCGAGAAGCTCGACCTCTACCCGGATGCAGGCGGCGTGGGAGTCGAAGTGGAGCGCTCCCGCTAACCCAGCACGCGACCCGCGACGGCGTCGAGGCGCTGCACCATCGCCGGATCTCGGGCTTCGGGTGCCGTGATTACCGCGTTCTCCAGCGCCCGGTCGCAGCCTGCGGCGCAGGGCTCGCGGCGGGCGGCGAGCGCTTCTCCCAGCGCCGCGACCAGGCGGCGGGCGGCCGCCGCGTTCTCTTGCAGGGTCCGCACGATCGCTTCCACCGTGACGGCGACGTGGTCCGGGTGCCAGCAGTCGTAGTCGGTGACCATGGCGACGGTCGCGTAGCAAATCTCCGCCTCGCGGGCGAGCTTGGCCTCGGGCATGTTGGTCATGCCGATGACCGCGCAGCCCCACTGCCGATAGAGCTCCGATTCGGCAACCGTCGAGAACTGCGGCCCTTCCATCGCAAGGTAAGTGCCGCCGCGGGCGATGCTGAGGCCGAGGCTCTTGCCGGCTTCCAGCAGGCGGTCGCCGAGACGCGGGCACACGGGCTCGGCCATGGAGACATGGGCGGCCAGCCCGGCGCCGAAAAAGCTCTTCTCGCGCGCAAAGGTGCGGTCGATGAACTGGTCGACGAGCACGAACTCGCCGGGCGCGATGTCCTCGCGCAGGCTGCCCACCGCACTCAGCGAGACGATGTCGGTCACGCCCGCGCGCTTCAGCGCATCGATGTTGGCACGGTAGTCGACCGCGCCGGGCGGCAGGGGGTGGCCGCGGCCGTGGCGCGGCAGGAACACCATCTCGGTGTCCGCGAGGCGGCCGAGGAGGAGGGAGTCCGACGGCGTGCCGAAGGGTGAGCGGACGTCGATCCGCTCGACCTCGCTCAGTCCTTCGATCTCGTAGAGGCCGCTGCCGCCGATGACGCCCAGGCGGACCGGGGTGGTCTGGTCGGCCACGGCCGCGCGCTAGCCGATGTGGCGCGCGAGATGGGCGAGGGATCGGTCGCGGGCGAGCGCGGCGGCCTCCGGATGGTAGTCGGCCCGCTGGTCACAGTTGAAGCCGTGGCCGGCACCCTGATAGACGTGGACCGTGACGTCGGGGTGGGTCGTCGTGATCTCATCCACGTCGGTCATCGGAATGCCCGCATCTTCCGTGCCGAAGTGGAGCATTGTCGGGCAGGCGGGCGTCTCTCCCACGAACTCAATGATCTGGCCGCCGTAGTAGCCGACCGCTGCGTCGATCTCCAGCCGGCAGGCGGCAAGCCATGCGAGCGAGCCGCCCCAGCAATAGCCCACCACGACCACCTTCGGCGCGCCTTCGAGGGCATCGACGCCGGCCTTGATGTCCATGACCGGGCCTTCCCAGCCGATATCGGCCTTGTACCCGCGCCCTTCGTCGACCGTCTCGGCGCTGTAGCCGAGCTCGATTCCCGGCTCCTTCCGGTCGAACAGGCACGGCGCCAGGACGAGATAACCCTGGGCGGCGTAGTCGTCGCAGACCCCTCTGATGTGGTCGTTGACCCCAAAAATCTCCTGTACGAGCACGAGGCCCGCGCGGGGCTCGCCATCGGGCGCAGCGCGGTAAGCGTTGAGAACGTGACCATCGTCCGCGGTCAACTGGACAACTGCGCCCATCGTGGGTGCCTCCCTGATCCCCCATTGTGTTGCGCCCATTCGAGCGCTGGCTCTTCACATAGCAGAAGGGACATGGGCACGCCACTCGCAGGCAGGGCGCTACACGTTGAATCGGAACAGCATCACGTCGCCGTCCCGCACCACGTAGGAGCGCCCCTCCTGGCGCATGCGCCCGGCGCTGCGGGCGGCCTGCTCGCCGCCGAGCGCGATCAGCTCGTCCGCTGCGATGGTCTCGGCGCAGATGAAGCCGCGCGCGAAATCGGTGTGGATGCGGCCGGCCGCCTCGACCGCCGTGCTGCCCTCCGGGATGGGCCAGGCGCGCGCCTCGGTCTCGGTCGCCGTGAGGAAGCGGATCAGGCCGAGCAAGCGGTGCCCGGCGTGGATCACACGGTCGAGGCTGGGCGCTTCGAGTTCGAGGGCTTCGAGGAACTCGCGCTTCTCCGCTGGGTCTTCGAGCAGGGCGATTTCCGCCTCGATCGCCGCCGAGATCACGACCTGCTCCGCGCCGGTGGCGGTGGCATGGTCCGCGACGGCCTGGCTCATCGTGTTGCCCGTCGCGGCACTCGCCTCGTCGACGTTGCCGACGTAGAGCACCGGCTTCGCGCTCAGCAGGTTGAGCGCCGAGAATTCACGCTTGGCCGTCTCGTCGGGCAGGTCGAGCGCGCGCGCCGGACGGCCGCTCTCAAGCAAGGCGAGCGCCGGCTCGATGGCCGCGAGTCGATCCTTCGCCTCCTTGTCGCCGCCACGTGCGCGCTTGATCGCTGCCTCGCGCTGCCGCTCCAGGCTTTCAAGGTCGGCCAACATGAGCTCGGTCTCGATCAGCCCGATGTCGTGCAGGGGATCCACCGCACCGGAGGCGTGGGCCACCTGGTCGTCCTCGAAGCAGCGGACCAGGTGGAGCAGCGCATCGACCTCGCGCACGTGGCCCAGGAAGCGATTGCCGAGTCCCTCGCCCTTGCTCGCGCCGGCGACGAGGCCGGCGATATCCACCACCTCCAGCACGCTCGGCACGACCTTGCGCGAGCCGGCGAGGCGCGCGACCTCGTGGAGCGCCGGGTCGGGCACCGGCGCGCGCCCCACGTTGGGCTCGACGGTGCAGAAGGGATAGTTGCCGACCTCGGCCGCGCCGCTCGCGACCAGCGCGTTGAAGAGCGTGGACTTGCCCACGTTGGGCAGGCCCACGATGCCGCACCTAAACCCCACCCGATGATCCAGGCGGGGATTTGCCGCCGGCCCGCGCAGGGCTCGATCCGGGCGGCGGGGCGAGGAGCGCGACCCGGCTCATGAAGGCGCTGGCGTCGCCCGCCATGAGCAGCGGGAAAGCATCGACGATGGCGTCGAGAGTCGGGTCGAGCCAGGTCCGGTCCGACGCGCCAAAGTTGGAGAGCACGTGGAGGGTCATGTGGTCCCGGTCGCCGGGGTGGCCGATTCCGATTCGCACTCGCCAGTAGTCGGCACCGATATGAGCCCGGATGCTCCTGAGCCCTTTGTGGCCGGCAATGCCCCCGCCGCACTTGGCCCGAACCTTGCCGGCGGCGAGGTCGACCTCGTCGTGCAGCACGATGACGGCCTCGGGCGCAAGGCGGTGGAAGCGCATGGCAGCGCCCACCGCGCGGCCCGAATCGTTCATGTACGTCTGCGGCTTGAGCGCGAGCACCGACTCGCCGCCGACGCGGCCCTCCGCGATCTCGCCGTGAAAGCGCGTGCGCCGCCCGAACGCGCCAAAGTCATGGGCCGTTGCCAGCGCATCGAGCGCCAAAAAGCCGACGTTGTGACGATGCCGGGCGGCATCGGCGCCGGGATTGCCGAGGCCGACCAGCAGGCGGGAAGGGGCGCCGCCCTGGGCGGCGCGAGAGCGGCGGAAGAAGGCCGTGCTACGACTCCTCGCCTTCCTCGGCCGGCGCACCCTCGGCGTCTTCGGCCCCTTCCTCGGCGCCTTCCTCCTCCTCGCCCTCTTCGCCTTCCTCCTCATCGACCGGCTCGACGATGACCGTGGGCGCGGCGATGGTGGCGACGGTGAAGTCGCGGTCGGTGATGGTGGGCGTCACCCCCTCCGGAAGCTCGATGTGGCTGATGTGGATGCTGTCGCCGATCTCGCATCCCGACACGTCGGCCACGATAAACTCGGGGATGGCTTCGAGCGGGCACATGAGCTCGACCTCGTGGCGGACGATGTTGAGCACGCCGCCGCGCTTCAGGCCTTCGCACTCCTCCTGGCCGTCGAAGCGGACCTCCACGGAGACCGCGAGCGCCGCGCCGGCGACGTAGCGGATGAAGTCGACGTGAAGCGGCGCATCGCTGACCGGATCGACTTGAACGTCGCGGGCCAGAACGCGAATCACGTCGCCATTGACCTTGAGGTCGTAGAGGCGGGCGAAGAAGCCCCGCCGGCCGATCTCGCGCTCCAGCACGTTGTAGTCGAGCGAGACGGAAAGCGGATCCGCACCGCCGCCGTAAACGATGGCTGGCGTGCGGCCCTCGCGCCTGAGCGCTCGCGCGCCTCCCTTGCCGCGCGGCTCGCGCGGCAGTGCCTCGATCATTGCTTCGTCACTCATGGTTCTGTTGTCTCCGGAGTTCTGTCGCGCGCGTCAATCGAAGAGGCTCGAAACCGAGGTCTCCGAGCTGATACGGAGAATCGATTCGGCCATCAACGGCGCGATCGGGAGCACGCGGATGTTGTCCGCGCCCTCCACGGCTTCGGTGGTCTGAATGGTGTCCGTCACGACCAGAGACTCGAGCTCAGATGACGAGACCCGCGCCACCGCCTCGCCCGATAGCACCGCGTGAGAGACATAGCCGTGAACCGCCTTCGCGCCCTCTTCCTTGAGCGCCGCTGCCGCGTTGCAGAGGGTCCCGGCCGAATCGACGATATCGTCCACGATGATGCAGCGCCGGCCCTCGACATCGCCGATGATGTTCATGACTTCCGACTGACCGGCCTGCTCGCGCCTCTTGTCCACGATCGAAAGGTCCGCATTGAAGCGCTTGGCCATGGCCCGCGCCCGCAGCACGCCGCCGACATCGGGCGAGACGAACATCAGAGGCTCGTTGTTGTAGTTCATCCTGATGTCATCGACCATCACCGGCGCCGCGTAGAGATTGTCCACCGGAATGTCGAAGAAGCCCTGAATTTGGCCTGCGTGCAGGTCGAGCGTGAGGACCCGGTTGGCGCCGCTTGCCTCGATCAGGTTGGCGACCAGCTTGGCGGAGATCGGCGTGCGCGGCGACGATTTTCGGTCCTGCCGGGCGTAGCCGAAGTAGGGCACCACCGCGGTCACCCGCTGCGCCGAGGCGCGCTTCAGGGCGTCGAGGCAGATCAGCAGCTCCATCAGGTTGTCGTTGGCCGGCGTCGACGTCGATTGAATCAGGAACACGTCTTCGCCGCGCACGTTCTCCTGGATCTCCACGAAGATCTCGGAATCGGAGAAGCGGCGGATCGAGGCTCGAGTCAAACCGATGCCGAGCGCCGACGAGATCGCCTCAGCCAGCGGCCGGTTGCTGTTCCCGGCAACGAGCTTCATCGATGACGGTTCCCTGGAGCGTGGATCGGGGCAAGACCTGCAGGGCCACCCTGCAGGCCCCGAAGGCGCGCGGACTGTATCAATCTGACCCTGCCCTGTAAACGCCGTTACCGGACCGTGACGGAGACGGCGATCGGCGCCTCGACCAGCACCGAAGGCGCATCCGGCGTCTCCGGCTCAGGCGTGAGGTGTGGCCTGGGTTGTGTCCTGGCGAGCAGTGAGAGCGGCGGCTCGACCAGCGCCGCAGGCAGCTTGGCAGACGCTTGAATCGCCAGCGAAAGCGGCGCTTCGATCGGAGTCCGGCGGGGCGGTCTCGTGGACGCCTTCCGCCGGGGCAACTGAGCGACTCGGCGTACGTCCGGTTGATCGAGCAATTGCGCGATGCCTGGCGCACCGGCGCGGGCGACGAGTCGTGGCAAAACGCCCCACGTGCCGGTCAACTGGTCCTCGCCGACTCGGTTGCTCTGAGTAACGGTGCCGAGTCTTGAGCCATCGGGATGCAGCACGTCCCAGGCAATCGTGACGGTGGCGCTATCCGTGGTGGCGTCGTCTCGTGCGACCCGGACCCAGCCCTGGATCGTCAGACTCCCGGCCTCGGGGGCATCGGCAACAGTGACGCCGATTTGGGCGAGCGAATGCCGCATGGCGCGTGCCAACGCCACGCCTCCGCCGCTGGGGGCACCGCGAACGGTTTCGATCGCAACAGGCAATCGGGGCGGACGGTTTGGATCTACGGCTTCCGGCGGTTTCAGCACGGCTGCGACCCGCGCGGCGGCCCGCTCGGCGACGGCGGCCAGATCGGGCGCCGCTGCATCGTCGGTCGGCACGCCGGGACTTGGCTCCTCGAACCGGAGCGCGGTCTCGCCATCGGGCGCGATCAGCGACCACCTCAGCTTGCCTGCGGCGACAGAGACGCGCCCGGCCAGCACGATGCTGCCTCGGCCGCCGGCGAGGGCGCTGGCCGGCACGTCGCGCAGGCGCAGCGCATTCACCACTTCGTCCACCAGCACTGCCGACTGGTTTGCCGGCAGCCCACCGATGGGCGGTACCAGGATGCTGCCCCAGGCTGTGTCTCCGGGAACGGTCCACGCCTGCGTGCTTTTGTCTGACGGCTGGAACGGGCGGGGCAGGTCGCCACAGGCCGCGAGCGCCACGCACGCGATGAGGACCAGCGCGAGCGGCATCGCCCTCCGCCAGGCGCAACGGGCCGCGCTGCCAGGGCGCATCATGGGCTCGACACCGCCAAAGCGCAGCTCGCCACCATGCCGACGAAGAGGAGGACACCGAAGATGATGACATACGGCATGTCAGGGGCCGAGAGCGACGATTGAGATATTGCGACCGTAGTCGGACTCGCCCCGGTGGACGCTCCGGCGGTAGCTGAAGTAGTGGTCGGCCTCAGCGCAGGTGTCGCCGCCCGTCGCTGCAACCGCCGCGAGTCCCAGGGTACGCAGGCGTCGCGCGACGTAACCCGTGAGATCAAAGAGGAAATGGCCGTCGCGCCCCGCTGGCCTGAACAGGTCTTCGTCCTGCGCTCTGCGAGCCAGGAACGGCGCCGGGAACTCGGGCCCGACCTCGTAAGAGGCCGCGCCGATCGCGGGGCCGATCACGGCCCGCATCCCGCCCGCTCGCGCGCCGAGGCCCAGCATGGCTTCGACTGCGGCTTCAAGAATCCCGTTGAGCGCGCCGCGCCAGCCGGCATGGGCCGCGCCGATCACGCCGGCCTCGCGATCCACCAGCAGCACCGGCACGCAATCGGCGGTGAGGATCGCCAGTGCGAGTCCGGGCGTGGTCGTCACCATCGCATCGATGCGCGGCGCGTCCTCCCGCGCCCAGGTTGCGGTCACGATAAGCGCTTCAGCGCTGTGCACCTGATACGCGGTGCAAAGAGTTGCAGGTGAGAGCCCGCAGGCAGCGGTGGCACGCGCGCGGTTCTCGCGCACGGCCTCGGGGTCATCGCCCGAGCCGTAACCACAGTTGAGGGAGCGGTACAGCCCCTCGCTAACACCGCCGGCGCGGCCGAAGAAGCCGTGGCGGATACGGCCCTCGGGATCGTCCAACAGCGCGTGAGAGATGGGCTCCATCACCGCGCCGCCCTCGCTTCGGTCTCGAAGCCCGGTGGCGTATCCAGCGCCGGGTGTGCAAGCGCCAGTGCCTTGAACAGTTCGCCCATGCCGTGTGCGCCCGTGAGGCGGCGAAGCGCGGCGTCGATGTCGGCGGCCTGATCGGCGCTCGCGTTCTGCCGCAGCCGGGCTGCGCGCGCCTCGATCCCCAGCGCCTTGAGAAAGCGACCTTGGGGCACCGGGCCGAAGACGTTGGCGCCCTCGCGCCGCGCTGCCGACGCCAGAGTGGAGAAATCGACGTGCGCTGTCAGGTCGGCGCTACCGGGCTCGTCCAGCGCATCGTGACGGCTGTGCCGCTTCATCGCTTGCAGGGTATCGCCGAAGCCTGGCCGCTCGTGTCCGTAATCGATGATCAGCGATGCGCCGCCATCAGCCGCAATTCGCTCGGCGAGGGCGCCAGCCAGCGCTTCCCGCGCCGGCGCACGTTCGACGATGGCGCCGGACGGCGCGCAGCCGAGGCCGGCCTCGACGGGAACCGAATCGGCGGCGGCGAAGCGAAGTGCTTGGGATGAGGGCGCGAGAGTGACGACGCGCTCCTGCCATGCGTTGCCGACCCGCTCGAATTGCCGGATCGGCAACGCGTCGAAGAACTCGTTGGCGATGACCAGCACCGGGCCGGGGGGCACGGTCTCGAACCCCTCGTGCCACGTCGGGTGTGCGTCGGCGAGCAGGGTAGCCTGCTCCGCGCGCAAGCTCTGGCTCGACTCGACGAGGTGCAGGTCGATGGCGTCGCGAAAGGCCGGCACGGTTCGCACCGCGCGCAGCGCATCGACGAGGAGGGTGCCGCGGCCCGGCCCGAGCTCAACGAGCCGCACGTGCTGCAGCTGGCCCATGCTCTGCCATACCGCCGCGCACCAGAGCCCGATCAGTTCGCCGAACATCTGGCTTACCTCGGGCGCGGTGACGAAGTCGCCGGCCGCGCCGATCGGCCGGCCCCAGCGGTAATAGCCGTGAGCGGGATGATGGAGGCAAAGCTCCATGTAGGCGTCGACGCCGATGGGACCGTCGCGCCTGATCCGCTCCCTTATCTCTTCCGCAAGCGCGGTCATCACCCGGCCTGCCCGTCCGCTCGCCCGTCGATCCGAGGCACCGGCGGGATGCGGAGGATGAGGAAGAGCCCGAGCACGATCATCGGGAGCGAGAGCACCTGCCCCATGCTGATGCCGGGCAGGATGAAGCCGAGGAACGCATCCGGCTCGCGGAACAGCTCGGCGATGATCCGGGCGACGCCGTAACCGGCGAAAAACATGCCGGCGACGGTGCCCGGTCGCCGAACCACCCACCGCATGTGCACGGCGACCGCGAGGATCGTGAACAGGACCAGGCCTTCCAGGATTGCCTCGTAAATCTGGCTCGGGTGGCGGGGCTCGGGCCCGCCGCCTGGAAACACCATCGCCCATGAGACATCGCTTACCCGGCCGTACAGCTCGCCGTTAACGAAATTCGCCATGCGGCCCAGGAAGAGGCCGATCGGCACCTGTGCACAAACCGCATCGGCGACGGAGAGCAGGCTGATTTTCATGATGCGGGTGTAGAGGACCACGACGACGATCACGCCTAGGGCGCCGCCGTGAAAGGACATCCCGCCTTGCCAGACCACGAAAATCTCACCGGGATTGGCGAAGTAATACCCCGGTTGATAGAACAGCACGTAGCCCAGCCTGCCGCCCACCACGACGCCGAGGGTGCCGAACACCAGCAGGTCGTCGGCGTGGCGCTTGGTCATTCTCTCGATGCAATTCCCGGCGAGATAGCGAACGTACTGCCAGCCGAGCAGCAGGCCGACGACGTAGGACAAGGCATACCAGCGGATGGCGACGGGGCCGATTTCCACGGCCACCGGGTCGATGGTGGGGAAGGCGAGGGCGAAGGTCATCGATAGGGGTCGTCCTGGCTCAGGTAATCGCGCACATAGCGGCCGACACCTTCTTCGATGGGCGTGAAGGGCGCGGCATAGCCCGCGCGGCGGAGGCGTTCCATCCGCGCCTCTGTAAAGTACTGGTAATGCGCGCGTATGGCTTCCGGCATCTCGATATAGTCGATCGACGGTGCGCGGCCTAGCGCCGCGAAGAGCGTATTCGCAAGTGAAGTGAAGCTGCGCGCCGTGCCGGTCCCGACGTTGAACAAGCCGCTTATCTGCGGATTGTCCAGCAGCCACAGCATCACGGCGGCACAGTCGCCGACCCACACGAAGTCGCGGCACTGGCCCCCGTCCGGGTATCGCGAGTCGCAGGACTTGAAGAGGCGGATCGGCCGGCCTTCGGCCGCGCCGGGGTAGGCGGTCGCCACGACGCTGCGCTGACCGTTCTTGTGATACTCGTTGGGGCCATAGACGTTGAAGAACTTGAGGCCGGCCCACTGCGGCGGTCTCGGTGCGCCCGCTGCCACCTCGTGAGCGACGCGGCGATCGAAGAGATGCTTGCTGCGGCCGTAGCCGCTGAGTGGTTGCAGCCGCGCCAGCGCCTGGATCGAATCGTCATCGTCGAATCCGCGCGAACCGTCTCCGTAGGTGGCGGCCGACGAGGCGTAGATCAGCGGCACGCCCTCGGCTGCGCACCAGTGCCAGAGGTTCAGGCTGAAACGATAGTTGTCGCGCGCGAGCAGGCTCGCATCGGATTCGGTCGTGGACGAGACGGCGCCCAGATGAAAGACAGCGCGCAGCTCACCCGCATGGGCTGCGAGATAGGCGGGGAGGGCGGCCGGTTCGACGAAGGCGCCGAGCTTTCGCTTGGCAACGGTCCGGCCGTTGCCGCCCGCGCCCGGCGTGTCGCAGACCACCAGGGGGCCCTCGCCTCGCTCTTCCAGGGCAGCGACCAGGTTCGAGCCGATGAAGCCCGCGCCGCCCGTGACGATGATCATGCCGTTATCTGCCGCCATGCCGTTCGACTCGGCGCGGCAGGTTATAGGGTCGCCCCATTGGGGCCGGCAAGCGCCAAGCGGCAACCCAGCCTGCAGCCAGGGCGGGCGAGTCGGTCAGATCGTTCGCAGCAATCCGCCCATGACCAGGCGCAGCTTCTGGGTCGCGGTGAACCTAATGCGCCGGCCTGCCACCGGGAAATCCGCTCGTTCGATGCGGTCGAGATAGGCCTCGTAGACGCTGCGCATGAGGATGGCCGGCCGCATGGAGCGGCGTTCCGAGCGCGGCAGCGCGTCGCTCGCGGCACCGAAGTGCCGCCGTGCCATCCCGCCGAGCGAACGGCAGACCTTCTCCACTCCGGGTGTGCGCCCGATCGCCTCCGGCTTGATGTCCGCGAGACCCTGCTTTTCCAGCAGCTCTCGCGGCAGGTAGATGCGGCCGCGCCTGGCGTCCTCCGCCACGTCGCGGAGAATGTTGGTGAGTTGGAAGGCCTGGCCGAGATGGCGCGCGAAGGTGGGGATGGTGCGCGCCCGATACTCGAAAATTTCGACAGAGAGCAGGCCGACACAGCCGGCGACACAGTGGCAGTAACGTTCGAGCTCGGCCAGGGTGGGCCGCAGCATGGCACCGCCGCCGTCCATCTCGAACCCTTCTAGAATTTCCATGAAGTGCTTCTCAGCGAGCCCAAAGCGCTCGACTGGAACGGCGAGCGCGCGCGTTACCGGATGGCTTGGCGTGCCCTGGTAAAGTGCCCGGACCTCGCCCCGCCAGGCGTCGATCAGCGCGCGCGACTCCGCCGGGTCCTCGATCTCGTCGGCGACGTCGTCGGTTTCCCGGCAGAAGGCGTAGAGCGCCAGCATCGCTTCGCGTTTCTCGCGCGGCAGCAGCATCATCGGCAGGAAGAACGAGCTTCCCGAGGCCCGAGTCACCTCGGCAACGTAGCGCTTCGGGTCGGGCGCCTCCGGGATCGGCAGGCTGACCGCCGCGCTTACCATGCTTGGGCGATACCGCGCAGCGCGAGGCCGACGCGGCTCGGTTTGGACACCCTGATACGGCCGGCGAGGGGGTCGCCCTTCGCCAGCCTGCGCTGGAGGGCCCAGGCCAGCCTGACGATCACCGCACACTCCCAGCGGAAGCGCCGGCGGCGCACCGAACGCGGCATCGCCTCGGCACGGCGGAGCAGGACGGCGGTCCCCTCGAGACACCGGTCGATGGCGTGCCGTACCGGTGCCGCAGCCCGCCGCTCGGCGAGCATCTCGACGCCACCGCCGGCCTCCTGGAGCCAGGGTTCCGGCACATACACGCGGTCCAGCGCGAGGTAGTCCTCGCCGCAGTCTTGCAAATGATTGAGCACCTGGAGGGCGTTGCAGAGCGCGTCCGATCCCTCGATGTCGGCGTGCCCACTCTCGCCGTGGATGTCCATCATCACCCGGCCGACCGAGGCCGCCGAGCGCTGGCAGTAGTCCATCAGATCGTCCCAATCCGCGTAGCGCAGCTTGGTCGCATCCTGGATGAAGGCGGAGAGCAGGTCGCGCCCGTTCTGCGCCGGACATCCGGTCTCGATCAGGCTCCGGTGATAGGGGACGGCCCAGTCGGGGAGCGCCGCCTCGTCCTTGCCGAGGGCGTCGCTCGCCTCCTGCAGCCGGGCCACCTTCTCGGCCGCCGGGACGGTCGGCGAATCGGCGATGTCGTCGGCCTTGCGGGCGAACAGGTAGAACGCATGGACGTGAGGCCGGCAGTCGGGCGGGATCAGGAAGGAGCCGACCGGAAAGTTCTCGGTGTTCGCGCGGATCAGCGCGCGGATGTTCTCCTCGCGCGCGGCCGGCGTCTGGCCGCCCGCCGTTTCCACCGCCGCGGATGCAGAAACCGACATGGGTCGTCAGGTGTCGTTGGCGAGCAGCCGCTCGGCGTGCTCCCTGGCGGCGCTGTCGATCGCGTACACATCGTCGAGCCCGGTGACGGCGCGATGGTTGGTCTGCTCCAGGCAGCGCTCGACCGTCTGTGCGATCTCCAGGAAGCCGATGCGGCGCTCCAGAAAGCCGCCGACCGCGACCTCGTTGGCGGCGTTGAGCACGATCGGCGCACTGCCGCCTTGCGTCAGGGCCTCTCGCGCGAGCCGGAGCGCGGGGAAGCGCACCGGGTCCGGGGGCTCGAAGGTGAGACGGCCGAGCGCCGCGAGGTCGAGCCGGGGCGAGGGCGCCGCCATGCGGGCCGGCCACGCGAGGGCGTAGGCGATCGGCGTGCGCATGTCGGGCGTGCCGAGCTGCGCGAGCACGGAGCCGTCCTCATAGGCCACCATGCTGTGAATCACCGATTGCGGATGCACCAGCACCTCGATCTGCTCCGCATCGACCGGGAACAAGTGAAAGGCCTCGATCATCTCGAGGCCCTTGTTCATCATCGTCGCCGAATCCACCGATATCTTGGCGCCCATGTCCCAGTTGGGGTGGGCCACCGCCTGTTCGGGCGTGGCCTGCGCCATGGTCTCCACCGGCGCCTCGCGGAACGGCCCGCCCGAGGCGGTCAGCACGATCTTCTCCACACTGTCCGCGCGCTCGAAGTCGAACACCTGGTATATGGCGTTGTGCTCCGAATCGACCGGAAGCAGCGTCGCGCCGCCGCGCTCGACCTCGGCCAGCATGAGCGAGCCGGCGCAGACCAGGCATTCCTTGTTGGCGAGGCCGATGACGGCGCCTTGCGCGGCGGCCGCGAGCGTCGGCCTGAGCCCTGCGGCGCCGACGATCCCGGCCATGACGAAATCGGTGGGCGCCGCCGCGGCCTCGACCAGGGCTTCGCGTCCAGCGGCGGCAACGGTCTCCGTGCCCGCGAGCGCCTCCTTGAGCGCGCCGTGGAGCGCGGGATCGCCGATGACGGCCTGCTTCGCGCCCACCGCACGAGCCTGCTCGGCGAGCTGCTCCACGCTGCGCTGGGCGGTCAGCGCCTCGACCTCGAAGGCCGTCGGGTGGCGGGAAATCAGGTCGATGGTGTTGCAGCCGATCGAACCCGTGGAGCCCAGGATGGTGACACGCCTGGGCGCCGCTCCCTCGCCGGCGGCGGGGATATACGGTTCGGGCGAGACGTCGACGGCCGCGTCCATCGGCGCCATTCACGAAGTCCCTTCGTCAGCCGGAGTCTTGGCGTAGTATGGCGATTATCTTTCCAGCCCTCTCTCGCTATCGCAACAGCAAAGGCCGAGAGGCCGAGCAAGAGACCCGCGCCGCCGGAGGACGACATGAGCCTGACCAGCAAGACCTGCGTACCCTGCCGGGGCGGCATTCCGCCGCTCGAAGAAGCCGAAGCACGGGCGTTTCTGGATCAAACGCCGGGTTGGGAGCTGATCGACGACGCCACCAAGATCCGCCGCACCTTCTCGCTCGGCAACTTCGCCGAGTCCATGACGCTGGTGAACAAGGTGGGCGATCTGGCTGAGGACGAGGGCCATCACCCCGACATCACCTTCGGCTGGGGTTACTGCACGGTCCTCTTCTACACGCACAAGATCAAGGGCCTGCACGAGAACGATTTCATCATGGCAGCCAAGGTCAACGAGCTGGCCGGTGGGTAGAAATTTGACCGGTCATCGGCGATCTCGGGCGCCGTGGAAGACACCGATAATGCTGATGTCGGTGTCGTCGGCGATGTAAACGACGATGTAGGGAAGGCCGGAAACGACGAGTTCGCGCGTACCAGAGATTCGGCCCACCCGCCCGGGTTTCGGAAAGGACTCCAACCGCTCCACGGAGCGGAGTACGCGATCCACGACCGCCCCGGCGGCCTCGGGGTCGCTCTCGCTGATGAAGTCTCGGATCTAGGCGAGGTCGCTGACGGCTGAAAGCCGCCACCTAAGCCTCATGTATCGGCCTTCTGTTGAAAGAAGGCACGAACCTCATCGTGTGGGACGTATTGAGGCGGTTGAGCAATCCGACGCGCGACCTCGGTGGCCTGCTGCGGCGTGAGCCGGAGCGCGTTGGAGTCTTGGTCAACCATGCTCAAGAGTAGCGCAGCCGCCTCATCCTGACGATCGGGCGGGAGCTTCCGAACTTTGGCAATCGCCTCTTCGAGTCGCTCAGTCATCGCGGCTCGACGTTAGCACGCGGCCGAATCCCTAGTGTCCCGATTCCAAAGTTCGCATAGTTATGATTGAGCCGGCGCGAGTTCGAGGGTTCTCAGGCAGAAGCGCTTGATGCATGCGAGGATTTCGTCGGCCGACTTGTGCCATCGGAACGGCTTTGGGTCCTCGTTGACCGCCTCGATATACGCGGTGATCGCCGTCTCAAGCTCGACGGTCGAGCGATGAACCCCGCGCCTGATCTGCTTCTCGGTCAGATCGGCGAAGAACCTCTCCACCTGGTTGAGCCATGAGGCGGACGTCGGGGTGAAGTGCACGTGCCAGCGCGGCCTCTTGGCGAACCAGTCGCGGATTTCCTTGGTCTTGTGGGTCGCGTCGTTGTCCATGACGATGTGGATGTCGAGACCCTCGGGCACGTTGGCCTCGACGTGGTCCAGGAACCTGCGGAATTCCCGGCTGCGGTGGCGGCGGAAGCACTTGCCGATGACCTCTCCGGTGGCGACGTCGAGGGCTGCGAACAGCGAGGTCGTGCCGTTGCGCTTGTAGTCATGGGTGCGCCGCTCGACCTGGCCCGGGCGCAGCGGTAGCAGCGGCTGGGTGCGATCGAGGGCCTGAACCTGCGATTTCTCGTCCACACACAGCACCATGGCATGCTGCGGCGGGTCCACGTACAGCCCGACGATGTCGCGCACCTTGTCCACGAAGTAGGGGTCCGCAGAGAGCTTGAAGGTCTCGCTCCGGTGCGGCTGCAGCGAGAAGGCCTGCCAGATGCGGTGGATCGTCGACGGCGCGTAGCCTGTCTCGCGGGCCATCGAGCGCGTGCTCCAGTGCGTCGCATCCCGAGGCTTCTCTTCCAGCGTCTTGCGCACCACCTCGGCCACGGCGTCGTCATCGATGCACCGGGGACGGCCGGGCCGCGGCTCGTCCTGGAGCCCGTCCATGCCCCGCTCGGCGAACCGGTTGCGCCACTTCCTGGCGGTGAGATTGTTGATGCCGAGCGTGTTGGCGATCTGCACGTTGTTCAGCCCGTCCGCTGCCAGTAGCACGATGTGTGCCCGGTCCGACAGGGCTCGCCAGACCTTTCGCCCCCGTGCAAGCCGTTGCAACTCACGACGCTCTGCCCCACTCAGCTTGATCTCCACCGATCGCCGCATCACAGTGCCCCCGAATCGGAAATCCTGTCAAATTGTACGAATTATTCGAACGAGACACTAGCGA
>JAJDVB010000219.1 GCA_022826345.1 Alphaproteobacteria bacterium
CTTCCGCGAAACTGGGTGACGTAACTAATCTGCTTCATGGTCTGGCCTTTCGTTCCTCGTCGTTCGGCACGCCGATGCGCCCGGCTTCCATGGGACGGTTCGGTTCGAATGTTAGTGGAACGCTGTCAGCAAGACCATGTCTCCGGCGGCCGGGCCCGTGGCGAGAAGTGGGATTGCTGTCTAAGCGTCGCCCGCCTCATGAAAGCGCGCCACCGCATCGGCGGCAGAGGCGGCGAGGAACCGAGCGTCGGATGAAATCGCGACGAAGCGGGCCCCTTGCCGAACGATTTGCGCGGCATAGTCCGGCGAGCCCGTGAAGATGCCGCACGCGATGTCGGCCGCTCTCGCCGTCTCGATGATGTGCGTGATCGCGGGCGCGACCACCGCATCGTCCGTGTCGAGGCGTGGCGTGCGGCCAAGCGATTTCGCAAGGTCGTTCGGGCCTATGAACAGGCCGTCGAGGCCGGGAACCGCGGCGATCTCCTTCACGTTGTCGAGCGCTTCCTCGGTCTCGATCATGGCCATGAGGAGGATCTCGTCGTTGGCGTTCTCGACATAGTCGGCGCCACCGTAGATCGCAGCCCTGACCGGCCCAAAGCTCCTTGTGCCGGCCGGCGGATAGCGACCGGCGTGGACCAGGTTCTCCGCGTCTTTCCGGGTGTTCACCATCGGGCAGATGATGCCGTAGGCGCCGGCGTCGAGCAGCTTCATGATCAGGCCGAACTCCAGCCACGGGACGCGGACGAGCGGCACGGTCTCGGTGGTCGAAATCGCCGTCAGCATGCCGACGGCGGTTTGATAGTCGATCAGGCCGTGCTGAAGATCGACGGTGAGCGCATCCCACCCTTGGTTCGCCATGATCTCCGCCGAAAACGGCGCGGGGATGGAAAGCCATCCACTCACGGCCGGCCGGCCCTCTCTCCACAGCGTCTTCAGGCGGTTCGTTCTCATGTTCCTCGACCGATTGATGATTGTTCGAGCGGGCCGAAACGGTTGGGCGGGAGTCCCCTGATACCGGCGTCGAGGCGAAAGAGGCTGCCGGCCAACCCCCGCTCATCGCGGTTCTGAAGCCTGTGATTGATCGACGTCGTGTACATCACGTCCAGCGATGGCCCGCCGAATGCGACCTTAGAGGGTTTCTCGGTGGGGATTTCGATTGTTTGATCGATCCGCCCCTCGGAATCGAAGCGCACGAGACACCCCCCGCCCACGTTGGCCGACCAGTAGCATCCGTCGGCGTCGACCGTGCCGCCGTCGGGGCGCCCTGGCAAATCGTGAGTGGTCGCAAAGACTCGCCGGTTCGAGAGCGCACCATCGTCCAAGTCATAGTCGAAGGTCCAGATCGTTTGCACGGACGGGTGGGAATCGGAGATGTAGAACGTCCCTCCATCGGGACTAAAGGCCATTCCATTCGGAACGAGAAATCCATCCAGCACGCGGGCGATCGTGCCGTCTGCGGAGAAGCGGAACAGGGCCCCCACCGCGCGCTGGACCGGCTCCTCCATCGCCATCGAACCGATCCACAGCCGGCCGCGCGGATCGCAGGTGCCGTCATTGAAGCGGTGGCCCACGATGTCCGCTTTGATGTCGCAGAGGGTTCTCAGCGTGCCTGTCTCAGGCACGAAGTGGTGCAGCCCTCCTTCCAGCGCAACGAGTAAACCGCCGCCATCGACGAGCACGAGGTTGCCGACCTGCTCGGGCATCCGCCAATAGCGATTGGAGCCCGAATCCGTCTCGTAGCGGTGGACGAGGCCGCCAAAAATGTCGACCCAATAGATGCAACGATCGGCCTCGGACCAGACCGGGCTCTCGCCGACGATCGCGCGTACCGCACCAACCGGCCGGGCGGTCTCGCTCATGCGCCGGTCGCCGCGGGAGCGCCCGTGAGCGCCTCGATCTCGGCCGCGCTCATGCCGACGCTCTTGGCGGCGCTGACGCACTGGGCCCAGGTCGTTTCGTCGAAGCAGAGCCCGGCCTCGGCGGTTTCCCGCCGGCTTCGGACCTCCACCTCGCCGGGCACCAGGACCTCGCCGCCCTCCACCGGTGGCGAGGCCTTGACCCAATGGATGAACCGCCGCGCCTCCGCTTCGAAGGCACCGGCATCGCCGATCGACTCCGGATCCATCAAGATGCTCAGTTGATTGTTCACCAACACGTCGACGCCCGGCTTGGAGCACACGCCGCCTATGAGGGCGCCCGCCAGGAGATCCGTAACGATCGCCAGACCGTAGCCCTTGTAGCCGCCGAAAGGCACCACCGCCCCGCCCGCCAGAAGCGCGTTCGGATCGGTGGTCGGTGTACCGTCCTTGTCGAGCAGACAGCCGGGCGGGAGATCATCGCCCCTGTTGGCGGCGACCCAAATCTTGCCAACCGCGATGACCGATGTCGCGGCATCCCATATGATAGGCGGTGCGTTCTCGCGCGGTATGCCGACGCAAACCGGGTTGGTCGAAAGCCTCCGATCCGTGCCGCCGAATGGCGCGACCCATAGCCCATACCCGCCGGTATTGACGAAATGGATCGATGCCTGACGGGCGTCCGCGGCGAGCTCGGCGTAGTGTCCCAATCGCCCGCAATGCGACATGTTGCGCATTGCGATCAGCGCCACGCCATGCCGTTTCGCCTTCTCGATTCCTTGTGCGATCCCGTGTTCGCCGACGACCTGACCGAATCCCAGATGCCCATCGAGGACCAGCAGGGTCTCGGTGTCGACCACGGGTTCACCGCGGTTGCCAGGGATGATCTCGCGGTCGCGCAGTCTTTCCAGGTAAACCGGAAGCCTGATGGTGCCGTGGGATGGATGTCCGCTCATGTCGGATAGGACGAAGTGCCGCGCGACCGTCGTCGCCTCATCCGCCCTACAACCCGCTCGCTCGAACACACGCTCGAGAAACGCTTGCAGGGAGTTGGCAGCAATAACGACCGGCATGTTGCTCGTTCCTAGGTCGGGTCCTGTCCCCAGAGGCGTGACGGGCCGCGTCCCACGTATTGAGTCGACCAGCGGGACGCCCAGGATTCGCGCACTGGGACTTGATCGGAGCCCTCCAATCGTGCGAATATCGCACGATTGGAGTCATATCGCACACAATCTGGCCCACAGTGCGCAATACGTCAACTCGATCCCGTTTAACGACACCGCAAGGCGCGTGCCCGCGCACGTGCCCGGGTGACGCGGTGCTGCCGTGAGCGCGGGTATTCAGAAGCGCGACTTCGCCCAGACCCTTGCCCGCGGCCTGGAGGTCCTGCAAGCCTTCAGCGTCGAGCGTCCGCACGCCACCACCACACAGATCGCCGAGATCGCCGGGATCAGCCGGGCTGCGGCGCGGCGCATCCTGCTGACGCTGCGGGAGCTGGGCTATGTGGAAGAGGTGACGACTCACTATTGGCGCCTCACTCCAAAGGTCCTGAGGCTGGGCTTCGCGTTCTTCTCGTCTCAATCGATATGGTCCGTGATCGCGGACGACGTGCGCGCGCTCGCGCAGGAAGTCAACGAACCCTGCGCCGTCGCCGTGCTCGACGGCACCGACATTCTCTATGTCATCCGGGATTCGACGCGCCGGATCATATCGACCCACGTCTCGCCGGGAGAGCGGCTGCCGGCTTACGCTGCGTCGTTGGGGAAGGTTCTTCTGGCCGCATTGCAGGAACCGGAGCTCAAGAGCTACTTCGAGATGGCAACTCTCCCACGCCGAACGAAGAAAACCATCGCGTCGAAGCAAGCGTTACAGCGGGCCCTGACTCAGGTCCGAAGCAGGGGCTACGCGATCGCCGACGAAGAAATGGAAGATGGCCTAATTTCGATCGCCGTCCCGATACGCGTTTCGACCGGCGAGGTGATTGCTGCGATCAACCTGTCGTCTCACACGTCCAGGATGTCATTGGACGAACTCGTGTCGCGCATGCTTCCCAAGCTGCGGCGGGCGGCTGAGCGGATCGACGAGACCGTCAGCATGCTCGAATCGAGCGGCGGCCTGCGGCGCCGTTAACGTGTCAATCGCCGCGCGTTTGGGTAGCCAGAACGCGAAAGCGACGCACGCGCCCGTGGCCTGCTACGCTTGACACCGCTTCGACTTGACCAGTAGCATTGTGCGGCATGTCTTCGAGTGTGCGATATGCGCACACTGCAGAAATAACAGCCGTCTCGCGGAGCCTAATGACAATAATGGGAGAACGAGTTGGGTCCGCGCACAGGGGAGGAAGCAATGAACATCTTCAAGACTATGTTGGGGGCCGGGGTCGCGCTCGCGATTGTCGCGGCAATTCCGTCCTACGCCGACGCCAAAGACTGTCCCGAAGATCCGGTCAGAGTAACCCATATCATCTGGACGGAATCGTCCAACGCGGCATGGGCTCCGATGATCAAGGGAGTCGAAGAAGCTGCTGAGTACACTTGCGCCGACGTCGATATTCAGTATGGCGACGCCGATCCGGAAAAACAGAACAGTATCATGCAGACGGCGATCGCGAACGAAGTCGATGCCGTCACCGGCTCGCTTTTCGTTTCGGACGCGTTCATCGACAGCATCCGTCAGATGACCGAGGCCGGGATCCTCTTCATCAACAACAATATCAATGACCCGGTTGCCAACGCGGAAGCGATGCATCCGACGTTTGTCGGCCAGGATCTTGAGCTGGCCGGCTATCTCATGGGCAAGGCCATGATCAAGAAGTACGGCATGGAGAATGGCGACCACATCTTCATGCCGGTCGAGTATCCGGAGGCGGCTTATGCCCAGCTGCGGCACGACGGTGTGTTACGCGCCGTCGCGGAAGCCGGTCTCGAAGTGACGACCGAACGCCTGGGAACGACGGCCTCGTTCGAGAACGCATTGCCGGTAGTGACGCAGTATTTGATCGGCCACCCGGAGACCGACTTCGTCATCTCGCTCGGAGGAACGCCCGGTGGAATCGCCGCCCAGGCCATCGAAGAGGCAGGGCTCGAGAACATTCCCAACGGAACGTTCGACATCAACACGCGTGTTCTGCGAGCGATTAAAGAGGGCAAGACCTTCGGCACCGTGGATCAGCAGTTCTACATCCAGGGCTTCATGCCGGTGCTGTGGGCGCACCTGTGGAAGCTCTACGGCATTCAGCCCAGCACCTATTACGCGGGCAACGCCATCGTCACTCAGGACAACGTCCAGTACGCGGAGGAGTGGTCCGGCGAATACCGCTAGTCGGCGGTTGCCCCGGTTTCCTGATATAAAGACCTGCCACTATCGCGGGCGTTCGGTGTGAACTTGCGCGGAGCCTGAGAGAAGGGGCAGCAACAACGTGAATGCGATAGAACGCATTCGACGCCATCCAGCCGGCAACATCGCCGTGGTTTTCACGGTGGTGTTGGCCGGCTGCATTATTGCCGGCCTCGTCATTCCCGACGATTTCCGTTTTCTGCACAGCGCGAACATCGCCATCCTGCTGCGCACGATCCCGCTCCTCGGGATCCTCGCCATCGGTGTCGGCCTGCTGATGATTACCGGCGAGTTCGACCTTTCCGTCGGCTCGGTGTTCGGTTTCAGCGCGTTGGTGGCAGCCATGCTCTTTCGGGAGGAGTGGCCGCTGTGGCTGGCCGTTATCATCGGACTTGCTGCGGGAGGGACCATCGGCTTTGTCAACGGCCTCATCGTCACGCGAACGGCGATTCCATCATTCATCGCGACTCTCGGCAGCATGCTGGTCGTGCGCGGGTTAATTCGGGCGCTTAATGACAGTCGACCGGTGTCCTTTTATCCGGGAGAGACATTTGAGGCGGTGCTGACCGGGTCGTTAGGCCTGATGAAGGCTCAATTTCTCTGGTTCTTGTTTATCGGTGCGGTCGCCTTCTATTTCCTGCACCTCCATCGATACGGCAATCACCTGTACGCCGTCGGCGGCAACCGGCAAGCCGCCACCGCAACCGGCATCAACGTCAACCGGACCAAGATGATCGCGTTCACGACCTCGGGGTTGCTTGCGGGATTTGCCGGCATCATCGGCGCGACACGCGTCAATTCGGCGGTCGTCACGCAAGGGACAGGACTCGAGCTTGAAGCCATTGCGGCGTGCGTTATCGGCGCACTGTTCCTTATGGGCGGCCGCGGCACTTTAATCGGCATCATGCTGGGAGCGGCCCTGATCCACATGGTCGAAGACATCCTCCTGCTTTCCCGCGCGCCGGGCTATTACCACGAGACCTTCGTGGGTGCGATCATCATCATCGCGGTGTTGATGAACCAAGTAGTAGCCAAGCGAGACTGAGAAATGGCGGCGATTGAAGAGAGGCACGACACACCCCCTGCCACCCACGACGACGATGGTCAGGCTCTTTTCGCTTGCCGCGGCGTGGTGAAATCGTATGGCCACGTCGACGCGCTCAATGGCGTGGATTTTTCGTTGAACCGCAACGAGGTGGTGGGTCTGGTCGGCGACAATGGCGCCGGAAAGTCGACCTTGATCAAGATCATGTCGGGGGTGGTGCAGCCGGATCGTGGTGAGTTCTTTTACGAAGGCAAACAGGTCCCTCTCCGCTCACGTCGCGACTCCGAGAAGCTGGGAATCGAGACGATCTATCAAGACATAGCCCTCGTCGGTTCCATGTCCGTCATGCGCAATATCTTCTGCGGCCGGGAAATCACCGACAGGTTCGGCGGCTTGCGCCTGCGGGAAATGCGCAGGATCGCGATGGACGTTCTCGAGCACACTGTCGAGATCGCTGGGATCACATCGCCCGATCAGGCGGTCGAGGGTCTGTCAGGAGGCCAACAGCAGGCGGTTGCGATCGCGCGTGCGGTTTATTTCAAGAATAAGATGCTCCTGCTCGATGAGCCGACCAGCGCTCTCTCCGTCCGCGAAACGGAAAAGGTTCTCACGTACGTCACCCAGTTGCGGGCCGATGGCGTGTCCTGCGTTTTCGTCACGCACAACCTCTATCACGCGTTTCAGGTCTGCGACCGTTTCGTCGTGATGGCGCACGGCGAGGTCATCACGAACGTCAAGCGCGAGGACACGACGCTCGAAGAAGTCACAAGAATTATCGTTTCTTATTGACGCCGGGTGCCACGCAGCAAACGAGGCGGCCGGACACGGCAGGGGCGACATCATGGGGTTTCCATCCATAACGGAACAGGACGTCAGCGGCTTTCGCGGAGACGGTTACGTGTTCAAGCGCGCCTTCTTCGACGAAGAGGAGGTTGCACTGCTCCGGCGGGGCATCACAGAGGATCCGGCGATCCGACAACGCGCCTATGCGCTGGAGGACAGCAAAGGCGGCGCGACGGACGTTGCGGTCTGGAATCATCCGGGGGACGACTTGTTCGGCGCCGTTGCACGGTGTCGGCGCATGGTCGAGGGAGCGGAGCGCCTCCTCGGCGGCGAGGTTTACCACTACCATTCGAAAGTGACGCTCAAGCGTCCCGGCGGCGGCGGCACCTGGGATTGGCATCAGGACTACGGCTATTGGTACAAGAACGGCTGCTTGTTTCCCGACTTGTTGAGCGTCGCGGTCTCGGTCAACCCGGCAACCCGTGAGAACGGCTGCCTTCAGGTCCTCAGAGGCAGTCACAAGATGGGACGGATCGAACACGTGATCCATGGTGGCCAGAATGGCGCAGACATGGAGCGCGTCACGCAAGCGATGAAGCAGCTAGAGCATGTCTATGTGGAAACACAGCCGGGCGATGCCTTCTTCTTCCACAGCAACATGCTCCATAGCTCGGATCCGAATCTGTCCGACACGGCACGGGACATTCTGATCTGTTGCTACAATCGCGCATCGAACAATCCCTTCAAGCAGCACCACCATCCGCAATACACGCCGCTGGAAATGCTCCCCGATACAGCCATCAAGGACAGCGGCCTGACACTTGCAGGTGATGATCGGGTGTTCATTGATCCGGACACCGATATCAGTATTGGCGAGCATCGGCGTTCCGATTTCGCGTCGTGACTTCTGGCCCAGGTGGGAGACGCTGACGGATGGCGGAGGTCGACTACGCAGGTCAGTTCGCAGGCAAGCACGCGATCGTAACCGGCGGCACCATGGGGATCGGCGAGGCGACGGCGCGTCTCTTCGCCGCGCGCGGGATGGCCGGCCAGGTCATCTGCGGCCGCAGCGCCGATCGTGGTCGCGCCGTGGCACGCTCGCTGACCGATCGCGGCTGCGAGACGCACTTCGTCCCGGCAGACCTGGCCCGCGTGGAAGACTGTCGCGCGGTCGTCGCGAAGGCCGATGAAGCCTTCGGAAAGGTCGACGTCCTGGTCAACGTAGCCGCAACCACGGACCGCGGCACTCTTCTCGATACGTCGCCCGAGCTGTTCGACCGCATTTTCGCTCTCAATGTTCGCGCGCCCTTCATGCTGATGCAGGACGCCGCGAAGATCATGATCCGCGAGAAGATCGAAGGCGCGATCGTCAATATTCTCAGCCTGGCGAGCTACGGCGGCCTCCCGTACGTATCGGCGTACAGCGGGTCGAAAGGCGCCATGGTGACGCTTACGAAGAACGCGGCCTGTTCTCTCGCGCGCCACCGCATTCGCGTAAACGGCCTCAACAACGGTTGGACCGCCACGCCCGGCGAGCACGCGCAACGGGTGGGCTACCACGGCCTCGACGAAAACTGGATCGACGAGGCGAACGCAACCCAGCCCTTCGGCCGGCTCATCCAGCCGGAGGAGGTGGCACAGGCGGTTGCCTTCTTGAGCGCCGATGACTCCGGGATCATGACAGGCGCGATCGTCGACTACGACCAATACGTCATCGGAACCGCCGAAAATCCGTCGGACACCTAGGCCTGTCGAGCGGCTTCGAGGAGTATCCGCACGTTGAAGGCGTCCGAACGAAAAAACCGAAACGCGACCCCCGGTGTGAAAGGCGCAGGGCAAGGCGCACATAGGCACCCGGCCCTGCGCGAGGGAAGCTTGTCAACGGCGGCGGGATTATGCGCCCACACCACTGTCGGCACATGATGATTTGGAGTCGAAGGGCGAGGACAAAGGGCCGCCTGCCCCATCGAGCGAGACGCTTCGCTACACGATAGCACACGCAAAGCAAGTGATGTCGCGACGCGTCCTGTCCTGGAGAGCAACAGCGGGCTGGAGATCAGATGGACACTATGACCGCGAATTCTTGAAGTAAATTGAGGGGCATAGAATTTGAAAAATTAAGGGAAATTGTTGTTATTCAATATCTTATATAATTCAGTGGCGGATGGGGTGGGATTCGAACCCACGAGGGACTCGCGCCCCTGCCGGTTTTCAAGACCGGTGCCTTCGACCGCTCGGCCACCCATCCACAACCCTGTGCCGTCAGACTAACCCAATTTCTTCATCACGATCCCGGCCTGTGTTCAAGCTGAAAAGCCGCTCGATAGCGTCTTGGCCCATCGGCGCCCTTCTGTGCTATAGGGCGCGCGAGGTTTCTCCGCTTCCGGAGGGACTCACGAACCAGAGACATACCGGAGACGCGCGGGCGTGGCGGAATTGGTAGACGCGCGTGGTTTAGGACCACGTGGCTCAGGCCGTGGGGGTTCGAATCCCTTCGCCCGCACCATCCGCCGGCGGTGCCCGTGCCCGCGTCCCGATGGGCGCCCGCCGGCAATGCGGAGTAAACCATGCAGGTAACGGAAACCCTCTCCGAGGGGCTGAAGCGTGAGCTCAAGGTAACGGTGCCGGCGGCCGATCTCGAATCCGAGGTCGAGGGGAAGCTGGACGAGCTGCGCAAGACCGTGACCATGAAGGGCTTCCGGCGCGGCAAGGTGCCGCTCTCGATCGTGCGCCGCCGCTTTCAGCCGAGCGTGCTGGGCGAGGTGCTGCAACAGACGATCGAGACGCGCTCGCGTGAGGTCCTGGAGGAGCGCGAGCTGCGCCCGGCCATGCAGCCCGAAATCGAGATCACGGCTTACGATGAGGGCAAGGATCTCGAGTTCACCATGGGGATGGAGGTCTTGCCGACTATCGAGCTCGGCGACTTCTCCGATCTCACCGTCACCCGACTCAAGGCCGAAGTGACCGACGAATCGGTGGAGGACGCGCTTGGCCGACTCGCAGAGGCCGAAAAGCGGTTCGAGTCTGTCGAGACGCCGCGAGCGGCACAGGAAGGGGACCAGCTTCTGGTCGACATCGCCGTTGAGGTCGATGGCGAACCGGTGCCGGAGCGCAGCGGCACGGACGTGCCGCTGGAGCTCGATGCCGAAGCGCTCCTGCCTGAAATGACCGAGCAGCTCGTCGGCGCCCAGGCGGGCGAGGAACGGGAGGTGACGATGACGCCGCCCGCACCCGACCAGGAGGCGGGAGAGCAGGATGAGCCCGCAGCAGCGGCGGAAGCCACCGTCTTCAAGATCACGGTCAAGGAGGTGCAGGAGCGACTGCCCGTGGCGGTCGACGACGCCTTCGCCGAACGCCGAGGCGCCGAAAACCTGGACGCACTGCGCGGCGTGGTACGGGAGCAAATCCAGTCGGAGTATGAGCAGGTCTCCCAGGCTCGCCTCAAGCGCTCGCTGCTCGATGTCCTCGATGAGCGCTACAAGTTCGACGTGCCGCCCGGCATGGTCGAGCGCGAGTTCGAGGCCGTCTGGCAGCAAATCGAGAACGACGCCAAACGGGCCGAGTCGGACATCGCCACAATCCTCGATCAGCCGGAAGACGAGGCGCGGGAAGAGTTTCGGCAGATCGCCGAGCGGCGCGTGCGCCTCGGCCTCCTGATCGCGGAGATCGGGGGGAGCAACGACATTACGGTCGAGCAGGAGGACCTGCTCCGCGCGGCCATGATGAGCGCGCGCGGTCATCCGGAGCCTCAGCGCCTCCTCGAATTCTACCGGAGCCAGCCAGACCAACTGGAGCGCTTCCGCCCCACGGTATTCGAGGACAAGGTCGTCACCTTCCTCAGCGAGCTCGCCACGGTCTCGGAACAAGTCGTCGATGTGGAGACGTTGATGCGCGATCCCGACGAGGACGAGAAGTCGTCGGCTACTGGAACCGAACAGGCGGACGATGAAGAGAGCGCGGCGACCGTCGACGACGAGAGCGCAGCGTCGGGCGAGTCGGGCTGATCCACCCCGCTGAATGAGGAGAGCGTCATGGCGGATATCGTCGAGACCTACGCCAACACCCTCGTTCCCATGGTCGTGGAGCAGACCAACCGGGGCGAGCGCGCCTACGACATCTATTCGCGCCTGCTCAAGGAGCGAATCATTTTCCTCACCGGCGGCATTGGCGATGAGGTCGCGAGCCTGGTCACCGCGCAACTCCTGTTCCTGGAATCGGAGAACCCGACCAAGGACATCTCGGTCTACATCAACAGCCCCGGTGGCCTGGTGACGTCGGGTCTCGCGATTTACGACACGATGCAGTATGTGCGCCCGGCGGTGGCCACGCTCTGCATCGGCCAGGCGGCTTCCATGGGTTCGCTGCTTCTGGCGGCCGGCGCGGAAGGGCAGCGCTTCGCGCTACCCAACGCGCGGATCATGCTGCACCAGCCGTCCGGCGGCTTTCAGGGCCAGGCCACCGACATCGAGATCCACGCCAAGGAAATCCTGTTGCTGCGCCAGCGTCTCAATGAAATTTACGTGAGCCATACCGGCCAGGACCTTGCGATCATCGAAGAAAACCTGGAACGTGATAAGTTCATGACTCCCAACGAAGCCAAGGACTTCGGTATCGTGGACGACGTGGTGGCCCGGCGGCCGGAGACCCCGGACGACTCGGAGTCCAAAGCCGGCACCAAGAAAGGAAGCTAGAGGCTGCAATTGGTCTGGAGCAGGCCGTCGTGTGGTGCATCCAACCTGCAAAAGTGGGCCGGGAGGCACTAGATATTGGGTCTCGAAATCACCGAATGTTCGGCCTAGACACGGGCCGGGGTGTTTGCCAACCTCACGGGGTTCTGGTTGTCTGGAGAAGAGCGTCGCGAGCTTAGCGGGGGTTTAGGCGAGCGCGTCTCCGCAAGCGACGGCACGGAGCGGACATGAACAAGTCCAGCGGCGGCGATTCGAAGAACACGCTGTACTGCTCTTTCTGCGGGAAGAGCCAGCACGAGGTGCGCAAGCTCATCGCGGGCCCGACCGTGTTCATCTGCGACGAGTGCGTCGAGCTCTGCATGGATATCATCCGCGAGGAGCACAAGAGCGCTCGGGTCAAGAGCCGTGACGGTGTACCCACCCCCTCCGAAATCTGCGAGGTACTGGCCGACTACGTGATCGGCCAGGACCACGCCAAGCGCGTGCTCTCCGTCGCCGTGCATAATCACTACAAGCGCCTCGCCCACGGCAGCAAGGGCAACGAGGTCGAGCTCGCCAAGTCGAACATCCTCCTGATCGGGCCAACCGGTTGCGGCAAGACCCTGCTCGCCCAGACGCTGGCGCGCATCCTCGACGTGCCCTTCACAATGGCCGACGCGACCACGCTGACCGAGGCGGGCTACGTCGGCGAGGATGTCGAGAACATCATCCTGAAACTGCTGCAAGCGGCCGACTACAATGTCGAGCGTGCCCAGCGCGGCATCGTCTACCTCGACGAGGTGGACAAGATCGCCCGCAAGTCGGACAACCCGTCGATCACACGGGATGTCTCCGGCGAGGGCGTGCAGCAGGCGCTCCTCAAGATCATGGAAGGCACCGTGGCTTCGGTCCCGCCTCAGGGCGGGCGCAAGCATCCGCAGCAGGAGTTTCTGCAAGTCGATACGACCAACATCCTGTTCATCTGTGGTGGAGCCTTCTCGGGCCTGGAAAAAATCATTTCCCAGCGCGGGCGCGGCATGGCGATCGGCTTCGGTGCCGACGTGCGTGCGCCGGACGAGCGCAAGACCGGCGAGATTCTGCGCGAGGTCGAGCCGGAAGACCTGCTGGGCTTCGGGCTCATCCCCGAGTTCGTCGGCAGGCTGCCGGTCCTCGCCACGCTGGACGATCTCGATGATGACGCGCTGGTGGAAATCCTCGTCAAGCCGAAGAACGCGCTCGTGAAGCAGTACGAAAAACTCTTCGACATGGAGAGCGTGACGCTGGCGTTCACCGACGACGCGCTCCGCGCGGTTGCCCACAAGGCCATTGCGCGCAAGACCGGCGCACGCGGGCTCCGCTCCATCCTCGAGGGCATCTTGCTCGATCCGATGTTCGATCTGCCGAGCTACGATTCGGTGGAAGAGGTCGTGATCAACAGGGAAGTGGTCGAGGGCCGAGCACAGCCTCTCCTGATCTATTCCGACCGGCTCGAGGACGCGAGCTCGTCGGCGTCCTGAGCGACCGCTTGAACGGCTGCGCCGCCGTACTTACCTTACCTGCGGGCGAGCGGCGGTATCGGCTACCGCTTTGACGCGCAACCGCAAGGCGCACGAGGAACAATGTTGGACGTTTCGTCACTTCCGAGCTACCCGGTCCTGCCGCTGAGGGACATCGTCGTCTTTCCGCACATGATCGTGCCGCTGTTCGTCGGCCGCGAAAAGTCGGTCGCAGCGCTCGAAACCGTGATGAAGGATGACAAGCAAATCCTTCTCGTTGCACAGAAGAACGCCTCCCAGGACGATCCCGCGCCGAAAGACATCCATTCCGTCGGCGTGGTGGGCTCGGTGCTTCAGCTCCTCAAGCTGCCGGACGGCACGGTCAAGGTGCTGGTGGAAGGCGGCGCCCGCGCGCGGATCGTCGAGTACGGCGAGAATCCGGCGTTCTTCGAAGCGCGCGCCGAGAAGATAGAGGAAGACGAGGGCGACGCTGGCGAGCTTGAGGCGCTCAGCCGCTCGGTGGCGAGCCAGTTCGAGCAATATGTGAAGCTCAACAAGAAGGTGCCGCCGGAGGTTCTGGTCTCGGTGAACCAGATCGAAGAGCCGAGCAAGCTCGCGGACACGATCGCCTCGCACCTCTCGATCAAGCTCGAAGAGAAGCAGGAGCTGCTGGAGATCGGCTCTGTCGGCGGCCGGCTGGAGCGCGTGATTTCGCTGATGGAGGGCGAGATCGGGGTGCTCCAGGTGGAGAAGCGCATCCGCTCGCGCGTCAAGCGTCAGATGGAGAAGACGCAGCGCGAGTACTACCTGAACGAGCAGATGAAGGCGATCCAGAAGGAGCTCGGCGAAGGCGAGGACGGGCGCGACGAGGCGGCCGAGTTCGAGGCACGCATCAAGGCCACGAAGCTCACCAAGGAGGCGCGCGAGAAGGCGCTGGCGGAGGTCAAGAAGCTCCGCTCCATGAGCCCGATGTCGGCCGAGGCCACGGTGGTCCGCAACTATCTCGACTGGATCCTCTCGATCCCGTGGAAGAAGCGCACCCGGATCAAGAAGGACATCAAGAACGCCGAGAAAATCCTCAACGACGACCACTACGGGCTGGAGAAGGTCAAGGAGCGCATCCTGGAATATCTCGCGGTCCAGCAGCGGGCGCGCAAGATGAAGGGGCCGATCCTTTGCCTCGTCGGCCCGCCTGGCGTCGGCAAGACCTCTCTCGGCAAGTCGGTGGCGCGCGCGACGGGACGCAACTTCGTGCGGTTCTCGCTCGGCGGCGTGCGCGACGAGGCCGAGATTCGCGGGCACCGCCGCACCTATATCGGCTCGCTTCCGGGCAAGATCATCCAGTCGATGAAGAAGGCGAAGTCGTCCAACCCGCTCTTCCTCCTCGACGAGGTCGACAAGATGGGCGCCGACTTCCGCGGCGATCCGGCCTCCGCCCTGCTGGAGGTGCTCGACCCCGAGCAGAACAACACGTTCAACGACCACTATCTGGAGGTCGATTACGACCTTTCGGATGTGATGTTCATCACCACGGCCAACACGCTCAGGATGGCGCCGGCCCTGCTCGACCGGATGGAGACCATCCGCATCCCCGGCTACACCGAGGATGAAAAGGTCCAGATCGCCAAGCGCCACCTGATTCCGAAGCAGGCCAAGGCGCATGCGCTCAAGAAGGGCGAGTGGTCGATCTCGGCCGAGGCGCTGCTCGACCTGATCCGCTACTACACGCGCGAGGCGGGCGTCCGCAATCTGGAGCGGGAGCTCGCG
Source organism: Alphaproteobacteria bacterium (assembly GCA_022826345.1). Next base: position 14,951 of record JAJDVB010000219.1, read on the forward strand.
AATCTGGCCCGCAAGGCGACGAGGGAGATCGTCGCGGAGGGACGGGAGAAGGTGCGCGTCACCCGGCGCAACCTCAAGAAGTATGCCGGCATCCGGAAGTACCGTTACGGCGAGGCCGAGCACGAAGACATGGTGGGCGTTACGACCGGTCTTGCCTGGACCGAGGTAGGCGGCGAGCTGCTCTCCATCGAATCGGTGACGCTGCCGGGCAAGGGCCGGGTGATTTCCACCGGCAAGCTCGGTGACGTGATGCGTGAATCGGTTCAGGCGGCTGAAAGCTACGTGAAGTCGCGCGCGGTCGAGTTCGGCATCAGGCCCACCATTCTCAGCAAACGCGACATCCACGTGCACGTGCCGGAGGGTGCGACGCCCAAGGACGGCCCGTCTGCCGGTGTCGCCATGGTGACCTCCATCGTCTCGGTGCTCACGGGCGTTCCGGTCAAGAAGTCGATCGCCATGACCGGCGAGATCACGCTGCGCGGGCGCGTGCTGCCGATCGGCGGGCTCAAGGAGAAGATGCTGGCCGCCCTGCGTGGTGGGCTCACGACGGTCCTGATCCCGAAGGAGAACGAGAAGGACCTCGACGACATTCCGGACAACGTGAAGAAGGACCTCACCATCGTTTCGGTCGAGTCGATGGACGACATCCTGAAGCACGCGCTGACCGGGCCGCTCGTGCCCATCGAATGGACCGACGAGGACGAAGCGGCGCTCGACCAGCTCGCCGCCTCGGACGACGATGCGGACGTGAGTATCCTGCCTCCGCTCGGCGGCCACGAGACACCGGTCCCTCCCCCCGTTTCCTGAGCACACGCCGCCTGTCCCACCCGCGCGGGCCGTGGTAAAACCGGCCGCGCCCATTGCCCGTGTGTTCTGGGCCGATGGGAGTCCCCTCACCCTCGCTCATCGCACCATTGGGAGGCGCCACGCATGACCGTCGAGAATCGCTGCAAGAGAAAAATGCTCGCGGGCGAGCCCGCGCTGGGCGCCTGGCTCGCGATGGGCAGCCCCATCGCCGCCGAAGTCGTCGCCAACGCCGGCTACGACACGGTCATCATGGATCACGAGCACGGGCCGGGCGATCTCCTCAACGCCATCAGCCTGATGCAGGCAGCGGCAGCGTCCGGGGCGACTCCGATGATGCGCGTGCCGTGGAACGACATGGTCTACATCAAGCGTGCTCTCGACATCGGCGTGATGGGTGTCGTCGTGCCCTACGTGCAGAACGCCGCCGAGGCCGAGGCAGCGGTCGCTGCTTGCCGCTTTCCGACGGAAGGCGTGCGCGGGGTGGCACCGCACGCCGCGCGCTGCTCCGGCTGGGGCTCGCGGATTGCGGAGTACCGCGCAGCGATGCCGCAGGAGCTGCTGGTCGCCTGCCAGATCGAGACCGAGGAGGCGATCGACAACATCGAGGAAATCGCGGCCGTCGACGGCGTCGACATGCTGTTCTTGGGGCCGAGCGACATCTCGGCCAGCATCGGCCACATGCTGGACATGAAAGAGCCGAAAGTGATCCAGCTGATCCAGAAGGCCGAGCGCAAGATGCGGGCGACGGGAAAGCTACTCGCGACGGTCACGCGCCCCGGCAAATCAGTCAAGTGGACGTTCGAGCGCGGTTACGATCTGGTCGTCTGCGGCCAGGATGTGAAGCTGCTTCAGGGCGCCGCCCTCGCCCAGGTCAAGGAGTTCCGCGATTCGCCGCCCAAGAAGCGTGCCCGGTAGGCCTCCACTAAGTTGCGCTGTAGCGTGAGTCCTCGTCCGGCTCGCCAGGGCAAACGACGCGCCCGCACTCGACCAGATGGATTAGATGGGCGAGCACCGTCCGCGCGGCGGCGGGGCGGAGGCGCGGGTCGAGCCCCCGGTAGCGCAGGGCCACGATTTCTGGAATGGTCGCCGCGCCTTCCGCCACGGCGGATAGAATCTCCGCCTCGCGCTGGCGACGGTGAGCGTGCAGCTTGCCGACGTAGCGTTGCGGCTGGGGGATCGGCGGCCCGTGCGTGGGCCAGTAGGTCGCCTCGTCGCGCGCCTTGAGCTTCTCCAGCGAGGCCATGTAGGCGCCCATGTCGCCATCGGGCGGCGAGACCACCGTGGTCGACCACCCCATGACGTGATCGCCTGAGAAGAGCGCCCGCTCTTCGGCCAGCATGAAGCACAGGTGATTCGAGGTGTGCCCCGGCGTGTGCACGGCCTCCAGCGTCCAGCCGTCACCTTCGATCGCCGCACCGTCGTCCACCCGATGATCGGGCACGAAGTCACGGTCTGCGCCTTCCTCAACGGCCGGCCCCTCCCCGCCTCCGTGCGGGCCGAAGCCGTAGCTCGGCGCTCCTGTCACAGCCTTGATGTGGCGGGTCGCCGGTGAGTGATCGATATGGGTGTGGGTCACGACGAGATGGGTCACGGTCTCGCCCCGCACGGCGTCGAGCACGGCATCGACGTGGTCGGCGAGGTCCGGGCCGGCATCGATGATCGCCACATTGCCCCGCCCCACGATGTATGTGCCGGTGCCGTGGAAGGTGAAGACGCTCGGGTTGTGCGCGATGACCCGGCGGATCAACGGCGAGACCTGCGCCACCTTCCCATAGGTAAAGTCGAGATCCCGGACGTAGGGGATCGCCTGGCTCATGGCGCGGAACCATCGTGGACGTGTGTCGGGTGCAGGACGATGCCCTCCAGGCTCGGCTTGCGAAGGAGTGGATGGCGCCGGTTTGGTCGGCGGCGCCCGGTTGAATGGCGGCGGGCAATGGGTATCATCGCCCCGCCGCTGCGGTCAAACGGCAGCCAGGAACTGCGAGGAACGGCCAGTGACCATCGAACCGCCCGAAATTATCGAGGTCGACGACGCGGTCGTTGCATGCAACGGGGGCGGCGGCGCACTCGGCCATCCGCGCGTGTTCCTCAATCTGGAAACCGACGGCGCCATCGACTGTCCCTACTGCGACCGCCGCTTTGTCCTGAAGGAGGGGGCGGCCAGCGCCGGCGGCCACTAGGCCGCAGCCTCCCGCGCCGGGCGGCGCATCGCCAGCACCGCGATGAAGCCCAGGCCGGAGACTGCGGCGCATACCCAATACGCGTCGGCACCCCAAGCTGCGTAGAGCACACCAGCGAGCAGGAGCCCGGCGCCTAAGCCCAAACCGTTGGTCGTCGCGGCAAAGAGCGCCTGTGCGGTGTTCGCCGATCCGGCGGGCACCGTTCGCGCAATGAACACCATCGCCCCGAGGTGCATCGCGCCGAAGGTGAACGCGTGCAGGCATTGGGCGAGCGCCAACGCCCAGACCTCCATCGTCAGCGCCTGCACCGACCAGCGCACGACCCCGGCCACCGCGCCCGCGCCGAGCAGCCCCACGGGGCCGATGCGGCGCACGAGTGGCGCGTTGCACGCGAAGAGGATTACCTCGGCAACCACGCCGCCCGCCCACAGGAGGCCGATCACCCATTCTGAGAGTCCGGCCGAGAGCCAGTGCAGGGTCGAGAAGCCGTAGAAGACCGCGTGCGCGCCGTGAATCGCGGTGGTCGCATACACCATCAGGCGGAACTGCCGCTCCCTGAGCACGCTCAAGATTGGCGCTGTCGGCGGTGCACTGCCACCGCGCTTGTCCGGCATGGCGAAGGAGCCCGCGATCATCAGCGCGATGCAGACGAGGATCATGGTGAGGATGACCTCGGCGGACGGCACCGCGGTGACCTCCAGCACCGCGCCGCCGACGGCCGCGGCAATGAGGTAGGAGACCGAGCCCCAAAGCCGCACACGGCCATAGCCGGACTCGGCCGAGACGGTGCGGAGTGCGATGGTCTCGCCCAGCGGCAGCACGCCGGCGTAGACCAGCGTGAAGACGGTGCTGACCACGAAGATTGGCCAGAATCCCCAGGTCCAGTAGAAGGCGGCGGCGACGAGGAGCACCGTCAGCGCACAGGCGACGAGCGGCCCGCGCGTGCTGTCGCGGCGGTCGGCGAAGCGGCCGATGAAGGGGCCGGCGGCGGCGCGCAGCATCAGCGTGAGCCCGAGCATCAGCCCGATTTCCGTCACAGAGAGCCCGCGCGCCTGGAGGAAAAGAGGCCAGAACGGCAGCGCCACCCCCGCCACCAGGAAGTAAGCCGCGTAGAAGGCGGAGATGCGCGGAGCCGCATAGGGGACGGGAGCGCTCGGGGCGGACACGGGTGGGTTCTCGGTTGCCGGCGGTTGGTGACGGGAGGCCGCCGGCTTGCTGTGCGGGGGCCGGCCCGCGTGGCATAGTGGCGCGCACCGCCCACCGCAAGGGCACTCCGTGACCGTCCGGGAGCCGGAGCACCGACCGTGAACGACGACACCTCCGCCGAAGCAAGCGACCTGCGCCACCTCTATTTGATCGACGGCTCGGGCTTCATCTTCCGCGCCTTCCATGCGCTGCCGCCGCTCACGCGCTCCGATGGCACGCCGGTGAACGCGGTGCTCGGCTTCTCCAACATGCTCTGGAAGATCCTGCGCGAGACCGATGCGGACCACGCCGCGGTGATCTTCGACACTGCAAGGCTCACCTTCCGCAACGAGATCTACGAGCCCTACAAGGCGAACCGGGGCGAGACGCCGGAGGAGCTGATCCCGCAGTTCCCGCTCGTCCGCGAGGCTGCCGCCGCCTTCAACCTGGCGTCGATCGAGCTCGAGGGCTTCGAGGCGGACGACCTGATTGCGGCTTATGCCGACGCCGCGCGGGCGCAGGGCGCGCGAGTCACCATCGTCTCCGCCGACAAGGACCTGATGCAGCTCGTGGATGCCGATTCGGTGGTCATGTACGACTACTTCAAGAATCGGGAGATCGGCCCGGACGAGGTGCACGAACGCTTCGGCGTCGGGCCTGAGCGGGTGATCGACGTGCAGGCGCTGGCGGGTGACAGCACCGACAACGTGCCGGGCGTCCCCGGCATCGGGGTCAAGACGGCGGCGCAGCTCATCAACGACTATGGCGACCTCGATCAACTGTTGGAGCGCGCAGAAGAAATCAAGCAGCCCAAGCGGCGCCAGAACCTGATCGAGCACGCCGAGATGGCGCGCATTTCCCGCGATCTCGTGACGTTGCGCCGTGACGCACCTCTGCCGATGCCGCTGGAGGCGCTCGCACGCCGGCAACCCGAGCCGGGCGCGCTTCGTGCCTTCTTCCAGGAGAACGGCTTTCGATCGATCGCAGCCCGGCTCGACTCCGATGACGGCGAGGCGACAATGGCCGAGGAGGAGGCCGAACCGGAGGAGACGGCCCCCCTCCCCGCTTCCTACCCGCTGGTGACCGATGCCGACACGCTCGCTGGATGGGCGGAGAAGGCGCGCGAAAGCGGCGTGCTGGCGCTGGAGCCATTCGTGGCGGACGGATCGCCGGAGGGTGCCGGCCTCGTCGGTCTCGCGCTTGCCACGGCCCCCGGCGAGGCTTGCTATTTGCCCCTCGGCCACGTGGGCCCCGACCTGATCGGAGCGGAGCAGGCGGTCCCGCAACTGAGTCCCGACGAGGCACGCGCCATCCTCGCGCCCGTGCTGTCCCAGCTGGGTGTGCTCAAGGTCGGCCTCGACATCAAGCGCACCCTGCGCCTGCTCACGCGGGAGAACGGCGCAGTCGGCCCGATCGACGATCCGACGCTCGCCTCCTGGGTGCTGGACGGCAGCCTTCACAACCACGCGCTCGATGACCTCACGCGCATCCATCTTGACCGCGGGGCGCCTACGCTCGCCGATGTGCTCGGCAGCGGGCGCAGCAAGGTTTCCGCCGACGCGGTATCGCCCGAGGCTCTGCGGGACACGGCGGCGGCGCACGCGGACCTCGCGCTCCGTCTCCACCGGGTCGTTCGGCCGCGCCTCGTCGCCGATCGCCTCACCACGGTTTTCGAGCGGATCGAGCGCCCACTGATTGCCGTGCTCGCGCAGATGGAATCCGCCGGCATCCTGGTCGACCAGGGCGAGCTCGTCGCGCTGTCCACAGACTTCGCCAGCCGAATTGAGTCTCTGGAGAGCGAAATCCACGCCCTCGCCGGCCATCCCTTCACCATCGGCTCGCCCAAGCAGCTGGGCGAAGTGTTGTTCGAGGAGATGGGGCTCCAGGGCGGGCGCAAGGGCAAGTCGGGCGCCTACAGCACCGGCGCCGACATCCTCGAAGAGCTTGCGGCCCAAGGCCACGACCTGCCGGCGCGAGTGCTCGACTGGCGTCAGTTGACCAAGCTCAAGAGCACCTACACGGATGCGCTGGTCGAGCACATCGATCCCCGGACCCGGCGCGTCCACACCACCTACACGATGACCGCCGCCAACACGGGCCGGCTCTCCTCCAACGACCCCAACCTGCAGAACATCCCGATCCGCACCGAGGAAGGCCGGCGCATCCGCCGCGCCTTCGTGGCCGCGCCCGGCCATGTGCTGATGTCCGCGGACTACTCGCAGATCGAGCTTCGCATCCTCGCCCATGTCGCGGGTGTCGAGGCGCTCAAGGATGCGTTTCGCGACGGGACCGACATCCACGCGCTGACCGCGAGCCAGGTGTTCGGCCTGCCGCTGGAGGGCATGGACCCGATGGTTCGCCGTTCGGCCAAGGCGATCAACTTCGGGATCATTTACGGCATCAGCGCCTTCGGACTGGCGCGCCAAATCGGCGTCCCCCAGGCCGAGGCCAAGCGGCTTATCGAGGCCTATTTCACGCAGTATCCCGGCATCAAGGACTACATGGAACACACCAAGAAGGTGGCCCACGCGGAAGGCTTCGTGACCACGCTGTTCGGCCGCAAGTGCCGCCTGCCGGGCATCAACGACCGCAACCCAGCACGCCGGGCGTTCTCGGAACGGGCAGCGATCAACGCTCCGATCCAGGGTGCCGCGGCCGATGTCATCAAGCGCGCGATGATCCCGATGCAGGGTGCGCTGGAGGCCAAGGGCTTGAGCGCGCGGATGCTGCTCCAGGTGCACGACGAGCTGGTGTTCGAGGTGCCGGAGGCGGAGGTCGAGGAGACTGGCGCCGTCGTCACGCGGATGATGGAGAGCGCCGCCCATCTCGACGTGCCGCTCACCGTTGATATCGGCACCGGTGCAAGCTGGGCCGACGCGCACTGACGCCGGGTCGCGGGAAACAATCCTCTCAAATCGTGTGATCCAACACCTTGAAAGCAGGTAAGTAATGGCGGGAGCGGACGCAGACGTTCGGATCGGCGTCGATATCGGCGGCACTTAAATAGGGAGCTATTTTCGGAGATTGGGACAGGCGGGGCCTTGAGATGCCCCGAGACGCCTGGAGGGATAATTTCTGGTATTTTCGGCTATGTAACAATGGCTTACCGGACACCGACACCCCCTTGAATACCGGCCTGGGCGATGATACAAGG